>JANTFI010000033.1 GCA_024763505.1 Gammaproteobacteria bacterium
TTTTGTCGAAATGGAAATCACCGAAACCGATCCCGGCCTGAAAGGAGATACCGCTCAGGGCGGCACTAAACCGGCGACATTGGAGTCGGGCGCCGTGGTCAATGTCCCGTTGTTTCTGGAAATCGGTGAAAAGGTGCGGGTCGATACACGCAGCGGCAAGTACATGTCCCGGGTCAAGGGTTGAAACGGATGGCATGAATTTCAACAGGCAATGGCAAGCCCGGGCCCGGATGTATCGACACATCCGGGCCTTTTTTTCGCAGCTGGATTATCTCGAAGTCGATACCCCGCTGCTGGCGGACAGTTGCAACAACGATGTGCATATCGAGCCGGTTCGGGCGCAGGTCAACGGGCAAACCCGTTATCTGCAAACCTCGCCGGAATTCGCCATGAAACGCTTGCTTGCGGCCGGCAGCGGTTCGATTTACCAGATTTGTCATGCCTTTCGCGATGAAGAACAGGGGCGGCGTCATCGGGCCGAGTTTTCCCTGCTGGAATGGTACAGCGTCGGCTACGACTACCGGAAGTTGATGGATCAGCTGCAAGACTTGATCGAACAACTGTTACCACAGGCGGGCGGTTTTACCCGTTTCCGTTATGCCGAGTGCTTTCAGCAGGTGCTGGCGATCGATATCTTCGAGGTGAATCTGGCAAGTTTGCAACAGGCTGTGTCACAGCAGGTCGGTGGCATCGATGCCAGCTTGCTGGGCCGCAATGATTGTCTGGATCTGTTGATCAGTGAAGTGATTGCACCGACTTTCAGTGATTTCACCTTTGTCTATGACTACCCGGCCGAACAGGCTTCTCTGGCGCGGATATCGGCCAAAGATAGCCGGGTGGCCGAGCGTTTCGAATTGTTTTATCAGGACATGGAACTAGCGAACGGCTTTAGCGAATTGACGGATGCCGATGAACAGCGGCGGCGTTTCGAGCAGGACCAGAAATTGCGTCTACAGCGCTGCCAGGCGGCGATTCCGCTGGATGAAGACTTTCTTGCAGCGCTGCAAGCCGGTATGCCCGAATGTGCGGGTGTCGCGGTCGGGCTGGATCGCCTGCTGATGGTGCAGCTAGGCGTCGATATGATCGACCAGGTCCATCAACCCTTTGATACGACTTTAGCGCAAGATTTGTGATCGCCCGCTGGCGACCAGCGGGGTTTAGCGGGCTGTGATTCTGCTGAAATCTGCTTAACTTGGGACATGCTTGTAAAATACGTCATTTCCGGCTCGATCCAGATTCCTCTCATTGCTTTGACACTACTCGGGTTGTCGGGTTGTACATCGACAGCAGGGCCGCGTTCACCTGCCGATACTGATCAAGCCGATCTCTCAACAGCCGAACAGCGAGAGTTTTCTTCACCTGCAGTTAGTGGGCAGGACAGTCGCCTGACACTGCAAACGAAGGCAAATAGCGTCGAGATTTCATGGCGAAGACCTTCTGCCTTTGTCGGACACAAGGTGCAAATCCTGCGTCGCGATTCTTCCCGCAAAAATGGTGAGAGAGTGATCGCCGAGTCGATGCACGGCAGCGGGCGCATCACCGACCGGTGGGTAGGGCATACCGGCAAGCGGATTTATTTCATGCGGGTGGTCGATTCGCAAAACCGCCGACTGTGGCAATCTTCCAACCGGGTTGTAGCACAGCCACCGGCCTTACCAAAAGCCGAGCCATCGGCAGTGCAAAAGAAATTACCCAGGCCGAGTGCGCAGGCGAAGGAACAGACCCTGGCTACGCCAGTGATCAGTGATATCTCACGACATCGTAACAAGGTAGAAATTCTTTGGAGCGCACCGGCAGCTCACCAGGTAGCCAGCTATACGCTGGAGCGTCTGATCCCCGGAGTAGATGCAGGTTTCAAGCGATTGGTGCGAATGCCCGCAAGCCGGAACCGGTTCGTCGATGCACCGCTCAGCTCCGACAAGACGCCAGCCTATCAAGTGCTGGCGCTGGATCGGCAGGGTAAGGAACTGGCGCGTAGCGCGGCTCGTAGCCCCGGCAGCTTTACCGAGCAAAAATTGATACCGGTCGAATGGAATCTGGCTGTTGAGACCAACTCGGCCGGGCAGCCTCTTCTACAGTGGAAGCCGTGGCTCCGAGACGATTTACGTGGATATCTGTTGTTTCGCCGAGATGGCGTCAGCGAACCCTGGAAAACCATATCGCCGCTGTTGCGCAATCACCGCTTTGAGGATGCCAGTCTCCGTGCCGGCGGAGTCATCGAGTACCGGGTGCGAGCCTTGCTGACGCGTGGCCGCTACAGCCGGTTTTCGTCAATCGTATCGATAATGCGGCCTGAGTAATTCCGGCTCGCTGTTCTTTGCGCGTGTAATTTCGATCCGCGTGATGTCAGCATTGCTGATTACCGGGCCAGCGATTTACCTGATGATCGGTCAAGCGGGTCGATACCGACCGATGCCTTCCCCCATCACCAGCACTTGTCCGGTTTGCAAATGTTCGGCCCATTCGATTTGCTCGGTGCCAAGTAAGATAACCGTCGAGCCCATGTTGAATCGACCCATTTCCTCGCCTTTGCGGTATTGCAGTTTCAGGTCGTTGTAATCCTGCCGGGTAATCTGTTTGCCCTTGGGCGGCGTGATCAGGCCGGCCCAGACGGTTTCGATGGCGGCGACATTGATCGCACCGACCAGAACCATCGCCACCGGACCGGCTGCTGTGTCAAACAGGCATACCACACGCTCGTTGCGCGCAAACAGGCTGGGAATGGCGCGCACGGTCCACTGCGCAACGCTGAACAGGCGTCCCGGTACATGAATCATCTTCTTCAGCAAACCATCCATCGGCATGTGGATGCGATGATAATTGTACGGAGCCAGATAAATGGTGGCAAAGCGTCCACCATTGAAAATTTCTGCCAGCTCGGAGTCGCCACCGAGTAAATCCTGCACCGAATAGTAATGCCCTTTGGCCTGTAACAGGTGATGATTGAGAATGTCGCCGCATTGCGAAACGGTGCCATCGACCGGGCTGGCGATTTCCTGCGGGTCGGGGGCGATGGGTCGCGCTTCGGGTTTGAGCGAACGGACAAAAAAATCATTGAAGGTTTTATAGGCGCGCGTATCCGGTTCGGTCGCCTGCGACATATCGACATGATAGGCCTTGATAAAACCGCGAATCATCGGTTGCACCAGTGGACCCTTGATGCGGGTCAGGTGGAATACGATGCGGGAAATGAAATGATGCGGCAGGATGATGAAAATCCAGCCGGCGATTCGCTCGACCCAGTTTGGCGACTGCTGTTGCATGGATAGATTATTTTTTGACTTCGAGGGTCAGGTCTTGCTGCTGCCCATTGCTGAAATCGACCCGGATGCTGACCCGGTCGCCGATTTGCAACGGTTGGGCAGGGTCGATCAGCATCAAATGCTTGCCGCCGGATTTGAGCTCAACCTCGCCTTTGGCCGGAATGACCAGCTGCGGCAGCTCGACCATTTTCATCATGCCATCGGCCATTCTGGTTTCGTGGATTTCCACGTTGGCAAAGGCATCACTTTGCAGATGGGTGATCGTGCGGGCCTGGTCGCCGGGGTTTTTGATGGTCAGATAACCGGCGCGCATCGGTACCACTGGAGGTAATTGCTTGATCCAGCCATCGCTAAATTGCACTTCGCCGGTTGCGGCCTGTGCGAAAGACAAAAAGAAAAACAGGGGGATACTGGACCAGCGGATCATAACGGTTGCCTTAAGAGTTGATAATGGTGGAAAGGTCGTGGGCGATCTTGCCACTGTCGAGCGGCGTACTGAAAACACCGATATATCGAGCGCGCGGATCGATCAGAGCCAGTGCGCCACTATGCGCGACTTCGTATTTCGAGCCATCTTCCGAGCGATCGATATGGTGCAAGATACCCAGTTGGTTGGTCAGTTTGTTGAGTTCATCCATGGGGCCGCGGGCACTATTGAAATCCGCGTTGAAGTAAGTGACATAAGATTTCATCTTGTCCAACTGGTCACGCTGAGGATCGACCGTGATAAAGGTGATTTGCAATTGTTCGAGCACCTCGGGGTCTTTGATTTGCGCGACCATGTTGGCCAGCATTTGTAGCGTGTCGGGGCAAATGTCCGGGCAATTGGTGTAACCGAAAAACAATAGCTGCCAGCGGCCCTTGAGAGTGTCCGGGTTGAACGCATTTCCATTTTGATCGGTCAATTCGAAAGCAGGTAGCGGTTTGGCCTGTTCACCAAACCAGGTTATGGCTTGTAATGGAACCGGCTGGGGTTTGAGCAGCCATAGCGCTGCGGAGAAACCGAGTACTGTCGCAAGCACTGCAATGAGTAGGTAAGACTTTTTCACGGAGTGTTTTGCGGGATAAAAGTTCGGAATGGAAATGGAAAAGCATGTAAAATCGTTGCCATTATAAGGTAAGCCTCAACATAAGCCTAGCCAAAAACCTGACCTGAATATTATATGGAACAACCGGATATCACCCGAACTCTCGTCACCCTGCGCGATTATATTCGCTGGGGTAGCAGTGAGTTTAATCGTCAGCAATTGAGCTTCGGGCACGGCTTTGCCAGCGCACTGGATGAAGTCGTTTATCTGGTGCTGCATGCCTTGTCGCTGCCGTCTGACTGGCCGACGGATTATTTCGACAGTGTGTTGCTGGAGCCGGAACGGGAACAGGTGCTGAACCTGTTGATGAAACGTGTCTATTCGCGCAAACCGGCCGCCTACCTGTCCCATGAAGCCTGGTTTTGCGGGCTGCCGTTTTACGTCGATGAGCGCGTGTTGGTGCCGCGATCACCGATCGCCGAATTGATCGATAACCGCTTCGAGCCGTGGATCGATGCCAGCCGGGTCAGCCGCGTGCTCGATCTGTGCACCGGCAGTGGCTGTATTGCAATCGCCTGCCAGTATGCCTTTCCTGATGCACGGGTGGTCGGCAGCGATGTATCGGAGCAGGCACTCGAGGTCGCTCGCATCAACCGTAGCAAGCATGGGTTGGACGACCATCTTGTGTTGTATCAATCTGACCTGTTCGAACTGATTCCACCGCAAAAATTTGATCTGATCGTATCCAATCCGCCTTATGTCGATGCCGAAGACATGGCGGCGTTGCCACAGGAATTCAAAGCCGAACCCGAACTGGGGCTGGCCGCCGGTGAAGATGGTCTGGACGTGGTCGAACGTATGTTGCAGCAGGCGGTCGATTACCTCGAAGACGATGGCTTACTGGTAGTCGAAGTCGGCAATTCGCAGGCGGCAATGATGCAGAAGTACCCCGGGCTGGCCTTGTCATGGATCGAGTTCGAACACGGTGGCGATGGCGTTTTCTGCATCACCGGAAAAGAATTACAACAAACTCTGAAATAAATACCTCAGCAATGGCAAAACAAGCAAAAGTGGATTCCCGCGAAGTCGGTCTGGTGGCTGGTCTCAATCTGTTCAATTTTTTTCTCGGCACCAAAGACTTGCACTATGGCTTGTGGAGCGATGACCTGCCGTTGACCGTGCAGAATCTGCCGCAGGCGCAAAAGAGATATTCCGACTTTTTGATCGGGCATTTTCCGTCCGGGGTCAAGACCGTACTCGATGTCGGTTGTGGTGCCGGTGGCGTGGCAACGGAATTACTCAGTCGCGGTTATCAGGTGCAGGGCGTTTCGCCAAGCCCGCTGTTGTCGGAAGCCGCTCAAAACCAGGCTGGAGATGATTTTCTGATCCATCATGGTCGCTTTGAAGACGTTGAATTCTCACTCGACGATAAATTCGACCTGGTGATGTTCAGCGAGAGCTTTCAATACATCACACTGGATGTGGTGCTGAAAAAGGCCGAATCCTTGCTGAATCCCGGTGGACATATTGTCATTTGCGATTTTTTCAAACGCAATACGCCGGGCAAATCGATTGTTGGCGGCGGCCATAAATTTGATGATTTTATTAAAGAGCTTGAACACTCCGGACTGAAGGTTTTGCAGGATATCGATATCACTGCCGAAACGGCGCCGAATATCGATCTGGTCGATCAGATGGGACGCGAATTGATCTTGCCGACGATGAAGCTGATCGGTTACACCTTCAAGGCCAATCGACCGCTGTTGTCGAAAATATTCAGCTGGAAATTTCGCAAGAAGCTCGACAAGATCGACTACAAATATCTCAGCGGTGAACGCACAGCCAAAGCCTTTGCCGACTACAAGATTTATAAATTCTATCTTTTGCAAAAACAGGATTGACTATGAGCTGGTGGGGAAAGGCGCTTGGTGGCGCATTCGGATTCATGATCGGCGGCCCTCTGGGCGCGTTGATCGGTATCGCTTTCGGGCATAATTTCGATCGTGGGCTCGGCTCGATGCTGGGGAACGAAAGCTTTGAACCAGGGCAGCAAGAGCGCGTGCAGGCTGCTTTTTTTACCGCGACTTTTTCGGTAATGGGACATGTCGCCAAGGCCGATGGCAAGGTCACCCGCGATGAAATTCGCATGGCCGAAGCGGTGATGAATCACATGCAACTCGATGCCGAGGTGCGTGAGTCTGCCAAAAAGTTGTTCAACGAAGGCAAGTCGGCGGATTTCCCGCTGGATGAAATCCTCGATCAATTCAAGAAGGAATTAGGCCGTCGAAGTAACCTGCTGCAAATGTTTTTGGAGATTCAATTGCAGGCGGCCTATGCCGACGGTGTGCTGGATAAGACCGAAGAGCAATTGCTGTTGCATATCTGTCATCGCCTCGGTGTACCGGAATCGCAGTTTCGGCGGCTGGAAGAAATGCTCAAGGTCGGCTTTGGACAGGCAGGTTATCAGCCGGGTCAGCAGCCGCGCCATCGAACACTGGAAGATGCCTATACGATGCTCGGAATCGAGCAGACAGCGTCCGATTCGGAAGTCAAAAAGGCTTATCGTCGCCTGATGTCGCAGCATCATCCTGACAAGTTGGTGGCCAAGGGTTTGCCGGAGCAAATGATCCGCGATGCCACCGAAAAAACCCAGCAAATCAAGGATGCGTACGAACAAATCAAAGAATCACGAGGCATGAAATGATTAATGAAATCCTGTATGAACATAATCCGGCGCCAGGCAAGCTCGATGTGCTGGGCGTGGAAGAATGGCCAATCTGGGAAAAGGAACCTTCCGAATTTCCGTGGACCTATGACCGCCAGGAAGAATGTTACATTCTCGAAGGCCGGGTGATTGTGACGCCCGAGGGCGGAGAACCGGTCGAACTTGGCCGTGGCGACCTGGTGACCTTTCCGAAAGGCATGTCCTGTACCTGGAAGGTGCTGGAATTCGTTTCCAAACATTATCGTTTCAATGATTGATTCGGCTGGATGAAAAAGGTCTTCAGCCATGAAAATCGACTGATTGTTTTCAATCTGAAAAATGTCCTGCAAGATGCCGGTATCGCCTGCGTGGTAGAAAATGAATTTGCCAGCGGTGGGGTCGGAGACTTGTCACCGTTTGAAACCTGGCCGGAGCTTTGGGTGGTTAATGACGAGGATGAAGCGGCAGCGCTGGAGCGGATTGCGCAGTTGCAAAATCAGCCGCAGGCGGACTGGTTTTGCGCGCGATGCGGAGAAATGAATCCGGGCAGTTTTCAGGTTTGCTGGAACTGCGGGGCGGAGCGCCCGGCAGGCTAAGGGGGAGGACGAGCTCGAGCAACGTGCGAAGTTGCATCGCCCCGAGCGCAGGAAGCGAAAGCGCTTGCAGAAAGTTTCCACAACCGCTTTCGCATTCGCGCTACCAATCGGCCTGACTGGCAGCCAGTACGAGCGTTGAAATGCGTCGGTTATTTCGGCAAGTCTGCCACGGCCGCTTTCAACTTTTCGGTTGCTTCCGCCGCTACCTGATCCATCACTTCATTCCCGGCAATGCCGAGTACAGCAATCGGATCCATGAAATCGATAACGGTTTCGCCATCTACTTCACGCGCGACAATGGTGCAGGGCAGCAGTGCGCCGGCGGAAGGTTCGGCATCGATCATGGTTTTGGCCATTTTCGGATTACAGGCGCCGAGAATGCGATACGCCGGCATGTCCTGATCCAGTTTGGTTTTGACGATACCAGCGACATTGACATCACTGACAATGCCCAGATGATGGTTCATCAACGTGGCTTTGAGGGTTTCGATGGCGGCATCGATAGGTTGGGGTATGGTGGTTGAAAAAGCGTAATTGCTCATCGTTTACTCCTGAAAAGTGTCAATAAAATAAAGCTGTGAACTGCTGTAAATTATGCAATCTATTATAGGGCGGTGGACGTCAAAAACTTCCTCAAAACTTACGGGTTTAAGGCCGTCTCATCTCGAATGTCAGGCTGGCCCAGTGGCTTTGCCAGTCAGCCTTCTGGTTGTTCAGGCGAACGATTTTCACCGCCTTGAGTAACCAGGCGCCGGCCTGATCCAGTATAATCGTGGCCTGGCCCTGCTCATTCGAGCGAACCCGTTGTACGGATTCAGTAGCCGGTTTGCTGCTGGCCTGTAACAAGACATTCGCTGCCGGCTGACCCTGATACAAAATCTGCACGGTCAGCGCCGCACCGCTTTGCAATCGATACGGGTTTTGTAGCGGGATGATTTCCAGCGCATAACCGAAAACCTTGCCGCTGCTATCGATCTTGAATTGATCCCCTGCCTGAATCAGTGCTTTGGCGTGGCGGATAAAATTCTCTTTTGCCGGCTGCTCCATCAGCTTGTGTTGCTGGCGGTAGAGCAGGGCATTGTCGAGTCCTTCTTCGGTCATGTATTTCATAAAGGTGGCAGGGTCGAGTTCGGCATAACTGGAAGTGCTCTGGTAGCCGACGGCATAACTGCCTGCTTTTTTTGTCACGAAATAACCGGCCGGGTCGCGCCCGAGTTCTCCGTTGACCGGTTTTCGCTGAGCGCCCTCGAAGACACTGAAGTCGTCGTACCAGTCGGAAATATTGGGCAGGCTGTCGCCGCTGAAGCCGGTGCCTACATGCAGAGAAATATCGACAGATTTTCCGACACTGGTATAAAATGGATGCGCCTCGAGCCAGAAGTCATGTGCCGGAGCCAGACCCGACCATCCACAACCCAGCAGGATCATCACTTGAATCAGCCAACGGTTTTTCATAGAAATCTTTTTGTTCATTTTTTGCTTTTCAGTCTGTTGTCCCTGTGTTGGTTGAACCCGGCTCTGGCACATAAAATTCGCCCGGCAATTGTCACGCTGGAGTTCTCGACGGATGCGACGGTGCACCTCAGTGTGCAAACCAATGCCGAGGCCCTGCTCGCCGGTATCGATCTGAAACAGGAAGATACCAATGATGCACCACAGGTAGAAACGTATAACCATTTGCGCAGCTTGCCGGCTGCGGACATCCGCTTGCAGTTCAGCGATTTCGCCAAAGAGTACAGTAAGGGGCTGTCATTGCAACTGTCGGGCCAGCCTGTCCAGTGGGTTTACGATAGCATCGATGTACCCGAGGTGGGCGATACCCGGCTGTCGCGCAAGTCGGTGATTCATTATCATGCGGCAATCCCTGACGGCGCAACCGAAGCGGTGTGGTCCTACGCTGAACAATATGGCGATGCGGTCGTCAACTTTGTGCAGCAGGGCGAAGCGGAAAAAAAGACCTACTGGCTGGTGCAGGGGCAACCCAGCCCGGCTTATGCACTGGGTCAGAAAGTCATTCCGCGTAGCTCGACCGAAGTCGCCATCGATTATGTCGAACTGGGATTTTTACATATTCTGCCATTGGGACTGGATCACATCCTGTTTGTGCTGGGGCTGTTTTTACTGAGCCGAAAATTATCGCCGTTGCTATGGCAGGTCACCGCCTTCACGTTGGCGCACAGTATTACGCTGGCGCTCAGTGTGTACGGTGTAATCAGTCTGCCGTCAGGCATCGTCGAACCATTGATTGCTTTGTCGATTGCCTTTGTCGGCATCGAGAATATCGTAACGCGCGAACTCAAGCCGTGGCGAGTTGTTGTTGTGTTTATATTCGGTTTGCTGCACGGCATGGGTTTCGCTGGCGTTCTGACCGAGTTGGGACTGCCGCAGTCAGACTTCGTCACCGCGCTGATCTCTTTTAACGTCGGGGTTGAGCTGGGGCAACTGGCGGTGATTTCGCTGGCCTTTGCAGCCGTGTTCTGGCTGCGCGACCGCGATCAATTGTATCGTCGCGTGGTGGTGATTCCGGGGTCGCTGGCGATTGCCGCGATGGGGCTGTACTGGACCTGGGACCGGATGGACTGGTCAATCTTCGGTGGCTGAAACCTCAATCAACAACTCATCGACGATCCATTGTTTCAAAAAGCCTGCGGCGGTCACGGCGACGGCGTCTTCACCGATCCATTCGAGCAAGCCTTCACACAGTTCGGCGAAGTTGGCACCCTGTGCCGCCGCTTCGATCGCCCAGGCTTCGCTCACATCCAGCGAGCGCCAGTTCGGGCTAAGTTCCTTGCGCCACATCAGCCAGCGGGTCGGGTATTCGCCGCGTTGTTTTGGCGGTAATTCTTCGTCTTTGTCGAGCGCGACCCAGTAGGGCGGCACGTTCCAGTTCAGGTCGAGCCAGCGCATCGATGGGTGAAAATCAAACTTCAGTGTCGGCCAGGCCGCCGGATCGATTTGCGCCATGTCTTGCAGCGTAAACAGGCGATCTGCATCAGCCGCATCGAAGCATAAGCCCTGACTCCATTCGAAATTTGCCAGCTCGGCAAAGAATTCCGCTTCGGGCTGGCCGCTGTGCTGCAGAAATTCCACCATGTGTTTTCCGACCCAGCGCACCGACGGGTGTTCGGACGGATAGAGCTTGAGGTATTCCAAAGCCATGAATTCAAAGCCTTCATCGCCCAGTTCCTTGAGCAGGCCGGAAAAATCGGTGGCCAGGCAATCGATCAGGCGGATGCGGTAGGCATTGTAATAAGCGCCGAGGCGGTGTTCGGCTCTGGCATCGTCGGTGCTGATAATGTCCTGTTCGAAATCATGCGACTGGTCGAGCAGGTAATCCTGAAAGCGCTGCTGCAGTTGACGCAAATGTTCGCTCATGCTTGCGCCTCCTGCTTGCGCTCATAAAACGGTGCGGCAATCGCACGCGCCTGATCGAGTTCTGCAAGTACCTCGGCCAGCGGCGGAATATTGGCATCGCGCTCGATCATGGTGGAGACCGGGCCGAGCAGTTCGGCGGTTTGCGCGTACAGATCCCACACCGGGTCGATGACCGGTTCATCGTGGGTGTCGATAATCAGGTTGCCATTGTTTTGATGACCGGCCAGATGATGCTGCCATACCCGTTCGGCCGGTACACCGCGCAGGTAATCCATCGGATCGAAATGATGATTGAAACTGCTGACGTAGATATTATTTACATCGAGCAGGATATTGCAGTCGGCTTTTTCGCACACGGCAGTCAGAAATTCCCATTCACTCATCGCGTCGTGGGTGTAGGTGATGTAGCTCGACAGGTTTTCGATCAGCATTTGACGGCCGAGATAATCCTGCACCTGACTGATGCGGTTGGCGATGTGCTTGACCGCTTCTTCGGTGTAGGGTAATGGCAGCAGATCGTGCATGTTTTTGTGATCGACCCCGGTCCAGCACAGGTGGTCGGAAAACCATTTTGGTTCGACCCGTTTCATCAAAATCTTGAGTTTTTTCAGGTAATCAAAATTCAGAGGGTCGGTGCTGCCGATCGACATCGATACGCCATGCATCACCATCGGAAAATCCTGACGGATTTTGTCGAGAAAATATAACGGCTTGCCACCCTCGACCATGTAATTCTCGGAAATGATTTCAAACCAGTCGATCTGCTTCGGTTGCAGTTCAATGATTTCCTGATAATGTTCGGCACGCAGGCCGAGGCCGAAGCCGAGGAAGGGTTTTGAGGTGGATTCGGGCATGATGTCAGCCGTGGTAGATGTCGAGGTAATGATAATCCGTCAGTGAATAACAGGCAAAAAAAAGCACCGGAGACCGGTGCTTTTTTTATCGGATCAACGCGAAATCAGCTTTCGAATTTGCCGCCTTTGTCCTTACATTCCGCCTTGGTTGCCTTTACCCAACCCTGACCTTTGCAGGAATTCTGACCGGCGCAGCTTGAAGTCGCTGTGGCGCAAGCACTTTGACCCTTACAACCGTTTACACCCATACATTTTCCGGCTTTGTGTGCGGCAGCAGAAGCATTCATTGGCGCAACTGCGAACATGGTTGCGGCAGCAGCGGCCAGAGCGACACCGGAGATTTTCTTTGCAGTAATCATTTAGTTTTCCTCAGTTAAAAGATTTATTCATTTATTGTTATGGCTTTAGCCATATACAGCACCTTAGAGAAATGCATTATATGAATAGTTCAAAAAAAAGCGAAATAACCGGTTTTCACATAGTACTAGCCAGATTAATCGGCCTGAAAACGACTATCTGCGCAGGATCATAACGTCGCCCCGTTGAATCATTTCTATGTTTTTCAGCACATTCATACCGAGCAGAATTTCGTTGCCCTGAAAGCCCGGATTCAGGCTGGCTTGAACATTATGGAATTCCATCTCACCGATGCGCAGACTGTCGATGCGGGTGGACCAGGCGTCGGCTACGCCATTGGCGGTCTGAACCTGAAAGCGGTAGCCTTTACGCAGACCCAGTTTTTCTCCGAGGCGCAGCGGAATACTGGTGGTGGTCGCGCCGGTATCCACCATAAAAGTCACCTGATGTCCATTGATCGAGCCATTAAATACATAATGGCCCTGCCGGTTTCGTTGCAGCACGACTTGTTGAGCGCCCTCGCGTTGTACTGTATCGATACGCTGATTCGGGTTTTGCTGATGATCGAGCATTTTATTGAAAAGCAGAAGCAAAACCAGCAGACCGCCAATCCAGCCAGCCCAGGTAAACGCCGAGCCTAATTTTCGAGTAGAATAGGTCATCTGTGTAATCTTGTGCTGAAGCAAAAAAATTCAACAGCACCACCATAACAAGAGAAATTTATGTCTGGAAACAGTTTTGGAAAATTATTTGTCGTGACTTCCTTCGGCGAAAGCCACGGCCCGGCGATCGGTTGCATTGTCGATGGTTGCCCGCCGGGCATGGCTTTATCCGCCGCCGATCTGCAAAACGATCTGGATCGCCGCAAGCCCGGCACTTCACGCCACACCACACAGCGACGCGAAGACGACGAAGTGGAAATCTTGTCCGGCGTGTTCGAGGGCAAAACCACCGGCACCCCGATCGCGCTGATTATTCACAACAAGGATCAACGCTCGAAGGATTACGGCAACATCATGAACCAGTTTCGACCCGGCCACGCCGATTACACCTATCTGCAAAAATACGGTCTGCGCGATTATCGCGGCGGCGGCCGCTCTTCGGCGCGCGAAACCGCGATGCGCGTTGCCGCCGGTGGTATCGCCAAGAAATATCTGGCGGAAAAACACGGCATTCGCATCCGCGGATATTTGTCGCAGCTCGGCCCGATCGAGCTCGAGCTGAAAGACTGGGATGCGGTCAATCAAAATCCCTTCTTCAGCCCCGACCCCGACAAGGTGGCAGAACTCGAAGCCTACATGGATGCGCTGAGAAAAGAGGGCAATTCGGTCGGCGCCAAAGTCTCGGTGGTGGCCGAAGGCGTGCCGGTCGGACTCGGCGAGCCGATCTTCGATCGCATCGATGCCGAGATTGCCCATGCGATGATGAGCATCAATGCGGTCAAGGGGGTCGAGATCGGTGCCGGTTTTGATTGTGTGGCACAAAAAGGCACCGAGCATCGTGATGAAATCACGCCCGAAGGATTTCTGTCGAATCATGCCGGTGGCACGCTTGGCGGCATCACCTCGGGGCAGGATATCGTCGTACATATGGCGCTCAAGCCGACATCGAGCATGCGCCTGCCGGGGCGTTCGGTGGACATCCACGGCAATCCGGTCGAAGTCGTCACCAAAGGCCGGCATGATCCCTGTGTCGGCATCCGCGCCACACCGATCGCCGAAGCCATGCTCGCGATCGTGCTGATGGATCACTTGTTACGTCACCGTGCGCAGAATGCTGATGTGGACTATCCCGCACCGCTGATACCGGCCGGCAAGTCCTGAACCGATGACGCTGGCACTGAATGCTCTGTTGCTGCTGATTGCGTTATCGCATGTCGGCTTTCTGGTGCTGGAAATGCTGCTGTGGAATAAACCACTCGGGCGCAGAATTTTTTCGATGAAGCCGGAACAGGCCGCAGCCACGCAGAAGCTTGCTGCCAATCAGGGGCTTTATAATGGCTTTCTGGCAGCAGGCATGCTGTGGGGCTTATGGTCGGGCGAACTCAGTGTGCAACTGTTTTTTCTGTTATGCGTTTTCGTCGCCGGCGTGTTCGGCGCCTTGAGCGTCAGCCGCAAGATTTTCTGGGTGCAGGCACTGCCAGCCATGCTGGCGCTGCTGTTACTGTTTCAAGGGCATCTCTAAAAATAGTCTTTTTCCGCGATTGCTGCGTCAGCTCCGTGCTCAAATCCTCATGTATTCCTTATACACTGCGGTTCTGCGCGCGGTGCTTCCTTACACTCACGAAATAATCCTGATTTTTAGAGGTGCCCTCAAGTCAAATAGGCATCGCATTCGGGCGCGGCTTCGTGGTTAAATCGCTGTTTTATTTCCGGATCGATAGCAATGAAAAAAATCCTTTTCTTTTCTCTACTGCTGGCGCTGGCCGGCTGCAGTCAGGAGCAACAAAACAAGATATCGCGTCTCGGTGTGTCTTGGCTGGAAGGCAATTACAAGGTGACCTATGCCGATGATTCGCATGTCAAAAGCTGGATCGTGCGTGACGGCAAGGTGACTTCCGAGCCGGGCAAGGGCTATTACTATTTCTGGGTCAAGGTAAACGGCAACAAGCGCTATGTGCAAACGCCGATCGCGCGTACCTATATCGAAGAAATCGACTGATCCCGCACGCTGTTGAAACAGGTACCGCACTGGCGTTTATCGCTCTTTTACTTTGCTTATTTTGCCAGCCTCGGCGCGCTGGTGCCGTACTGGACGCTGTATCTCGATAAACTCGGATTCAACGCGCTGCAGATCGGTCAGTTGATGGCGACGCTGGCGATCAGCAAGGTGGTCGCACCCTATCTGTGGGGCTGGGTCGCTGATCGCAGCGGCTTGCATATTCGCATCGTGCAAATCACCTCAATTCTGTCGGTGCTGGGTTTTCTGCCACTGCTGTGGTTCGATCAATTCTGGAGCATGATCGGTTTCATGCTGCTGTTCAGCTTTTTCTGGAATGCCTCGTTGCCGCAATTCGAGGTCGTAACGCTCGGCCATCTCGGGCAGGCACGTTTCCGCTACAGCCAAATCCGGTTGTGGGGGTCGGTCGGGTTTATCGTTGCGGTGATCGTGCTCGGGGCGGTGTTTCAAATCATATCGGTGACCTGGTTGCCACTGATTCTGCTGGGTATCTTTGTCGCGATCTGGATCAGTTCCCTGATGGTGCCGGAGTATCTGCGCCAGCACCATCCGGCCGGTTCGATCTGGCCGGTTCTGCGTCAGCCGGCAGTGATCGCTTTATTGCTCAGTTGTTTTTTCACTCAAGCCAGCCACGGTCCGTATTACACCTTTTTCACTTTGTATCTGGAATCACTTGGATACCCGCGCCTGTCGATCGGTTTACTGTGGTCGCTCGGCGTGCTGGCCGAAGTGGTACTGTTTATTTTCATGCACCGGCTGTTGCAGATTCGCAGCGCGGCTTTCTGGTTTATTCTGTCTCTGTTATTGACCGCGGTGCGCTGGATATTGATGGCGTGGTTTAGCGGAGAGCTATGGCTGGTGCTGATTATTCAAAGTCTGCATGCGGCCAGCTTCGGCATGTATCACGCCGCGGCAATTCATTTGATTCAGGATTATTTTCCAAATCACAAGGGACGCGGGCAAGCGCTGTATTCTTCGGTCAGTTTTGGTGCCGGTGGTGCGGTGGGTAGTCTGGTCGCCGGTATGCTGTGGGATTTGGTGTCACCATCGACCACGTTTTTGATTGCGGCCCTGTTCGCGCTGGTCGGTTGGGGGATCGCGATGAAGGTGACGGATGTGACAGCAGACAAGCGGGTTTGACGCACGCGCCAAAGCTAATCTCTGGCGCGAACGTTCGGTTGGTCGAGTTTACTGATATTCGAATTCCTGCGAAGACAGCAGCGTGCCATCTTCATCCAGCGTGTTGACGGTCCAGCGACCGGTCCAGCCGGGTTGCAGGGTTTTGCTGCTCCACACGCGCCAGCGGTTGCCGCCGACATCGAAGGTTTTTTCGAACATCACGTGACCATTGTACATCCACTGGTGGGTGACTTTGTGTCCGGCCAGGTCTTGCAATTCCGTGAAATAGACAATCTGGCGTTCGCCGGTGCCAAGGGTAACCACCAGGTCGGTGGGTTCACGCCCATCCATCTGTGTAGTGAACTGGCTGCGACTGACACTACCGGCATAAACGAAGGCACTGAACAGGATAAGTCCGGCACTGAGGACGATCTGGAAGGTTGATTTCATTAGCGTATCCATTGCGTAAAAAATCGGATCATACCGCAAATTCGGGGTAACCGTAAAAACCGACCGTCGGTGACCGCCATGCTTGCAGAATTCTTAAAACGCTTGGCGGGTGATTGTGTTGCTGGAGGAAGTCGGGTTTGTCAGTCTGAATTGCCTGCCAAGTCGGGTGGTCGGGCGTGGTCACTGCTTTTATCGAGTAATTCCAGCATCGCTTGGGCGGCCTTCGACAGGCTGCGCTGACGGTTCAGCACCGCGCCGAGGTTGCGGCTGGTATGGAAACCATCCATGTCAATCTGGCGTAGACTGTCATCAATCATGCTTTCGGGCAGAATGCTCCAGCCCAGCCCGACCGAAACCATCATCTTGATGGTTTCGAGGTAATTGGTTTCCATATTGATGGCGAGCTGACCGCGCACCGGCTTGAGTGCCTGCTCGATGGCATCGCGGGTGAACGTGCCGTGCGATGGCAGCACCGCCGGGTGCTCGACCAGATCCTCCAGCCGCGGAGACTCGAGCAAGCCCAGCGGGTGATCGAGCGCGCAGCACACCACAAGCCGATCATTCCAGATCGGCCGGAAAGTCAGTTTGTCGCTGCTTTTGAAAGGTAGCGTGACGACCGCCAGTTCCAGCTCATTGTGTTCGATCAGGCGACAAGCCTGTTCCGAATCCATGAAGTTCAAATCCAGCTCGACGGCGCCGAAGCGCTGATTGAATTCGCGCAGCACCGGCGGCAGGCGATGCAGCCCGATATGATGACTGGTGGCCATCGTCAGCGCGCCCATCGGGTTGCCTTCGAGGTCGGAGATTTGTTGCTTCGCGCTATCGATGTCTTGCAGAATCTGCCGCGCTTTTGGTAGTAACACCTTGCCGGTCTGGGTGAGCTGACTGTGTTTGCCTATGCGATCGATCAGGCGGCTGCCGAGCTGGCTTTCCAGCTGCTTGATGCGTTTGCTGATGGCGGGCTGGGTGATGAACAATTCACCGGCGGCAATCGAGAAAGAACCGGTTTCGGCAATCTTGACAAAGGCTTGCAGGTTGGCGCTATCCATTATTCTAATTGGTTATGAAAAATATGAATATTATGAATTAGAGTTATTTTATAAATGAAGTTAGACTTTGCATCAAGTTTTAATCAACGGGAATAGCGATGACAGCACAAACCCTTTACGACAAGGTCTGGCAAGCGCATGTGGTGCGCGAAGAAGACGATGGCACGGCATTGCTCTACATCGACCGCCATCTGGTGCATGAAGTGACTTCACCGCAAGCCTTTGAAGGTTTGCAACTCAACCACCGCCCGCTGTGGCGCAAGGTATCGATTCTGGCGGTGCCGGATCACAACGTGCCGACCACCGATCGCGAGCAGGGCATTACTGACCCGGTGGCGAAAATCCAGGTCGAAACGCTGGATAAAAACTGCGTTGAATTCGATCTCACCGAATTCAGGATGAATGATTTACGTCAGGGCATCGTGCATGTGATCGGGCCGGAGCAGGGCGCAACCCTGCCGGGCATGACCGTGGTGTGTGGAGATTCGCATACCTCTACCCATGGCGCTTTCGCCGCGCTTGCTTTCGGTATCGGCACGTCCGAAGTCGAGCATGTAATGGCGACGCAATGCCTGATCCAGAAGAAATCGAAAAACATGCGCGTCACGGTCGACGGCAAGGTAGGCAAGGGCGTGACGGCGAAGGACATCGTGCTCGCTATCATCGGTGAAATCGGCACCGCTGGCGGCACTGGTTATGCCATCGAGTTCGCCGGCGAAGCAATCCGCGATCTGTCGATGGAAGGCCGCATGACGGTGTGCAATATGACCATAGAAGCCGGTGCGCGCGCCGGATTGATTGCCTGTGACCAAACTACCATCGATTACGTCAAGGGCCGCCCGTTTGCACCGAAACCGGAGCATTGGGAGATGGCTGTCGAATACTGGAATACCCTGCACAGCGACGACGATGCGAAATTCGACCGTGAAGTGGTGATCGATGCCGCATCGATCGAGCCGCAGGTCACCTGGGGCACATCGCCGGAAATGGTGTTGCCGGTCAGCGCTGCCACGCCCGACCCTGCGGCCGAGGCCGACGCAGTCAAATCCGACGGTATCCAGAAAGCGCTCGATTACATGGGGCTGCAGGCTGGAGAGCCGATCGAGCAGGTTTTTGTCGATAAAATCTTTATCGGTTCCTGCACCAATTCGCGCATCGAGGATTTGCGCGATGCCGCCGAGGTCGCCAAAGGGCGCAAGGTGGCGGATAATGTCAAACTGGCGATGGTGGTGCCGGGCAGTGGTCTGGTCAAGCAACAAGCGGAACAGGAAGGACTGGACAGGATATTTATCGAAGCCGGTTTCGAGTGGCGCGAGCCGGGTTGTTCGATGTGTCTGGCGATGAATGCCGATCGGCTGGAGCCGGGCGAACGCTGTGCCTCGACTTCCAATCGCAACTTTGAAGGCCGACAGGGGCAGGGTGGGCGCACCCATCTGGTCTCCCCGGCAATGGCTGCAGCCGCTGCCGTGAAGGGTCATTTTACCGATGTCAGAAATCTGTGGAGAGTTTGAGTGATGAAAAAATTTACTGCAATGATATTGATCGCAATGGTGTTCACGCTGTCGGCTTGCGAAACCATGAAAGGGCTGGGTGAAGATATCCAGAAAGCCGGCAAGGCGCTGGAAAAGAAAGCCAGCGATGCCAGTAAGGATTAGAGGAATCTGTGATGGAAAAATTCGAAAAATTCACCGGCATCGTCGCACCGATGGATCGTGCCAATGTCGATACCGATGCGATTATCCCGAAGCAATATCTGAAGTCGATCAAACGTAGCGGCTTCGGCCCGAATCTGTTCGATGACTGGCGCTATCTCGACCCGGGTGAGCCCGGCATCGACAACAAAGAGCGCCGCGTCAATCCTGATTTCGTACTCAATAAAACGCCGTACAAATACGCGCAAATTTTGCTTGCGCGCGAGAATTTCGGCTGCGGTTCATCGCGCGAACACGCGGTTTGGGCGCTCACAGATTTCGGTTTCAAGGTCGTGATCGCGCCGAGCTTCGCCGATATCTTTTTCAATAACAGTTTCAAAAGCGGTCTGTTGCCGATCGTGTTGAGCCCGACCATCGTCGATCAATTGTTCGAAGAGCTGGCTGATCACGAAGATTACCAATTGTCAATCGATCTTGAAAACCAGATCGTCAGCAATTCCGCCGGCGCGCAAATGCCGTTCGAGATTGACCCATTCCGCAAGCATTGCCTGCTCAATGGTCTCGACGACATCGGCCTGACCCTGCAACACGCCGATGAAATCAAGGCCTTCGAGAAAGAGTATTACCAGCGCTTTCCGTGGTTGGCGGCGTAACCCTTAAACTCTCGCCACGACGCAAAGCCCGCAGAGAAAACCTGTTTTTAACTTTGCGTGCTCTGCGCCTTTGCGAGAGATAATCAAGAATTCATTTTTTAAAGAGAACATCACATGACGAGTAAAATTGCCATTCTGCCCGGTGACGGCATCGGCCCGGAAATTATCGACGAAGCGGTCAAGGTGCTGAATTGTCTGCAAGCCAATCACGGTCTGGATATCGAGATGGAAAGCGCCCACATCGGCGGCGCTGCCTATGATGAATCCGGCAGCCCGTTGCCGCAAGCCACGTTGGATCTGTGCAAGGCATCCAATGCGATTCTGCTCGGTGCGGTCGGCGGCCCGCAGTATGAATCGCTGGAGCGCGATCTGCGTCCGGAAAAAGGCTTGCTCGGCCTGCGCTCGGAGCTGGAACTGTTTTCCAACCTGCGCCCGGCCATTCTTTACCCGCAACTGGCCAATGCTTCCAGCCTGAAGCCGGAAATCGTCTCCGGCCTCGATATCATGATCGTGCGCGAACTCACCGGAGGCATTTACTTCGGTCAACCACGAGGCATACGCTCGCTGGAAGGCGGCGAGCGCGAAGGCTACAACACGCTGGTGTATGCCGAGCATGAAATCGAGCGCATCGCGCGCAGCGCCTTCGATGTCGCGATGAAGCGCGACAAGAAAGTGTGCTCGGTGGACAAGGCCAATGTGCTGGAAGTCTCCGAACTGTGGCGCGAAGTGATGATTCGTGTGAGCAAGGATTACCCCGAGGTCGAGCTGTCGCATATGTATGTCGATAATGCTTCGATGCAACTGGTGAAATGGCCCAAGCAATTCGACGTGATGGTGACCAAGAATATGTTCGGCGATATCCTGTCAGATACGGCGGCGATGCTGACCGGTTCCATCGGCATGCTGCCTTCCGCATCGCTGGATCAAAACGGCAAGGGCATGTATGAACCGATCCACGGCAGCGCGCCGGATATCGCGGGGACCAACACCGCCAATCCGCTGGCGACCATTCTGTCGGTGGCGATGATGTTGCGTTACAGCCTGAATGAATCAGTGATCGCGGATTTGATCGAGCAAGCCGTCAGCGATGTACTCGATCAGGGCATCCGCACGCAGGATATCGCCGATGGCGGTGCTTATGTCAGCACGCGCGAAATGGGCGATGCCGTGGTCAAGGCATTGCAGAAATAGATCGCAGGTCAATATTGCAGATCAAAAAAGTTTCTCGCCAAGGCGCGGAGCACGCAAAGTTAAAACAGGTTTTCTCTGCGATCTCTGCGTCTTGGCGAGAGTAAGGTTTCTTTTCCAAACCGGAATACGACAATGAAAAGAGTAGGTTTTGTAGGTTGGCGCGGCATGGTCGGCTCGGTGCTGATGCAGCGCATGCGTGAACAGAATGATTTTGCCAACATCGATGAACCGGTGTTTTTCACCACCTCACAGGCAGGGCAGGCCGGGCCGGACATCGGCAAGGCTATCCCGCCGCTGAAAGACGCTAACGACATCGACGAGCTGAAAAAGATGGATGCCATCGTCACCTGTCAGGGCGGCGATTATACCAAAGCGGTTTATGACGACCTGCGCGCTGCCGGCTGGAAAGGCTACTGGATCGACGCCGCATCGTCGCTACGTATGGCCGATCACACCATTATCGTGCTCGACCCGGTTAACCGCAACGTCATCGATGCCGCGCTGGAATCAGGCAAGAAGGATTTCATTGGCGGCAATTGCACCGTCAGTCTGATGATGATGGCGCTCGGAGGATTACTGCAAAATGATCAGATCGAATGGATTAGCGCGATGACGTATCAGGCCGCTTCCGGTGCAGGCGCGCGCAACATGCGCGAACTGATCGCCCAGATGGGCAGCATCGAACATGCAGTGCACGATCTGCTGGCCGACCCCGCTTCGGCAATCCTGGAAATCGATCGCAAGGTGGCCGAGCATATCCGCTCCGGTGCCTATCCGACCCAGCAATTTGGTGCGCCACTAGCCGGCAGCCTGATCCCGTGGATCGATGTGCCGATGGAAAGCGGCCAGAGCAAAGAAGAATGGAAAGCCGCGGTTGAAACCAACAAGATTCTCGGCCGCAGCGAAAACCTCATTCCGATTGACGGGCTGTGCGTGCGTATTGGCGCGATGCGTTCGCATTCGCAGGCACTGACCATCAAGCTGAAGCAAAATATTCCACTGGATGAAATCCACGACATGCTGGCCGCCGCCAACGACTGGGTCGAAGTGCTGCCGAATGATCGCGAGATTTCAATGCAAAAACTGACCCCCGCCGCCGTCACCGGTTCGCTCCGTGTGCCGGTCGGCCGCCTGCGCAAGCTCCAGATGGGGGATGATTACCTGTCGGCCTTTACCGTGGGTGATCAATTGTTATGGGGTGCTGCCGAACCGCTGCGTCGCATGCTCAACATTCTGTTAGAAAAAAACTGATTTATGACAAAGCCAGAGCAGAAAAAAATCGCCATCACCCACGCTAGTAGCTTGCTCGGTGAAGCCCTGTTGGAATTTATGGCAGCCGCCGGTGTCGACCCGGAACATGTAATTTTGCTCGACCGGCAGGAACTCGCGGGCAATCGCCTGTCCTTCGGCAGTACTTATCTCGATGTACAGGATCAGCTGGAATACGATTATGAGAATCTGGCTGCGGTGTTGTTGCTGGAAGCCGATGATGAGCTGGCGGATTTACTGCTACACGCGGATTGTCCTGTCATCAGCCATCTGCATGACAGCAACCAGCATACAGTCTTTAATCCGCTTGCTAAGGGCGCGAAGTTGCCCGAGTCCGCCTCGGCGATTCGGTTACCTTCGGCCACGCTTTCTACCCTGCTGGCGGTTATTGAACCCATTCACCAGCAGGTCTGCCTGCAAAGTCTGAACGTGGTCAACATTTTGTCGGCTTCGTTTGCAGGCAAGGCGGGGGTGGAAGAGCTGGCTGGACAAACCATCGCGCTACTCAATAGCCAAACTGTGAAACCCTCAGTTTTCCCGATGCAACTGGCGTTTAATATGTTCGCGCCGGAGGTGACGGAAGATCAGGAACAGCAAATTGTCGACGCCTTGCAGGCTGAAAGTCTGAAATGCAGCGTGCAAAATCTGCAAGTCGCTTCGTTCCATGGATTGGTGATGGCAGTTACTCTCGAGAGTCAGAAGCGGGTGGATTTGCCAGCGCTGGCAGCACAACTGAACCATCTGCCCGGGGTGAAAATCGACGAACACATCGTCAGTCCGCAAACACATTGTCTCGAGACATCCGAAATCCTCATCAACCAACTTTCTCAACCACAAAACGACAGCAATAGGTTACAATTCTGGATATTTGCCGACGCAGCCAAAAACGGATTACTGAAAAATTATCTGCTGACGATAGAAATTTTGCTAAAATCTTTTTTATAATCTATAGTTACGTTGGTTTATGAAAGTGCTTTCTTTAAAGTAAATTCTCTAACATAATGCCAGGTGACTGTTTGACAGGCGGTTAAACAGCACTTTAAATAATCATATCCGGTGGGGAGTTTGGGAGACTAAACGTGCGTAAATTGGGACTTGTAACATCGCTTTGGGCGGCGCTTTTGTTATTTCCGCTATCAGGGTTTGCTCTGGGTTTGGGCGAAATCGAAGTTAGCTCTTATTTGAATCAACCGCT
>JANTFI010000034.1 GCA_024763505.1 Gammaproteobacteria bacterium
CATCGACAAAAGGGTTGGAGAAAAAGCCGCCGGTGCGCGCTGCTTGCTGTAAAACCGGTAGATTGGCAGTGTAGCCCCTGGCTCTAGCGATTGGCAGTCGTTTGGCCCAATCATCGGTTAATTCGGTTATTGGCTCGGGTAGCATTCCGGTTTCTTGCTGTTCGCCGGGCTTGACATTCGGGCGAAGAATATAGCCCAGTGAAATATTCCGGTTTTCGAGTGTTTTGGCAAACAGGCGATCAAATTGCAGGCTGGGGCGCAATTTATCGAGAGTTTTCTGATACGCCTGATCAGATTTGAGTTCGGTAGCGGCCAGATTTTCCAGAATCTCCAGTCCGGAGCGTTTGTCTTCTTCGGCAAAAACCATATCGAAGGCCAGTGACTTGACCTGATAGTGATTAAACAGGTTGTCGGTCAGGGTAGCCAGAATATTACGGTTCCAGGGAAACTGGCCGACTCTGTTTAGAGAGGCTTCGTCGATATCGACGATGACGATGTCCGGATCGACGGTGTTGGGCAAGGTAAACTTGAGCCGGGCGTCGTATGTCCAGTTTTCCAGCTGCTGCAAAAAGGGATATCGGACCAGCTCTGAGGCGTTGAGCAACAGCAGGATCAGAAGTAACAGACTCAGCAACAAGCGAATCAATCGTTGCAATTGCATGAGCCTATTCCCCCTGGGATTTGGTGGTCAGATCTTTAGCCTGTAGCCGACCGGAACTTATTTGGTATAAAACTCCATTTTGACGCCGGCTACTTCGATGATGTCATGGTCTTTCAGCTGGTGCGCATTCGAACCGATCGGACTGCCGGCCACCTTGGGAACCGTATTGTGAGGGCCACCATCGACGTGTATGAGGAAGAACCCTTGTGGGCGGCGAGTGATTGCGGCAACCTGAACGCCCGGTTGACCAATGGTGGTCAGAGCCTTTTTCAGTGTCAGTTCCTTACCGGCATTCGCGCCACTGAGCAATTGCAAGCAAGCCGTTTTATTTTCATGTGATTGATCAGAAGAAGAGGCTGCTTCCGACGCCATTGCTGCTGAAATCTTTTGTACGGACTTGTCGATTTCCTTGTTGCCAGCCTGTTCTGGCATGCCGGCTTCGCCGGGCCGGATAATCATGGTTTGCTCGAAGTCCTGATCATTACCACCCGAGCTGCTTTCATAAGTGATCTGGTATTTGCCCAAGGTGATTTTGTCGCCGTGTTCCAGCGCGTGCTTTTTGATCAGTTTACCGTTGACATAGGTACCGTTGGTACTGCCGAGATCCTCCAGAAAAGAATCTTCCAGAATCGTAATGACCTGAGCGTGATTACCGCTGACTGACAGGTTATCAATATGAATGTCATTACTCGGTTTTCGACCGATCGTAGTGGTTTCTTTGGTCAGCGGGACTTCTTCTTTTTCACCGCTATTCGATGTCAGTACCAGTTTTGCGACCATGTTATTTTCCAGCCTCTATTTTGTTATTGCTTATGTGACAAAAGATTGAGCGAGACAATCTGGCTGTCACTTGAACCCGAATTTCCGGTTTGGATCTGTAGACGGGTTAATTCCGTTTAAAACCATTCAATCAATTTCTTGAACCAACCTTGTGATTCGGAAAAATCCTCATCGATGCGGCACAGGATAACAGAAATATTATCCTTACCACCATTCTGGTTTGCCTTTGTAATCAATTGCTTGGCAGCTTCTTCTAGATTATCACTAAATCTCTTAATAGTTAAGCTTATATATTCGTCTTCAACGATATCGGTTAACCCGTCTGAGCATAGCAGGTAGATATCGTTTTTGAGCGCCAAATCTTCCTGGATATCCGCCGTGGTAGTGGGGTCTATCCCTAAAGCTCGTGTAACCAGGTTTTTATTCAGTGACTTTTGCGCTTCTTCGGGGGTATAAAAACCGCGGTCGATCAATTCTTGCAGCAGCGAATGATCTTTGGTGATCTGCTCGAAGAACTTGTTTCTGTAGCGATAACATCTGGAGTCGCCGATGTGCGCCAGTGAAAAGCGGCTGTTATAAAACGCCATCGTGACCAGTGTAGTACCCATGCCTCGAAGTTCGGCCTGAGCTGCGGACTTGCGGTACACCAGATCATTGGCCTTTTCGATAGCATCCTGCAGGCAAATCGATTCCATCGAATAACCGGTCTCATCGTCGACTTCGCCTGGTTTGAGAGCAGGTAAAGCGGCTTGGCAGCTTTGAATAATCGTGTCTACCGTTATTGAACTGGCGACTTCGCCGCCGAGATGACCGCCCATGCCATCGGCCAAAACAACCAGCCCGAGAGCGCTGTCAAAGCCGATACAATCTTCATTGTTTTGCCGTACCCGACCAGTGTCGGTCAGTCCGACAATATGAATTTTACCTTGCAGGTTCATGGTCTGGCGTTATCGTTCGAGTAAATTGCTTGCCATAGCAAAAGGATAGATGATGATGACAGGAATTGTGAATTAGCTTGTGGGTCAAATCTCTTTTTCCTCATGACTCTGCAATGGTCGGTCAATTTTGGGTTTACGTTTTGGTTTTTTATTGGATGCTTGCCGCACATTTTTTCAGGTCTTCTGCAAATTCGTTACCGGTCTGATATCTTTTATCGACCTCTTTTTCCAGCGCCTTGTGAATGATTTCGACCAGACAGGGTGCTAGATCAGGGCGGTAGTCCGTGATTTCCGGTGGTGTTTCGTTGGTGATCTTGAACATCAGGCTGGCCATCGAGTCAGCCTTGAATGGCAAACTGCCACACAACATTTGATACAGCATGACGCCCAGAGAAAACAGATCCGAGCGACCATCCACTTTTTTGCCGGCCAATTGTTCCGGCGACATGTAGGAAGGCGTTCCCAGCACCATGCCGGTCTTGGTTTTGCTTGAGTCGGTGATGCGCGCGATACCAAAGTCGGTAATTTTCAGACTGTCTGACTCGGCTTCATACATCAGATTGGCCGGCTTGATATCGCGGTGCACGATATTCTGGGCATGCGCAAAGGCCAGCCCTTCTGCCGCTCTGGTGATGATACTGATGACGGTTTTTACATCCAGCAGGTTATCTTTCTTGGTATGCGGAGCCAAATCTGAACCCTTGAGAAATTCCATCGCGATATAGGCCAGATCATGTTCTTCACCGGCATCGTAAATGGTGACGATATTGGGGTGGCTGAGACGACCGGCGGTTTCGGCTTCGCGGAAGAAGCGTTCCTTGACTTCTTCCAACTCGTCCGCTTCAAATTCCTGCGCCAGCGCCATGGTTTTGATGGCAACCACGCGGGAGATTTTAGGGTCCCGACCCAGATAAACGATACCCATGGCACCCTTGCCGAGTTCTTTTTCGACTTGATAGCGTCCCAGCATGGGCTTTTCGATGTCGTTGCCATCCAGCAGCAGGGTGCCTCCGGCATGACCGCCGCTGCCGCCCAGCAGCACGGTTTCTTCCATTTGCTGGGCGCGGTTGAGGCGGGTCTTGATATCTCGAAAATCGGCGTCATGCTTACTCATGTACTGGTACACGCTGGTTGCCTTGTTGAACTGGCGTTTGCGCTCAAAGTCGAGCGCCAGGTTGTACATGGCTTCCATAACCGAGTCATCGAGTGGGCATTTACGAAATTTCTCGAAAGCCATATCCAGTTGTCCCTGCGACTGAAAGGCGATGCCCAGCATCCGGTTACTTTCCGAAGATTCTTCTTCGGACTTCATCTTGCCACGTTCGGTGGCGAGGAATCGCTTGGTGGTAATCAGCAGGTGGCCGATTACCAGTAACGCCGCCGGAGCCATCAACTGCACCCACTGGGTAGTAGTTGTCATCAAGAGGTAGTGGCTGGAAATCAGGATAAGCAAAATAAAAACCGTCAGTGAAGCGGCAACTCCGGCTTTCAGGCGTGGCATCAGCAGCATCAGATACAACGCGACCAGCAGGAATGCTCCGAGCCGGGCCCAGATCGCCCAGTCGGGTGTGGTGAAGAAATCTTCGTTGAGAATACTGGATACCGAGTGAGCCAGGGTCAGAACCGGTGCCATAGCGGTGTCGATTGGCGTGACCTGCGGGGTGCCCACACCGGTCGCTGTGGCTCCGATCAACACGATTTTACCCTTGTATTTTTCGAGCGGGATCTTGCCACTGAATACGTCGTAAAAGGAATCGACCTGAAAGGCCGGAAATCCTTCGATATCAGAATAGAAAAAGGTATTCATCATCAGTTGGCTGTCGGTCTTGATGTTGAGAGAGCCAAGATGAATCCCTTCGGCCAGATTGACCTGGATATCCTGATACCCAAGATTCAGGCTCTTGGCAGCCAGTTGCAGCGAAAGGGAAGGGTAAAAGCGGTCAAAATGTTTGATCACCAGAGGCTCGGCTCGCACCGCGCCATCGACATCCGGCAGGGCATTTAGATGTCCGATCGCCGCGGCTGCAGAACCGAGCAAGGCTGTAGGAGGAATGGCATCGATCGATTGCAGCGGATATAGCCCATTGGCTTGTGCCTGTACACGGTCGTGAATACTGGTCAGGGCGTTTTTCAGGACATAGGTCGGTAATTCTTGATCGGGCTTGCCGCGTGGTATACCGAGGATAAAAGGCATCGCCAGTACAACGTTTCTCGCCTTTTTCATGCTGTTGGCCAATTTGCTGTCGGTGTCCAGTGCCTGTTCTGCCTCGATCAGGCTGGATTTCAGGGTTTCCAGGTCCTTGGCAAGTCGGGTATTCAGGTTACTCTGGCTGAAGAATTCGTAGATTTCGCGTACCGATTTGAATTTTCTTTTCGGCTGTAACAGGCTGGAAAGTTGATCTACCTCGGCAGGAATATCATCGAAACTGGCATTGGAAAAGTAGTCAACCATTTGCTTGATGTAGACTTGCCCCGGGTCGATTTGCGGCTCCAGAAAAAATACCGTTTCACCGATGACCTTGGCGCCACCCGCTTTGAGCTTATTGATCAATTCAGCATGCAAATCACGAGGCCACGGCCAACGACCGATGTTGGCGATACTCTCATTGTCGATGGCAATGACAGCAACCTTGTCGGATGGAAAGCGCTCGGTTGCTCGTACACCCCAGTCATAGGCTTGCCGTTCGAGGTTTTGTAATGTTGCGGAACCCGAAGACAGTAAAATGACGATCGTGACGATAAGTCCGGTAAACCAGTCGGATTTCCAGAAATGGGATTTCATGCCCTCTCCCTTGCTGTTATTTTTTTACTGAAACCGCACACGATGATAGGGAGGATGTGATCAGATTGCCAGTCAAAAATATCCTTTTTAGGGCCTTAAAGGCGGTTATAGACCTGCAAATTGTGACACACTCGATAGGTTCGCGATGGCAAAAAAGCCATTCTTGCAGAAAAAGCAGGAAACTTTGAGTTAATGGTAAGCCAATTGCCTAAATTTCGGGAGTTGCTATAGTGTTTGAACCTACATCGGCCGTGTTTTGATCGAATGAATGATTTGCTGGTAAAAATAGATCGGTTGACAGAAATCGGAACCGCACTGTCGGCCGAGCAGGATACCGCTCGCCTGCTGGAGTTGATCATGCTCGGTGCCAAATCCCTGACTCACGCCGACGGTGGATCGCTGTATTTTGTCAAAGACAACACGCTCAGTTTCGAGATTATTTCAAACGACAGTCTGTCGATACAGATGGGTGGAACTTCTGGCAATGCGATTGAATTCACGCCTTTGCCGATCTATCAGGAAAATGGCTCGGAAAATCATAATATGGTGGTCAGTCACTGCGTATTGACGGGCCAGACCATCAATGTCGAGGATGCCTACCACGAAGCCGGTTTCGACTTTACCGGCGCACGCAAGTTTGATGAAGCCAATCACTACCGTACCCGCTCGGTCTTGACAGTGCCTTTGAAAGATCACGAGCAGGAAATCATAGGAGTGCTGCAATTGATCAACGCGACCGACGAGAGCAGCGGCGCAGTGATCAGCTTCAGTGAGGTGGACCAGCAACTGGCAGAATCGCTTGCTTCGCAAGCGGCGGTTGCGCTTACCCAGAAACGCCTGCTGCAGGAATTGAAAGACTTGTTTGAATCATTTATCAAAATGATTGCGAGCGCCATCGATGACAAATCGCCCTATACCGGCGGACATTGTCGGCGTATCCCGGTTTTGACCATGATGCTGGCTGAGGCAGTGAATCGTGTTAACCAGGGGCCGATGAAAACTTTTCACATGAATGAAGATGACCGCTACGAACTGGAAACCGCCGCGTGGTTGCATGATTGTGGAAAAGTGGTTACACCCGAATATGTGATGGACAAGTCCACCAAACTGGAAGGGATTTTCGACCGTATCAAACTGGTCGAACACCGTATTGAAATTCTGCTGCGCGATCTGGAAATTGAATACCTGAAAAAATGTGCCAACCGGTCAAATGATGAAGTGGCCTGCGAAGCCGCCCGGCAACAGTTCGAAAGCCAGAGTGAGCAATTGAAGCAGCATCTGGCTTTTTTGCAACAGGCCAATCTTGGCGGTGAATTTATGCGCGATGAAGATGTTCAGCGCGTGAAGCAGCTGGCCGCCTATCAATGGGTGAACTATCAGGGAGAAACCTGCAAACTGCTGGATGACGATGAAGCGATGAATATTGCGATTCGTAAAGGCACCCTGAATGATGAAGAGCGGGAAATCATCAATTACCACATCGTCGCCACAATCAAGATGCTGGAAGCGCTGCCATTCCCCAAAAAATTACGCAGGGTGCCGGAATATGCCGGTGGCCATCATGAAAAAATGGATGGTACTGGCTACCCGAAAGGATTAAAGCGCGATGAAATGTCGATCCAGACCCGGATCATGGCGATTTCGGATATCTTCGAGGCACTGACCGCGCGCGACCGACCTTACAAGAAAGGAAAGACCTTGTCAGAGTGCCTGAAGATTATGAGTTTCATGAAAAAAGACCAGCATATCGACCCGGATATCTTTGATATATTTATCCGGGAAAAAGTCTATCTGCTTTACGCCGAAGAGTTTCTCGACCCCAATCAAATTGATCAGGTCGATGATGAAATTCTGCAAGCCTGCCTGCAATAAAGGCGTTGACGACTACCTTCTGCTCAATTCTTTTCTTCCAGCACAGAAGCGTCGGTGACGGAGTCGATGCCATCTTGCAAAACATAAGAACTGACATCTCGTTCATTCAGCAAAAACGAGGCCGCTGAGCTGCGCCGGCCGGTATCGCAGTAAATGACATAGGGTTTCGATTTATCCAGTGAATTGGCTTTCATGCGCAGGAAAATCAGAGGAATATTGATCGCGCCCTTGACGTGCTTGGCCTTGAATTCGGCAGGTAAACGAACATCCAGCCATAAGCCGCCCTCGTCGATAATCTTTTTCGCGGCGGCATAATCGACCCAGTTCAGCAGTGGCTCATTCAACAGAGAATTGAAATCATCCTTGTTCAGGCGCATCAAATGCCCCGGGGTCAGCATTGTGACCGTGGCATTTCGAGTGCTGTCCGAAATCAATGCTTCTTCACCAAAGCTGTCACCCACCGACAAGGTCGCCAGTTTGACCCCTTTTGGATTGGCCGGAGTCGAGCGGGTAACCAGGCAGCGGCCTTCCTTGATGATATAAAAATAATCGCCCGGCTCATCCTGTTTGATGATGACATCGCCGGGATTGTAATTGACATTCTCCATGCGCATGAACATGGCCTGGATATTGGCAGGAGGAATGCGATGAAAGGCTCGTGTTTGCAGGATGCGCGTCATCCAGTCGGTTGAATCATCGTCATCATCGGTTTCATCCAGCGCTTCTACCGAATAGCTGCCGGTTTGGTCCCAGGTTAACATGATGTCGAGCATGTCGCTGTTGACGCGAATGATCTGGCAGGGCGTTTTGGCACGAGCCGAAATCGAGCGTGGAAATGAATGCGCCAAGGGTTGCTTGCTTTCGGCACTGCCCCCTTTGATGGTCTTGATGATTTTTTTATCCGACAGTAGCTCGACTTCACCTTGCAGGATATAGATGTGAGCCTTGTCCATGTCACCTTTCTTGAACAGGTAATGTTTCGGCTGGATGGTATCCGTCTTGATCTTGCTGATCAGGTCCTGCACATTTTCGCCATTGAGTGAATCGATCGGAGAAAGGGTGGATAAAAGCTGGGAATTGATTTCGATAGACATAAATACGTCAATGTTTCATGTTTGATTATGCGGTTATTTTGTCGGGCTTACCGGCATAAAGCAACTGAATTACTGCAGATTCCACCGCTTTTGTGAAACACCACCCGAATGCGAATGCCGGGCAGGTACGGCTAGCCGGACTGGCTCGTAATATCGACATACAATTTCAGTTTTTGGCCGGGCTGCAAATACTTGCCGATACGGTTCCATTTCTTGATATCGGATACGCGAAGTTTGAATTTGCTGGCGATACGCGACAATGAATCGCCTTTGCGCACGGTATAACGCAAAGCATGCATGCGATTTTTCGGCTGGGTATCAAACAAGGAAACTCGTTGTGCCTTTGCCTTGCCGGCAGTCTTCCAGATCACCAGCTTCTGACCGATGCTCAGGGTGTCGGTCGGCGCCATGCCGTTCCATTTGGCCAGCGAGCGGTGGTTGACCCCGTGTTTGCGTGCGATGGTCCAGAAACTGTCTCCGGATTTAACCCGATAGGTCAGTTTCTGACCCTTGCGCGGCGTATTCTTGATTTTGCTCAGACGGGAATTCTGGCTCAGGCTGTATTGCTGGATCGACTTGGTCGCAGTTGGAATCAATAGATACTTGCCTGCGCGGATGCTGTGACCGCGTATCTTGTTGACACTTTTGATCAGGGCCGTGCTGGTGCGGTATTTGCGAGCGATCTGACTGAGCGTATCGCCATTCCTGATCTTGTAACGTAACCAGTTGACGCGCTTGCTGCGCGGCAATTCAGCCAGCTTTTGTTTGAAAGAATCGACCTTCTCCGAAGGTAACAGCAAGCGGTGTGGCCCTTTCGGTGCCGTAGCCCAGCGATTGAAAGCCGGGTTCAGTTGGTATATTGATTCGGTGCTGATGCCGGCCAGATCGGCCGCCAGTGCCAGATCGATCTGGCTGTCGAGTTCCACGATCTGGTATTGGTGTTCATCCTCGATATACAGTAAATCGATGTCGTATTTTTCGGGGTTGGCAAAAATTTCTTTCAGCGCTAACAGCTTGGGGACGTAATCCCGGGTTTCCGGGCGGATGCGGGTCAAATGCCAGAAGTCGGTTTTACGCCCTTTCTTTTTATTGTAGCGAACCGCCGAGCGTATCTTGCCGGGCCCGGCATTATAAGAGGCCAGTGCCAACTCCCAGTCACCATCGAACTGGCGGGCCAGCGATTGCAAATATCGGGTCGCTGCGCGGGTCGATTCGATGATATCGCGGCGGCCGTCATACCACCAGTTTTGCTTGAGCCCGAGGTGGTGGCCGGTTGACGGGATGATTTGCCACATGCCGGAAGCGCGGCCATGCGAATAGGCGAAGGCCTGGTAAGCGCTTTCCACAATCGGCAATAGAGCGATCTCGCTGGGTAAGTCCTTCTTCTCCAGTTCATTCAGTATGAATGGCAGAATCGGCGCGGCCCTTTTCATGACACGACCGAGATATTTCCGGTGTGAAAGATACCAGTCCAGTTGTGCCTGGACCCGCTTATTCAGCACCGGCTTCATACGCATGCCATGTTGAAGTCGGATCCAGGCATTGTTTTGTTCGATTAGCGCGACTTCGGCATCGTGTGCAATCGATTTCTGGTCCTGTTGTTGTGCCGTTTGTGCTGTCTGTGCAAGTTGGGCAACCGAGGCGGCAGGCTTCGTCGGGTGCAGACTCAGCAAGCGGGTTTGCTCTATGGCTTCCGTATCAAGATCGGACAGCACCAGTTGCTCTATGTCAGTTTTTGTCTCGACCGTCTCTCGCGAAGCGTCGGCAGTCGAAACCACCGGTTTTGGCAAATTCTCGAGCTTTTCAGCTTGTGGTCTGTCAATCTGTTGGATGGCCGCGACCCGAATCGCGTTACTGTTATTTTGAGCCGAAGGAAAGAGTGTCTGGCAGCCCGCCAGCAGGGACAGGGCAGACAGGGTGATCAGGGGTTGTATGAAGGTTTTAATTTTTGTCACCGGATACTGGATGATTTATGATGCGTTATGATTGTTTTGCACGCGAGATGCTACAAGTGATGGCTTCGCCGCGCAAGGCCAATAGCGGATTAAGCATCCATCGCCGGATAAAATTTCACTTAAATGCATCAAAAAATTTCTCTGCAAGACTGGTATCAAGGGGCGCTCGGGCAGCACTTGCTGGCAAAGTTGCAAGCTCCTCTGGACAGCGCTCTGGCAACCTGTTTTGGCTATTACGCCTTACAGATCGGCTGCACTAATCTGTCGGAAACATTGTTTCGACAAGCGCGGGTGCAGCATGTTTTCAGACTGGGAGAGGAATTACAGTCGGTCGATGCGTTGATCGACAAACAGTCTCTGCCGATTGCTTCCGACAGTACCGATCTGGTGGTCCTGATGCATAGCCTGTCCCAGTCCAGTGACCCGCATGCAATGCTGCGCGAAGTCAATCGTGTTCTGATCCCGGATGGCAAGCTGATCATCATCGACTTCAACCCGGTGTCGCTATGGGGTTTACGCCATTTATTGCAAGGCTGGCTCGATGATGCGCCGTGGAGCGGACATTATTATACCGCCCGGCGTCTGCAAGACTGGCTGCGGTTGCTTGGATTCGATATGCTGCAGCACACCCGTAGTGGCCATATCCTGCCGCTGCAGCATCAAAACCGCTTGACCCGTTCGCATTTGTTCAACCGTTTTACCCGGCGCTGGGTCAATTTTTCCGCAGCGCTCAATCTAATGGTATTCGAGAAAAAAATCATTCCGCTGACTCCGGCCCGACAACGCTGGATCAAACGCCAGATTCTTTCGCCCAACGCGGCCAGTCCTACAGTCGGACGGAGCATGAAATATGACAAGTGATGCGACCCCGGCACGGGTCACGCTGCATACCGATGGCGCTTGCCGCGGCAATCCGGGGCCCGGAGGTTGGGGCGCGGTGTTGCAATATGGCGGCAGTGAAAAAGAGTTGTACGGTTTCACGCCGCAGACCACCAATAACCGCATGGAGTTGACAGCGGTGATTGAAAGCCTGAAGGCGCTGACGCGCAGCTGCGATATCGATTTATACACAGATTCGAAATATGTGTTGCAAGGCATGACCGAATGGCTGGACGGCTGGAAACAAAAAGGCTGGAAAACCGCCGCCAAAAAACCGGTCAAGAATGTCGATTTGTGGCAGCAACTCGACCAGCAGGCCGCCCGTCATCAAATTCAGTGGCACTGGGTTCGCGGACATTCCGGAAACCCCGGCAATGAAAGGGCCGATCAGTTGGCCAATCTGGCCATAGACGAGGCCTCGCAAAAAGCATGAGTAGACAAATCGTACTGGATACCGAAACCACCGGTCTCGAGCCATCCCAGGGGCATCGAATCATCGAGATCGGTTGTGTCGAAATGATCAATCGCCGGCTTACCGATAACCACTGGCATCACTATATCAAACCGGATCGGCCGGTCGACGATGGCGCCTTCGAGGTGCATGGCATCAGCAATGAATTTCTGGCCGACAAGCCTCGCTTTGATGAGTTGGTGGATGATTTTCTGGCGTATATCGATGGTGCCGAGCTGGTGATTCACAATGCGCCGTTCGATGTCGGTTTTCTGAACCATGAAATCAAGCTGCTGGATGAACCGCGCCCACTGATCACAGAGGTTTGCAGCGTACTCGATACGCTGGTAATGGCACGCCAGAAACACCCGGGGCAAAAGAATAATCTGGACGCCTTGTGTCGGCGATACGAGATCGACAACAGTCATCGTACCCTGCACGGCGCGCTGCTCGACTCAGAGATTCTGGCCGAAGTTTATTTATTGATGACTGGCGGGCAAACCGCGCTGACGCTGGAAGCCGAGGACGCCGACAATGGGCACGCGGGTCAGGTGCTTGAAGCCAAGCCCGTCGATGCGCAGGGTCTGGTGAGTTGGCAGGTTTCTGCCGAAGATCTGCAAAAGCATCAGCAATATCTGGTCTTGCTGGAAAAGAAAGCCGGTCAGAGTGTCTGGTAAACAACTATGCTTTGATGCCATGACGAGTGACGCAGGAAATGACGACCTGTATTTATCCGCGGATTTCAATAGAGTTCACTCTAGGTCAATCCGATGATGGTTAAGTGGTTTTACCATCCCCGAGCTGACAAACGGTAAATAAAACGGTTTGATGGCCACAAGCCGGATGGTAGTGAATCAGTTCTGCATCTGCGGGAAAAAATTGTTAGAAATATCATTATGCAATCCGGCCAATTCTGATTGAATCTGGTCAATGTAATCATGCAGAGCATGATTATCCAACTGTCTGTTAATCGGTACATCGAGTAAATCATGTAAATTTTCCAGCCGCCCGGTACATTTCCCTTTTGGCGGCAATGGCATGCGTGCCAGATATTCGCCGATGTTTTCTACACAGTAGGCAACAGAACGAGGAAACAGGTGGTCACAAAACAGGAATTTGATGACATCTTTTCGATTGATACGTACCTGCATGGATTGACGGTACATCTGGTAAGCGCTGAGTGATTTCAAAATGCTCATCCAAAGCAAATCTTCGAAAGGACGTAATCTCGGCATATCATGTGGTGGCGAGAAGCCGGAACGAACATCGATGATGCGAGTGGTCATATCGGCGCGTTCCACTTTGCGCCCGAGGTTGAGAAAATCGTAAGCCATATCATGGTTCATTGTGCCGGCCAGTAAACCGGTCAAATGCTGCAATTCATTCATGATTTGTTCCAGATAGCCTTGCCGCCCGGCTCTTGCATAGCTATCGGTTTTTTTCTCGACCGCATTCTGGTACATCGAATTGGTCACTTCCCAGCCCTCCCGGGGCAGAATATCGCGGATTGTACGGGCATTTTCGCGGGCATTGGCCAGCGCAGATAAAATCGAATCGGGATTACTTTCATCACTGATCAGGAAGTTGACGATTCGCCGTTCCGTCCTCTCCGGGTGGCGTTCATTGTATTCATCCTCACATCCCAGAATACTGATCAGAGGTTCCCAGTGAGGAAGCAGGTTTTTCGGCAGGTCGAGGGTCAGGTTGGTATTCACCAGAATCAGTCTGGCGGTGTTCTCCGCCCGTTCCTGATATCGACCGATCCAGTAAATGGTTTCTGCAACTCTAGAAAGCATGAATTTTCTCCTGTGTACTAGGCATCAACGATCCAGGTGTCCTTGCTGCCACCTCCCTGAGACGAGTTCACCACGAGTGAGCCCTTGCGTAAGGCTACCCGGGTCAAACCACCAGTGGTGACCTTGGTTTCTTGCCCGCTCAGAATAAAGGGCCGCAAATCGACATGACGGGGTTCGATGGTGTTTTTGACAATTGTGGGTACGGTGGATATGCCCAGCGTTGGCTGGGCAATATAGTTACGCGGGTCGGCCTTGATCAGGCGGGTAAATTTCTCGCGTTCGGCACGAGTAGATGCGGGTCCGACCAGCATGCCATATCCGCCGGATTCATTGGCGGGTTTGACCACCAGTTCATCCAGATGATCCAGCACATAGGCCAGCGAGTCTTCATCCATACATCGCCAGGTCGGGACATTGGGTACGATAGGATCCTGATCGAGATAATATTTGATGATATCCGGCAGATAAGAGTACACCACCTTGTCATCGGCCACACCAGCACCCGGCGCATTGGCCAGCGCGACCTTGCCTGCTTTCCAGGCGCGCAGCAGGCCAGGCACGCCCAGCATGGAATCCTTATTAAAGGCTTCCGGGTCAAGAAACAAGTCATCAATGCGCCGGTATATAACATCAACCCGGCTGAATCCACCAACATTACGCATGTAAACGCAATCATCATCTGCCACCAGCAAATCCCGACCTTCTACCAGTTCACAACCCATTTGCTGAGCAAGATAAGCGTGTTCGAAATAGGCAGAATTGTAGATGCCGGGGGTCAGCACCACGATTTCGGGTTTATCGCCGGGGCGTGGAGACAGGCTGGCCAGTGTGTCGAATAAATCATCGGGGTATTCGTCGATCGGTAAAGGGCTGTAAGTTTCAAACAATTCAGGAAAGACCCGCTTTGTCACCAGCCGGTTCTCCAGCATGTAGGAAACACCAGAAGGCACTCTCAGGTTGTCTTCCAGAACATAAATATTGCCATCAGAATGACGTACCAGATCGGAGCCACAAATATGCGCCCAGATACCCTGAGGCGGGTTAACACCGATGCACTGTTCGCGAAAATTGACGGAATCTTTCAATACCGCTGCAGGGAACACCTTGTCCTTGACAATATTTTGATCGTGGTACAAGTCATCAATAAACAGGTTTAGCGCAGATACCCGCTGTTTTAATCCTTCTTCGACCTGCACCCATTCTTTCAGCGGGATTATGCGAGGAATAATATCGAATGGCCAGGCACGGTCGATGGAACCTTCTTCCTTGGAATATACGCGAAAGGTGATTCCCATTTGCTTGATCGCAAGCTCTGCCCCCTTTTGCCGATCTTCAAGCGCTTCCGGGTCGATTTTTTTGATAAAATTGAACAGTTTACGCGCATAACTGCGAGCATTGCCATTCGCGTTAATCAATTCATCATAAAATGGTTGATCGGTAAAAGCTTCTAGATTGATGGTCATTTTATCCTCCACCCACTTTGCCATCGAGTGGGCGTCGACGCAGGTCCAGTGTTAACGGGAAATCTGCATTGACAGGTTCATCGGGAATTTCAACCCGGCCGCCGCTATGTCCTATTGCCTGAAAACGCGCCAGGCGACGGGATTCGGCCTCATTGGCATTGACCGGGAAGGTTTCGTAACTGCGTCCGCCGGGATGCGCCACATGGTAGGTACACCCTCCCAGCGAAGCCTGGTTCCAGCGATCAATCACATCAAAAACCAGTGGGGCCTGAGAAACAATGGTCGGATGCAGCCCGGAAGGCGGGTGCCAGGCTTTGTAACGTACCCCGCCGACGAATTCTCCCCGGGTTCCGGTATTGCGAAGTGGTACTTGTCTCCCATTACAGGTGATGACATGGCGACCTTCAGTCATGCCACGAACCTTGACTTGCAGGCGTTCCACGGAAGAGTCGACATACCGTGCCGTTCCGGTTGCAGTAACTTCCTCACCCAGAACATTCCAGGGTTCTATGGCAAAACGTAATTCGAGTTCAATGTCATCGATATTGATAACACCATAGCGCGGAAAGCGAAATTCGATGAATGGGTCGAGCCAGTCATTTTCGAAGGCAAAGCCTGCCCGTCTCATGTCATCCATGACATCCAGCATATCCCGTTCGACATAGTGCGGTAGCATGAAACGGTCATGCAATTCGGTTCCCCAGTGCACCAGATCATGTTGGTAGGGGGCATCCCAGAAGCGCGCAATCAGAGCTCTCAGCAGCAAAGCCTGCATCAGGCTCATATGGGCGTGTGGCGGCATTTCGAAGCCGCGAAACTCGACCAGACCGAGACGGCCGGTCGGGCCGGCAGGAGAATACAGCTTGTCGATACAGAATTCGGCTCGGTGTGTATTGCCGGTGATATCTACCAGCAGGTTTCTGAGCAGGCGATCGACCAGCCAGGGTGACGGAGCGTCGTCATTGGTCATTTCTGAAAATGCAATGCCAAGCTCGTAGAGTGCGTCGTCGCGAGCCTCATCAACTCGAGGCGATTGCGAAGTGGGGCCGATAAACAAACCTGAAAAAAGGTAGGAAAGCGCCGGGTGGTGCTGCCAGTAAGTAAGCAGGCTGCGTAGCAGGTGCGGACGCCGTAACACCGGACTGTCCTCAGGTTTTGCCGCGCCAATGGTAATATGATTTCCGCCACCGGTTCCGCTGTGGCGACCGTCCAGCATAAACTTTTCGGTGCCAAGGCGTGCCAGTCTGGCCTGCTCATAAAGCAACCGGGTGTTAGCAACCAGTTGATTCCAATTGGCCGATGGGTGAATGTTGACCTCGATCACGCCCGGGTCCGGTGTAATCTGAATTCGTTGCAGGCGGGGATCAAAGGGAGGTTCATAACCTTCGAGAATGACCCGGAAATCGAGCTCAAGCGCGGCAGCCTCAATAGCGTTGATCAAATCCAGATAATGTTCCAGTTTTGTGAGCGGTGGCAAGAAGATATATAAATGACCGTTGCGTGGCTCCACGCATAACGCGGTGCGGATCAGCGACTGCTCTGGCTTGTCATCTTCTTTTTTGTGTGGGATTTGCCGATGGACGCTTTCTTTTTGCCAGGGTTGCAGTTTCTTGTCACGTATCAGGTGCAAGCGGTCCCGCAATTCCGCAGGGTGATCAAACTGGTCGAAAGGATCTTTTTCGATCAGTTTCTGGCGTTTTTCAGGAGGTTCCCAGAGTAGTGAATCCAGCGGCAGACGATAGCCCATTGGCGAGTCGCCCGGAATCAGGTACATTTTGTTGCGCCGAAAACGCCACGGGTTTGACTGCCATTTGTTTTCGGTTTCATCAAAAGCACAGGGTAATGCCTGTCCGACTACGGTTTTCAAGCCCTGGTCAAACACTTTTCTCAGCCGGGCGCGCTCCTGTTTATCCTCAAGCCGGTTGTCCTCAACCGTGACATTGCCGGGCAGGGTACCTTCCTTCCACAGGTAGTAAGGCATGTCTTCGTAAGCGGAGGTGATATTGTGCCGATCGATTTCGAGATGAGCGGCAATACGCCGAATCAATTGTTCGCTATGTTTATTGCTGTAATGCTCTGCCCGGGTAGGGTCTGCCAACAGATGCTGGTTGGCCCATACCGGCTTGCCGGATTTAAGCCAGGCGCAGGTAAAAGCCCAGCGTGGCAATTGTTCTCCCGGATACCACTTACCCTGCCCATATTGCAATACCGGTTTCTCGGCAAAACTGTCACGGATACGCAGCAACAGATCCTGTGCCCGTTCGAGTTTATGCTGGCCCAGTGCGGCAATATTCCATTGTGGGCTGTCCATGTCATCGATGGAAACAAAGGTGGGTTCGCCACCCATGGTCAGGCGTACATCGGCATCCTTCAATTTTTGATCTACATCATGACCCAGATCGAGAATCGCTTGCCACTGACGATCGGAATAGGGCAGGGTGACCCGAGGGTCTTCATGGATGCGAAAAACCTCGTTGACGAACTTGAAGTCCGTCTTGCATTTGTCGGTTGCTCCGACGATCGGTGCAGCACTGACCGGGTCAGGAGTACAGGCCAGCGGAATATGTCCTTCGCCAGCAAATAAGCCGGAAGTAGGGTCAAGGCCAATCCAGCCGGCACCGGGAATATAGACTTCTGCCCAGGCGTGCAGGTCGGTGAAATCCGCTTCAGGTCCGGAAGGTCCATCCAGCGATTCCTGGTCGGCTTTGAGTTGTACCAGATAGCCGGAAACAAAACGAGCGGCGAGTCCGAGCTGGCGCAAGATCTGAACCATCAGCCATCCACTGTCTCTACAGGAACCGAGCTTTTTTTGCAGGGTTTGTTCGCAGGTTTGAACACCCGGTTCCATGCGAACAGTGTAATCTATATGGTTTTGAACATATTGATTCAGTGCGACCAAAAAGTAAACGATATGTGGTTTGAGCGAACCATCGCTGTTTTTTTGCAAAGGGCTGGAGCTATCATTTTCCGCCATTGCCATTGTCGCTTCGATACCCAGACCGGCTTGACGGATTTTTCCCATGAAGTATCTCAGGCGAGGTCCTTGCTCTTTTAACTCGAAATAAGGGGTTAACTCTTTACGGGTCTGTCGCTCGTACTCGAATGGATAGTAACTGGCGTCATCTTCGACGAAAAAATCAAACGGGTTAATCGTTACCATGTCGGCCACGAGATTGACTTCGATGGTCAACTTGCGCGTTTTTTCGGGAAATACGACACGGCTGATGTAGTTGCCAAAGGGATCCTGGACCCAGTTTAGAAAGTGTTCTTCCGGTTCCACCTTGATTGAGTACTGGTGTACCGGGGTTCGAGTATGTGGTGCTGGTCGTAGCCGGATCAGGTGAGGGGAGAGATTGACCCGACGATCAAAGTGGTATTCGGTGCGATGTTTCAGTGCTATTCGTATAGCCATATATGTTGCCTTTTAGTGGTGCAATTGCACCACAGAAATTCGTTAATTTGGTGCATATCGGCAGTAAAAATCTTTGATTTGCATATTAAACCGTAAAAGAAGCGGCTTTGATCCAAAATTCTCACTAATTCCCGATATTGTCAACTCTGGATATATTTTTACTGCAAAGGGCTTTCTTGCCTTTATCTTGTAACTTCTGCAAGTACAATACAGTCTGAAATTACTTCAGGATTAAAACATGACTTATTGTGTCGCGATGAACCTGCAAAGCGGGTTGGTGTTTGCTTCAGACTCACGCACCAATGCAGGGTCCGATTACGTGACTTCGTATTCCAAGATGCACCTGTTTACTCCGGCTCGCGATCGTTTGTTTGTATTATTGTCTGCTGGCAATCTGGCGACTACCCAAGAAGTCATCAGTCGAATCAAACGGGATCTTGATCATAGCGATTCTAATGAAAGCCTGCTGCAAGCCGGTTATATGTTTGAGGCAGCCGATTATATCGGCCGCATTACCCAGGAGGTGCAGCAAGCGCATGCTGCGGCGTTGACTACAGCTGGAGTGAATGGGGAAGTCACCTGGTTACTGGGAGGGCAGATATCGGGTCAACCGCATAGTCTGATGATGATTTATCCACAGGGAAATTTTATCGAAGCTTCCGAAGCGACACCTTATCTACAGATCGGTGAAACCAAGTATGGGAAGCCGGTACTGGACCGGGTACTGAATTATCAATCTTCACTACAGGATGCTGGCAAGGTGGCGCTGGTGTCATTGACCTCCACTTCCAATTCCAACAAGACTGTAGGTCCGCCATTCGAACTGGCATCCTATGAGGCAGGTAGTCTGATATTGAAAGGGCGATGCAGTTTTGATTTCAATGGAGATTATTTACCGAGACTCGAACAGTCATGGAAAGACGGATTGATTCAGGTGTTTAGCAATCTACCTGATTTTGACTGGTCTCCTCCCCAGCAAATGAATCTCGATAGCAATCTTGCACAACATCCCGAACAACCGATGGTAACGCAAATCAATGTTACCAAATAATAGGGTTATTCCGCTCGGATCACAACGGATTTGTCGAAGCTTTACCCGGTCATCGACGTGAAGTCGTAATTCATCGTCTTGGTCGGGGCTTGCAGAAAATCGCCCTGCACAAAGTCTGCGCCGACACTCCACAGCACGCTAAGCACAGCCGCATCACTGACGCCGGGCAAGATGCTGCTGATTTCCATCGAACTGGCCTGTGACGTAATTTCGCGGATGCTGTCCTGATTTTCCGGGCTATTGTTCAAACCTTCGACATAGGCGTGATTGATGCGCAGAAAATCGGGCTGGATATGCTTGACCAGTTGAAACGGGTTGAGTCCGGTACCGAATTCGTCCAGTACAACCTGGCAGTGAATCTGCTTGAGCCCTTTGAACAGGGTTTTGACCGCTTTCAACTGGCTGACTGCATGCGCTTCGTTAATCGCAAACACCAGTTGCTCGCCAGGAATTCGGGCCGACTGGATACGCGCTGAAATCCAGCGCGACAGGGTCGCATCCTGAATGCCATCACAACTGAGCGGAATCACGATATCGATCTTGCGATCATTCTGCGCAGCCAGTGCCACTTGTTTGATGGCGGTGATGATGGCCCAGCGATCGAGCATTCTGGCCATGCCGGTGCGTTCTGCCGACTCCATGAATTCATCTTCTTTCAGCTCCTTGCCATCGTCGGTGATCACAACCTTGCTGATTTCATAGCGCTCGCCCGGCGCTCCGGCAATGCTGACAATCGGCTGATACAGGGCGGTAACCGTATTGTTGGCGATCGCAGCTTTGATGTGTCTGGCAATGTCGGCATCGATTTCCTGTTGCGACATTTCACCAGCCTGCGGCACATATAGTTGCACCGTATTGCCACCCTCGCGCTGGATTTTTTCCAGCGTGCGCTCGACCCGTGCGATAATCTCGTTTGGATTGTCGGGGGTATTTTCATCAATTGAATATATGGCGGCACTACAGGTACAGGTGATGCTTTGCTGGCCGGTATCGGCAATATGATCCTCGATTTTTTTCAGAATCTGCTCAGCGTTTTGTTCGACTTCCTGACGGGATTTTCCCTGACATAACTGGGCGAAGGTGTCGGCGCCGAAACGTCCGACCAGTTCATTTTCAGTGGCCTGTAACTTGAGGATTTTGGCAATATCATTGATCAGGATATCGCAGCCGGAAATTCCGACCGTATTGCGAATATTCTGAAAATTATCAATCGACAGATAGAGCAGAAAACTGTGCGGCTTGCCATTGGTGGCATCATCCATGCGCTGCTGTAATGCATCCATCAGATATTGATGGTTATACAGGCCGGTCACCAGATCATGCTGATGCATGTAACTGATCTGCTTCTCCAGTTCACTGGTGTCATCCTGCGAGCGAATGACAATCTGGGTGCAGGCCTCCCCTTCGAAAGAAGCCCGTGAAAATTCGAGCAGGGCATCGAGGGTTTCGCCGCTGGCATGCAACAGCTTGAGTTTGAGCTGGTTGGACGAGTTTTTGCCCTGGCTCAGATCACGCAGATATTGTTTCAACTCGTCTTGTTGCGAGCGATCGACCATGTCGATCAGCGGCATTCCTTCGAGTTCATCGGTATCGGTGTTGCCGAACAGTTCGAGATAGGGCTCATTGGCGTAGATGTGCATGCCTTCATGCACATAGGCGACCGCATCCTTGGAATTAGCCAGCAGTGATTGACAGCGTTTTTCACTCTCGTGAAATGCCTTGTCGAGACGCATGGTTTTATGCCAGGTTTTGATATGTTCAGCTTCGCGTTTGACTACCAGACCCAGCCGGTCGAGAGATTTCAGGCTGACTACATCCTGAGCGCACAGTTTCATGGCTTCGACGGCCATCTCTTCATTGATTTCTGAAGCCACCCCGATAATGAAAACATGGCGGCCGCATTCGCGCGCCAGTTTTTGCATTTGCTGCAGGCTGAAGTCGGGCAGTTCAAGCGAAAATAAAACCAGGTCGAGCGGTTTGCGCTTCATGATTTGCTCGACGTCTTCGGCATCTTCGGCGTGTTCCGCCAGAATATGCAGGCCGACATTGCGTAATGCACTGGTGATCAGTTCGGCCTGGTGCAAGCCCTGTTCAACGATCAGGATTCGAATCAATTTATCCGATTCAGGTTTCATGTTTTTTTTAAGTTAAGCGGGGATAAGAATATAGTTCAATCAACCACATTGTACTGAAGTTTTACCCGGCTGACCTGCAATTTCCTTCACTAAACGGGGTAAAAGATAACCGGGCAATTCTTTCGCCAGTTGCCGGTGAATGCGACAGGCGATGGATTCGTCGAGGTCAAAATGCGCAGCACCCTGTACCTTGTCCAGCCGGTGCAAATAGTAGGGCAGAATCGAGAATTTGAACAGGGTTCTGGATAAATTTGCAAGCCGATCGACCGAATCGTTGACCCCTTTGAGCAAGACCGATTGATTGAGCAATTGATAACCCTGCGACGACAGAGCTTGCAGGCGGCGTCCATTTTCTTCATTCAATTCCCGCGCATGGTTGATATGTGTGATAAAGACGATGTTGCCGCGGAAGTTGCGCCACAAATCGATAAACTGCGGGGTCAGCCGTTGCGGCAGCACCGACAACAGGCGGCTGTGAATACGCAGCGTTGTAATATGGGGGATGTTATTGAGGCGTTGCATCAGGGCGGTCAGTTTCTGGTCGCTCCACATCAGCGGATCACCGCCGGACAGAATTACTTCGTCGATTTGTGGGTGGTCTTGCAGATATTGCATGACCGCGCCTTGTGGCGAGAGATCGACAGGGTTATCGGCGTAGGGAAAATGCCGACGAAAACAATAGCGACAATGAATCGGGCAGGCTGCGGTCAGGGTCAGCAATGCGCGCGAGCGGTATTTGTGCAGCAGCCCCGGCACTTTGCTGGCGGCCACGTCGCCGACGGCATCCGGAGTGTAACCTTCGACCGTTTCAAATTCTCGTCGGTCGGTTAAAACCTGCAATAACAGCGGATCTTGCGGATTGCCTTTCTCGATCAGCGAAGCATAAAACGGCGTGACCCGGGTGGTGAAATTGCGATCCTCCTGCAATGCGCCTGGCTGTAAAGCATCGGGGGGCAATGGCAACTGGCAAAATTCCAGCAAGGTTTCGCGGCTGCGCAGGCTTTGGCCGAGTTCGATTTTCCAGTCGGCAGATTGTGATGCCAAGGCAGTTTCCGGTATCATCGACATTATTTGTAAAACATTAGAGAAAGGTATGGCAAGTTATAGCACGAATGAGTTTCGCGGTGGGTTAAAAGTCATGCTCGATGGCGACCCCTGTTCCATTATCGAGAACGAGTTTGTCAAGCCGGGCAAGGGACAGGCATTCAACCGGGTCAAGATCCGCAATCTGAAAACCGGCCGGGTGCTGGAAAAAACCTTCAAGTCGGGCGAGACGCTGGAAGGCGCGGATGTGCTGGATGTCGAAATGCAGTATCTGTATGACGATGGTGAATTCTTTTATTTCATGACGCCCGATACCTTCGAGCAATATCCGGCCGATGCCAATGCAGTCGGTGAAGCTAAACAATGGCTGAAGCCGCAGGATATGTATGAAGTGACCCTGTTCAATGGCTCACCAATCTCGGTCACGCCGCCAAATTTTGTCGAAATGGAAATCACCGAAACCGATCCCGGCCTGAAAGGAGATACCGCTCAGGGCGGCACCAAACCGGCGACATTGGAGTCGGGCGCGGTGGTTAATGTCCCGTTGTTTCTGGAAATCGGCGAAAAAGTGCGGGTTGATACACGCAGCGGCAAATACATGTCCCGAGTCAAGGGTTGAATCGGATGGCATGAATTTCAACATTCAATGGCAAGCCCGGGCCCGGATGTATCGACACATCCGGGCCTTTTTTTCGCAGATTGATTATCTTGAAGT
>JANTFI010000035.1 GCA_024763505.1 Gammaproteobacteria bacterium
CGTCGCCGCCCGAGCAATCGCTGGAATGGTCGGATGCCGGGGTCGAAGGTGCGCATCGTTTTCTCAAGCGTTTGTGGAAAGCGGTGCATGATCACGTCGAAGCCGGAACAGCGCCTGCGCTCGACTCGGCTGCGCTTGATGCCGGGCAAAAAGCGATGCGTTTCAAGCTGCACGAAACGCTGAAAAAGGTGCAGGATGATTTCGGCCGTCGCCTCACCTTCAACACCGCGATCGCCGCCAATATGGAATTGCTCAATCACCTCGGCAAGTTCGATGATGTCAGTGAACAGGGCTGTGCGATCCGTCAGGAAGTGCTGGAAAATATCGTTTTGATGCTGTCGCCGATCATCCCGCATTTGTGTCATGAGCTGTGGCAAGCGCTGGGGCATGACAGCTTGATCATCGATCACATCTGGCCACAAGTCGATGCGGCGGCGCTGCAGCAGGATTCGATCCAGATGGTGGTGCAGGTCAATGGCAAGGTGCGTGGCAAGATCGAAGTTGCCAGCGATGCCGACAAGGACACTTGCGAGCAAGCAGCGCTGGCCAATGACAATGTGCAGAAATTTATCGGCGGCAAGCCACTGCGCAAGGTCATCGTGGTGCCGAAGAAACTGGTCAATATCGTCGTTTGAGCGCGATGATTGTACTACGCACCAGCGCCGCCAGACTGACCCTGTTGTGGCTGCTGCTGTCGCTGGCCGGTTGCGGCTTTCATTTGCGCGGAGAAACCCCAATCGCCCCGGCCTTCAGCCCGTTGTTGCTACAAGCCGATACCCTGACCGAAGATCAGCAAGCGCAGTTGCGCCGTGCCTTGACCGCGGCCTCGGCGATTGTGGTCGATTCGCAGCGACCAGGTGTTTCCCGGCTGCGGGTATCGCTGGCGAAGGTCAGTCAACGTAATCTGGCCAGCTCCAATGCCAGTCGATTCAGTCTGGTTCAGGTTGACATGACTTTGCAATATCAATTGTTTGATCTCAATGGCAAGGACGTTTTCGGACCGCGCGAAATCAGCCAGAGCGTGCAAATCGAGCGTGACGATGACAACCTGCTGGTGCACCAGCAACAGTTGGAGCAAGCAGAACAAGCTTTGTTTCAACAATTGCTGGTACGAATGATTTCGCACTTGTCCAATGCCGCGTAAGTCGGTGTTAAGGCTTGCCAAAAGCGATACACTCATGCAGGATACGGCGTCCGAAAACCTCATAAGCTTCCGCCAGATACGGCTTCAACGTTATGACTCAAGCAGAAAAAGCACAGGATAAAAAAGCATTCAATCCGCTGATCTGGGTCAGCCTTGCCGTGGTGGTGATGATTGTGCTGATCTTCCTGATGGCCGATCGTGGTGCTGGTCGTGGCAACAGCAATCTCGATGCCGCAGGCAATGCAGAGTCGGCGGATAGCACAATGGATAGCGGCAGCATCGAGCGTGACTCACTGGTGCCGCCGGGCGAACGCGCTCGCAGTTTCATCCGCCAGTTGCGTGACAAGGGTGAACCCTATCCGTTTGATGAATTGATGGCGAAGGCGTCCGCCTATGCCGCCGAAGGCAGTCTGGCCGATGCCCATCTGACCTTCTTTTTCGCCGCCCGCGAAGGCCATGTCGAAGCGATGATGATGATGGCGGAAATGAGTGACCCGACTTTGTTCCGTTCGGAAAACAATCTGCTCGACAAACCGGATGCGATTCAAGCCTGGAAATGGTATCACCGTGCGCTCGAAGCCGGCTTCGAACCGGCCAAACCGCGTCTCGACAATCTGTATCAATGGGCAGTTGCGGAAGCCAAATTCGGCAATAATGACGCCCGCCAATTACTGCTCAACTATCAATAACCGGAACCCCTGCATGAACCTGTCCAACCGACTCTGGTTACGCCTTTCTCTGCTTTGTCTGTTGCTGCTTTCCGGCACGGCCAGCGCCCTGCAAAAACCGCTGCTGATGGAAGGCAAGAAAACCCTGTATCAGCGGGTACTGACGACTCCGCAGGCGCGCCTGCACGAGCAACCGGACGCAGCTACGAATGGCCGCGCGATTGTGCCGTTCAGCGTTTATTATGTCTATCAGCGTAGCGACGACTGGCTGCAGGTCGGCCCCGACAGTTTCGGCAAGATATCCGGATGGATTCCACAGCATGAAACCATCGTCTGGAATCAGGCGCTGACGGTTGCCTTCAAGGATCCACAGGATACCCAGCGCGTGATGATGTTCCGCGACAAGGATAGCTTGCAAAAAATGGTGGATGAAAACAATCAGGAAAGCTACGCCCGGCTGTACCAGAAGATCGTCAATGGCGAATCGGTCAAGGATAACCCGGTGGTCGCGATCCAGCCGGAAGCCTTTGTCGATATCCGCGAAAATTTTTATCTGGTGCCGATCAAACAGCACGAGGATGTGTACCTCGGCAATGAGCAGGCACGTTTGCTGCAGATCGCCAGTGTGCCTTTAACCGAACAGGATAGTAACCCCGCGACCGATGCTGTGTTGGCCAGTGCGCAGGATCAGGCAGCCGAGAAAATCGACAGCAAACAACGCGCTTATCGCAGCGGCATCCATTTCGTCATCGATTCGACCATCTCGATGGGGCCGTATATCGACCGTACCCGCGAAGCAGTGCGCAAGGTGTATGCATCGATCGCGCGACAGGGGTTGACCAATCAGGTCAACTTTGGCTTGACCGCCTTTCGCGATAACGTCGAGCAAGTGCCAGAACTGGATTACCTGACCCGCACCTTCGTCAATCTGAGGCAGGGTGCCGATTCCGATGAATTCTTTTCGCGCGTGAATACGCTGGAACCGTCCAGCGTATCCAGTCGTGATTATCGCGAAGACGCCTATGCCGGCATCAAGGCTGCGATCGACAATACCCACTGGGAAGACTTCGATGCGCGTTACATCGTGCTGATCACCGATGCCGGGCCGCGCGAAAGCAATGATTCGCTCGGCGCCACACGGCTCAGTGCCGAAGCGCTGCGCCAGTTTGCCTACGACAAGGGTATCTCGATCTGGGTGCTGCATTTGCGTAGCGATTCGCCGGCGGCGGATCATGCACGCGCCGAGCGATTGTACAAAAAATTGTCGCTGTACCCCGGAATCGGGGATTTTTACTATGGCGTAGAGCTCGGCAAGGTCGATGAATTCGGTAATGTGCTAGAGGTGCTGGCCAACCAGATCACTCAGCAAGTACTGGCCACGGTCAATGGCGTATTGCCACTGCCGGTGCCGGACCGCAAACCAGCCGCTGATGCCGCAAACGAAACAACAGCCGGTGCGCCGTTGCAGGAAGTCGCCAATCGCGACCAGTTGCGTTCGCTGCAAAGCAAGGTGGCCAAGCTCGGCAATGCGCTGCGACTGCGCTATCTGCAACGCAATGCCGGTGAACCGGTGCCGCGTGTGTTCGATGCCTGGATGGTCGATCGCGACTTTACTGACCCGCAAAAATCAGCGGTCGAAGTGCGCGTATTGCTGACCCGCGATCAACTCTCGGATCTCAAGGCGGTGATGCAGCAGGTGCTGGAACTGGCTGAAGAAGGGGTGCTGACGCCGTCGGGATTTTTGAATGACCTGAAATCGCTGGCTGCATCGGTCAGTCGCGACCCGGCATCGGTGGCCGGCAGCGTGTCGGCTGAAAATGGCAATCTGGCCGACCTCGGTTACATGCGCGAATATATCGATGACTTGCCCTACACCGGCGAAGTGATGAACCTGAGCCTGGCCAGTTGGGAAGAATGGTCCGCCAAGGAACAGATCGAATTCATGAACCGGCTCGAGAGCAAGATCAATTACTATCAGGCGCTGCATGACCACACCGATTTGTGGGTGACGCCCGGGGGCGGGCCGGTGAACGGCAATTCGGTTTTTCCGGTGGTGCTGGAATTGCTGCCTTAGCCTGAACCAGTTAAGGCGCGAAAAATTTGATCGGGCGAGGGAAGCCGCAGCCGGATTGATCGGGGCGCTGTGAATATATCCCTGTACGCTCTGTTGCAGCATCCCTGCTGCAAAAGCCAGGTCAACCCAGCTACGGCTTCCCATTGAGCCTTGCTGCTACCTTCGAGATTTTGGATTCAACCCAAATTAAAAAATGCCAGTCATTTATTCACTAAAAAACGTGGTCAAATCGCGCGTAGTCGAAGACGCCGGTTTTCGCCTGCGGGTGCCATCGATCGAGATCAAGGCGCAGGAAAACGTAGCATTGGTCGGCCACAGCGGCTGTGGAAAAAGTACCCTGCTCGATATGCTGGCGTTGGCGCTGCATCCTGATTCAGCTGATGAATTCAAACTGACTCCGATCGATGACAAATCGCAGGATATCGCCCGCTTGTGGCAAAAGAAAAAGCAGAACCAGCTGGCCAAAATTCGTCGTCAGCACATTGGTTATGTGTTGCAGCAGGGTGGTCTGTTGCCGTATCTGACGGTGCGCGAAAATATCGAATTGCCACGCAAGCTGATGAATATGCCGGAGGACGATTCTACCCGATCCATCGCGCGCGTGATGGGGATTCATCGCCAGCTCGATAAATTACCGGGGCTGCTGTCGGCCGGAGAACGCCAGCGCGTCGCCTTCACTCGAGCTTTGTCGCACCGGCCTTCGATTCTACTGGCCGATGAACCGACCGCTTCGCTCGACCCGATCACCGCGCGCAAGATTATGGCAGTGGTGATGGAATTGGTGAAAGGCTTGAAGATTACGATGATTACCGCCAGCCACGACTGGGCGCATGTCTACAAGATGGATTTACGCAGCCTGCATCAGGAAGCCGAGGTGGTTGAAAACGGCAATGTTTACCAGTCCACTTTTCGGGATTGACCCGGTTACTTACTAAAGGCCCAGCGTGTTTACCCAGTTCAATAAAATTATCAGCCTGAGTTTTCGAGATTACACCCACGAATGGCGTATGTCTGGATGCTTCGTGCTGGCGCTGGCTTCGGTGCTGGCGCCGATGATGATCCTTTTCGGGCTCAAGTTCGGTATTGTCAGTTCGATGATCAATGGCTTGATTGAAAATCCGGCCAACCGCGAGATTCGCGCAGTCGGCAGCGGGCGCTACGACGATGCCTGGTTCGAGCGTTTTCGCGCTCGCAAGGATGTCGCCTTTGTGATTCCAAAGACTCGCGCGCTGGCCGCGACTATTCAGCTCAAAAGCCCGAATGCATCGCGCATCTTTTCCACCGAAATGCTCGCCACTGCCGAGCATGACCCCTTGCTTGTAAATGTCGCAAGCAAGCCGCAAGGTTATTATCAAATCGTGCTCAGTGAAAGTATTGCCGACAAGTTGAAGGTGCACAAGGGCGAGCGGGTGGATGGCTCTCTGGTACGACAATTTCGTGGCAAGCGCGAACGCGTGCACATCGATTTGCAGGTGGTCGATATCGTTCCGGTTAGTGTGATCAGCCGCAAGATGGTGTTTGTCAGTCTGGATCTGATACTGGCGACGGAAAGTTTCAAGGATGGTCGCGCGGTCACGGCGCTGGGCTGGAGCGGCGATGCCGAGAAATCAACGATGAGGGAATTTCCATCGTTCCGTTTGTATGCGCGCTCGATCAGCGATGTGGAAAATCTGGTCAAGGATTTGCAGCAGCAGGGCATCAACGTCAAGGCCAATATCAGTGAAATCAAAACCGTGCAATCCATCGATCATAATCTCAGCATCATTTTCTGGATTATTGCCTGTGTCGGCGCGGTCGGGTTTTCGTTTTCGCTGGGGGCCAGCCTGTGGGCCAATGTCGACCGCAAGCGCAGGGAATTGAGCATCTTGCGGCTGGTCGGTTTTCACGGCGGCAAGATCATTCTGTTTCCTGTGCTGCAATCGATGTACACCGGTTTTCTGGGCTGGCTGCTGGCGGTGTTGATGTACCTGCTGGCCGAGCAATCGATCAATCAGTTGCTGGCGCCTAGCCTCGATATCGATCAGGTCATTTGCTATTTGCTGCCGCAACATTTCTTCTGGGCTCTGGCGCTGACCATGTTTGTCGCGGCAACTGCAGCCATTCTCGGTGGCATCCGCGCATCGCGTATCGAACCCTCTGATGGTTTACGAGAAATCTGATGACTACGTTATGTAGGATGTGTCCTACAAAAATGGTTGGCCTAGTCCTACAAGTTCTATCGTTATTTGTGACTTGTATTACACCGGTATAGGGTTACCATACTCCTGTGTCAACAAGGATGCAGACAAAGGAAAATGTGAGTTAAGGAAGTCTCTTGCTGGACAAGCATGACGAGACTACACATTTCAGGTGGGATGCCTGTCAGGAAGCCGCTTATGGATATGAGCAAAGTGTTGACCCCTGAATCAACGATGATTTGGGGGTTTTCTTTTGTGGCTCAAAAAAATTAAAGCTGCTGCTGTTCACCTATTTGATTCCCCCCCTTTTTTTTCGGTTGATTCGTTGACCAAAATATCCGGGTTTTTTTTCAATCCTTCCTCTATTCATGGTCTCTGTTCGGCTGTGTTAGCATGGATGTTTTGCACGCTCTACCACAACCATGTTACCAAGCTCTCTCACCCGGTCGCCCCGCCCGATTTATTTATTATCCAGCGATGAACCGCTGTTGCAGCGGGAATGGCTTGATGCTGCGCGTCAATCGCTACAGCAGCTGGGTTTTGCCGAGATTCTCAGTTACAGTGTCGATGCCGGCTTTGACTGGGAAGCGCTGTTGCAGGAAAGCCAGAGCCTGTCGCTGTTCAGTGATAAAAAATGCTACATTCTGCGCTTTTCCAGCCCGCGACCGGGGCAGGTGGGGGCTAAATATATCGCCGAGCTGTGTTCTGCGGCGAGCGACGATAGTGTGTTGATTCTGGTTATGCCGAAGCTCGATATGGCGAACAAAAATACCGCCTGGCTGAAAAAGATCAAGCAGACCGGTGAAGTGTGCGAATTAAAGCCGGTGTATGCCAACCAGTTAGCGCAATGGATCGCTCAGCGTGCCAGCGCCAAAGGATTACAACTCGATCCGCAGGCCGCAATGCTGCTGGCGGATATGACAGAAGGCAATCTGCTGGCAACGGATCAGGAGCTGGAAAAGCTGGCGCTGTCCGTCGAGCCCGGCACGTTGCTTAATCTCGAGCAAATCGAACAAAGCATTTCGCGCAGTTCGCGTTTCACTCATTACCTGCTGGCCGATGCCTGTCTCGCCGGGCAACTCAAGCGAGCGCATAAAATTCTACAGGGCTTGCAGCAGGAAGGCATGGTGCCGGTGCAAATTCTGTATGCCTTGCAGGGGGCGCTGGAAGTACTGCTGCAACTCAAGCTGGCGCAGCAAAAAGGCCAGCTCAATGCCAATACCTGGAAGTCATTGCGGGTCTGGAGCAGTAAACAACGGTTGTATTCACAAGCCTTATCACGTTTGGGGTATCGCCAGATCGAACAGTGTTTGCGAAGCTGTGCCGAGCTCGACCGAATCAACAAGGGGCAACAGCAACCTGCATACCCGGGTGCTGACTGGATGGCGCTGGCAACCCTGATCGAGCAATTTGCCGGGCTGCGTCAACCCAAATCCGTTATTTGAATATATCCATTGCAGAGAAAGACCATGAACGCTGTCATCAATGAGCAAAGTCTGGAGTCATACATGTGCCAACTCGGCGCACAAGCCAAAGCCGCCGCCGCGCAACTGGCCGTGGCTGACCCGGCCAGCAAAAACAATGCACTGCTGGCAATTGCAGAAGAATTGCTTGCGCAGCGTGATGCTTTGAAATCGGCCAATGAAAAGGATTTGGCGCAGGGCAAAGAAGATGGCCTCGATGACGCCATGCTCGATCGCCTTACGCTCGGCGACAAGGGCATCGACGGCATGGTCGAGGGCTTGCGCCAGGTCGCGGCCTTGCCCGACCCGGTCGGCGAAATAACCGATATGGATTACCGGCCATCCGGTATTCAGGTCGGCAAGATGCGCGTGCCGCTCGGCGTCATCGGTATCATTTATGAATCTCGTCCGAACGTCACTATAGATGCGGCTTCGCTGTGCCTGAAGTCGGGCAATGCGACGATTCTGCGTGGCGGCAAGGAAGCGCTGTACTCCAATCAGGCGATCAGTGCCTGCATTCACAACGGTTTGAAAGCGGTGGGGTTGCCCCCAGAGTCGGTGCAAGTCATCAACACCACCGATCGCGCCGCAGTCGGATTGCTGCTCACGATGTCGGACACAGTCGATGTCATCATCCCGCGCGGCGGAAAGGGCTTGATCGAACGTGTGTCGAAAGAATCGACCATTCCGGTGATCAAGCACCTCGACGGCATTTGCCATGTGTACATCGATGATCAGGCCAACCTCGATAAAGCTTTCGATATCGCTCTGAACGCCAAAACCCGCCGCTATGGTGTCTGCAATGCAATGGAAACCCTGCTCATCGCCGAAGCCGTGGCAAGCGAAATCCTGCCGAAATTGGCGAGTGCCTATCGGGAAAAAGGTGTCGAGTTGCGCGGCTGTGAAAAATGCCGTGTGATTGATGCCGATATTCTACCGGCCAGCGAAGAAGACTGGAGCACTGAATATCTGGCACCGATTTTGTCGATCAAAATCGTCGATGACATGCCGCAGGCGGTGCAACACATCAACCACTATGGCTCGCATCACACCGACAGTCTGGTCAGTGAAAACTTCACGCGCGCGCGCGAATTCATGACCACGGTCGATTCCAGCTCGGTCATGATCAACGCCTCGACTGCGTTCGCCGATGGCTTTGAATATGGTCTCGGTGCAGAAATCGGCATCAGCACCGACAAGATCCACGCCCGCGGCCCGGTCGGCCTGAAGGGCCTGACTTCTCAGAAATATGTCGTATTCGGGGATGGACATATCCGATCCTGAGTGATGCTTATGGATGTATATACGCTTGAGCGGTAGATTTACTGAAAAAAACGGCCGCCTCAGGTTTTATGGCTGATTGTATAGTGGCGCTCAACCTTGCCGGTTATTTTTCCCCATAAAGATTGTTTTACCCGTTTTTGATGTTGATCAAAGGCTTGCTGATCATTGAATTCTTCATAAACGTAGAATTTTTCCGGGTTGTCATGATCAGGTGTGACTTCGAAAATCAGACAGCCGGGTTCCTGTCGGGTCAGTGAGATATGCCCGGGAAGTGCGGCAGTGATGTTGTCCCGTTCGGCTTCGGGGAGGATGATGTAGCCTTGCAAGATGATCTTGCTCATAGCTATGCTTGCTGCTGCGGTAAATCAGAATCTTCAAATATTTCCTGGCCCATTCAACTTTCCTCGCCACGCACAATACGCCGGATATTTTCGCGGTGTCGCCAGATCAGTACGATCGAAACAAAGCCCAGCAGCAGGCTGATGTCGAGCTGCGAATGCAGAGCAAAATAGATAAAGGGCAGGCAGAGAAACGCGATCAGCGCGGCCAGTGACGACAGCCTGAACACCTTGGCAACCAGCAGCCAGATGGCGACCACGGCCAGCCCGGAAATCCAGTCGAAAGCGAGAATAAAACCGATTGCAGTGGCCACGCCCTTGCCACCTTTGAATTGATAATAAACCGGGTAGCAATGGCCGAGAAAGGCGGCGATGCCGGTGAACGCAACAAACAGGCTATCCTGCAACAGGAACTGGGCCAGCAAGACCGGTACAAAACCCTTGAGCAAGTCACCAAACAGCGTCAGCGTGGCGGCTTTCTTGCCAGCGATACGCATCACATTGGTCGCACCGGGGTTATTCGAGCCTTCGCTTCTGGGGTCGGCGAAGCCCATGATTTTACTCAGCGTAATGGCCGAGGAAAACGAGCCGAGCAGGTAGGCACCAAGCATGAAGATGCCATCGAGCCAAGTCAGGTGAAACAACGGTCTGTCTCTCGATTGGGAAAGCGCAGACTGTAGCAGCTTCGCGCAGGATGTTACAGGACGAAATCCCGTAGCTAAGCGATCACTGGATTGCTGTTTTCGGGTTAGAATCCCGGTATGAATGCGGATATCAAAATTTACCGGGAGGGATGTGGGCAGGCGTTGACCCTGATCCACGGTTGGGGCATGAATGCCGCCGTTTTCGAACCGTTGCTGGCGTCTCTGGTCGATGACTTTTGCGTCACTCGCATCGATTTACCCGGCTACGGACAATCGTCGTGGCTGGGTGAGAATTTCGATCAGCAAGTCGAGCAGATCGCGCAGGCACTGGATGACTCGATCGTGCTCGGCTGGTCGCTCGGCGGGCTGTATGCGCTGCGGCTGGCGCACCGCTATCCCGAGCGCTTTCATCGCTTGATTCTGATGAATAGCAACCCCTGTTTTGTGCAGCGTGAGAATTGGCATTGCGCGGTCGATGCCGAGGTGTTCCGGCAATTCGGAGAATCGCTCGGTGCCGGCTGGCAAGCCACCGTCCGGCGCTTTCTGGGTTTGCAAATGCAGGGTATCGAGCAGGCCCGGCAGCGGGTTCGCGAATTGACGGCGTTATTGGAAAAGGGGGGAGAGCCCGACCCGCAAGCGCTGGATTTCGGTCTGCAGTGTCTGCTCGAGCAGGATTTGCGTTCGCACCTCGGCGAGCTATCACAACCGGTGTTATGTCTGCTGGGCGAGCGCGATACGCTGGTGCCGGCTTGTGTCGGCGAGCAAATACATCGGATATCTGAAGCGATTGGTGTAGAATGCGTCGCGCGTAGTGCACATGCGCCTTTTTTATCCCATCGTGACACTGTTGTAAGACTGATTCGTGAATTTGCTCAACCCGCCACGCCTTGACAAAAAGGCGGTTCGAAAATCCTTCAATCGTTGCGCCGCCCGTTATGATGATTCTGCGGTGTTGCAGCGCGAAGTCTTGTCGCGCCTGTTACAACGACTTGATTACATCAAGCTCGATCCGGCGCTGATTCTCGATCTGGGCTGTGGTACCGGGCAAGCTATCAAACCTTTGAGAAAACGCTATGGCAAGGCGCAGATTCTGGCGCTGGATATGGCCGAGGCAATGCTGGAGCAGAGTCGAAAACAGTTTGGGCTGTTCGACCGCAAGTGGCTGGTCAATGCCGATATGGAACATTTACCGCTGCAGGATGAGTGCGTGGATCTGGTTTTTTCCAGCCTGGCACTGCAATGGAGCAATGATTTGCCGGGCAGTTTCGCCGAGTTCAAGCGCATCGGGCGCCCGGGTGGATTGCTGATGTTCACCACTTTCGGCGTCAATACGTTGAGTGAATTGCGCGACAGTTTCAGTGCGCTCGACAACAGTCCGCGGGTGCATCAGTTCATGGATATGCACGACATCGGGGATATGATGCTCGGCGCCGGGCTGTCACAGCCAGTGATGGATATGGAGCAAATCACGCTGCAATACAAAAGCTTTCGGGATTTGCTCGATGACTTGAAATCAATCGGCGCGACCAATGCAGAGAAGGGGCGGTCACGCGGATTGATGACAGCCGGTAAACTGCGACGCTTGCAGAAAGCCTATGAAGAAATCGCTTTCGAAGATGGCTGCTATCGCGCCAGCTATGAAGTGGTGTATGGTCACGCCTGGTTTGGCGCCTGAGGTTGGGTCAGGGTTGAGGCGGTATCAGCCCGTGTGGTTGAATCCAGCCCATCAGGAACGAGACCAGCAGTAAAACAAAAAGGCTGACCGACAGGGCAATGCGGATGGTCAGGAAGCGGACCGTGCGATTACTTTGATTGCGATCCTTGATGAGGGTGAACATGCCGGCGGCAAGGCTGGCGATCACCAGAAATAGCAGAATGATGATTATGGCTTTGATCAGCATGGTAGTACCAGCGTTAAAAGTTTCCGGGCATGATACCCGAAAGTGGATCTGAATGCGTCTGCAAATCCGAGATCGGGTGTTTGCGCCGAGTGTAATGATGAGCGTGATTGCGTTGGCGGCGTTTGTACTGTTTTGCGCGTTGGGCAACTGGCAATTACAGCGTGCTTCATTGAAGCGGGATATCCAGCAACGCTATCAGACGCAATTGGACTCGGTTTATGACTATGTTTCGCTCGATGCTGAACTCAACCCGATGTTGCAATACAAAAAGGTCGAACTGAGCGGGAAGTTTGATCCAGGGTACAATTGGCTGCTGGATAATCGATTGTATCAAAAACAGGCGGGCTATCATGTTTTAACGCCTTTTTTTATTCGCCGAGATCAAGCGGTTCTGGTGAATCGCGGTTGGGTCGCCGTAGGGGATGACCGTAACCGATTGCCGGAAATTGTACCGCCCCCGAACTTGCGACACGTTCGTGGTATCGTGACGATTCCTTCCCGTAACGGCTTTCGTATGGGCGATATTAGTAACGATGGTAGCTGGCCGCGCCGGATACCCTTTATCGATCTGGAAAAAATCAGCCAGGGAGTCGACTTCGAGCTGTTGCCTTATGTCATCTGGGAGGCAGAAGAAAGCGAGGATATATATCTGCGCGAGTGGAAGCCGATCTGGTCACCACCTGAAAAAAGTGAAGCCTATGCCCTGCAGTGGTTCAGTTTCGCAGCGATTACCTTGTTGCTGTTTGTAATGCTAAATCTGAAAAAAATAAAACCGGGGGAAACCAATGACTGAACAGAAATCCAGCCACTTGAAACACCGACTGAAATTTATCGGGTTGATTCTGGTTTTTTTATCGCCTTTTATTGCCGGCTGGATGGCTATGTATGTGTTCAAACTGCATCCGGACAGTAACCAGTATGGCCAGTTGGTGCAGCCAGCCCGACCGTTGATAATTCCTGCTGTCGAGGATATGCAGGGCAAGCCGCTGGATGATGAATTCTGGAAAAAGTGGACTTTTGTCGTCATCGCCAATGACGGATGCCAGCAGGATTGCCAGCAAAATATGTATTACCTGCGGCAGATGAGAATCGCGCTGGGTCGGGATATAGACCGGGTACAAAATGTGCTGATGGTCAAAGATCAGTTATCTTCGACGATGGCAGATCAATTAGCTGAATATCCGGCCTTGACTGTGATCGAGCATACTCCCGCGGCTTTACTGCAATTGTTTGAACTGCCTGATATCCAGACCGGATCTGCGCCGGTGCTGTATCTGATCGATCCGGCAGCAAACCTGATGATGACGTACCCGGCTCAGAATCAACCCAAATCGGTTTTGACCGATTTGCAGCGGTTGCTGAAAAATTCGCAAATCGGATAACAGTTCGGGAAATTCGTTTGCTTTTGCGCCTTGCTGCCGGTATAAATGTGGCCCATTACATTGAAGCCGAATTCAGGAAAAACCAGTATCGAAAGAAGTTTGTGTACCAACAAGCCTGTAAAAACAAGAAAAACTAAAGCAGGTAATTGAATAATAAAAAGAAATCAAGTTTCCGATTATATGATATTCTGGTCTATGCAGACTGGAAACCCGGGTTTAAAAGACTTTTTAATCGGATTATAAAAACTATAGCAGCACTCCCGGAGGAGAAATCATGACCACATTACTCATACGACCGTGGACGCAATACTGGAGCCTGACCAAGCCCAAAGTGGTTTACCTGATCGTGTTCACTGCGCTGGTTGGAATGCTACTGGCTTCGGAAGGGGCTGTACCGCTGGATATCCTGATCTTCGGTTTGCTGGGTATTGGTCTGGCTGCCGCCTCCGGAGCCGCCATCAATCATGTGGTCGATCATCATATTGATACCATTATGGAACGAACCAAGGGCCGTCCTCTGCCAACCGGCTCGTTGAATACCCGCGATGCGCTTGCGTTTGCGCTCGGGATCGGAGCACTCGGGCTCACCATGCTGGCGTTGTTCGTCAACACTCTTACAGCGGTGTTAACCTTCTTTTCTCTGGTCGGTTACGCGCTGATTTACACCATGTATCTGAAACGCGCGACGCCGCAGAATATCGTACTCGGTGGTGCCGCGGGCGCTGCGCCCCCGCTGCTGGGCTGGACCGCGGTTACTGGCCAGGTTGAGACCGAAGCACTGTTATTGTTTCTGATTATCTTTATCTGGACTCCGCCTCATTTCTGGGCGCTGGCGATTCGCCGCAAGGATGAGTATGCCAGAGCCAAGATTCCGATGTTACCGGTCACGCACGGAGTCGATTTCACCAAGATCCAGATCCTGCTGTATACCATTCTGCTTTTTCTGGTGACACTGGTACCTTTTTTGATTCATATGAGTGGGTTGATTTATCTGGCTGGAGCAATCTCGCTGGGAGCCGGGTTTTTGTATTACGCGATCCGTCTGTACCGTGATCAGACGCCGAACAAGATCGCAATGAAAACCTTTGGCTATTCGATTTTTTATCTCAGCGTCTTGTTCGGATTCTTATTGGTCGATCACTATGCGCGTCTGTTCATACGCGCCTTTCTGTAAATGAATAAGACAGGGTTAGACGCCTGCCAGATGCATGACCAGTTGCACCACGCCGATTACGATCACAATGAAAGCCATCCCGAGCAATAATCCAATAATAATAAAATGCGAGAGTTTGCCATGGGAGAAATCTCTTTTGCGGTTGGCATCACTTTGCACGCCGAGGAAGGCGGAAAGTACGCTCATCAGTAATTGCCTGAACGGAATGTGAGATTGAGATGTATTGTTATCGTGGTCCTGCATGGAATTTGGAATAGATTGTAAATGAGGCTTATTCTAAGCACATCACAGGCGATAAATAAAGCCGTCCTTGGGGCCGGGGTTTATGATTCAGGTCGTCACGGATAACAATCCGGGTTATATCCGCTTCGTTTTAACACCAAACCGGTCAATCAGTTGGCCAATACTTCTACGCTTCTACCTGCTTACCTGTGTACTGTCTTTTTCCATTGCTGGGCTTTTTGCCTTGCTCGGTTACTGGATTGTTTTGCCCTTTTCCGGGCTGGAAATGATGGCGCTCGGTGCCGGCCTGTATTACACCTCTACAAAAATATATCGGCAGGAAGTCATAACCATTGATAATGATCATATAAAACTGGAAAAAGGATTTCAAAAGCCGACAGAAAGCTGGGAATTTGATCGTGCATGGGTACAGATAAATACTGAAAAAACAGGAAGTTATATACAAAAAATAAAAATTAACATGGGCTCTCATGGAAATTACGTGGAACTTGGATCTTTTTTGACAGAAGTAGAGAAAGAGTCGTTGGTGTTTCAATTGAATAAGGGTATAATTTTTCGCGGTTTTATGGGTCAGACAGGCTAACACCCTGTTTGGTAATAATATTTTTAATAACCACAAATCAGTTACTGTAAGGTAATTTTTAAACCTGAGGGGGAAATCAATGATCTTCAAAAGATTAGCCGGGCGTGTTGTTGCGCCTGTTTCAGCCATGTTGACGATGTTTTTTTCGGCATCTGCGGCTGCCGAGTATGAGTTGAATATGACACAGGGTGTCACGCCGATCAGTCGTGAGTTGTATGACTTGCATATGACCGTATTCTGGATCTGCGTCGTCATCGGTATCCTGGTGTTTGGCGCGATGGCCTGGTCGATACTCAATCACCGCAAATCCAAAGGCGCTGTAGCTGCCGATTTTCATGAATCTACTACGGTTGAAATTCTCTGGACCCTGATTCCGCTCGCAGTGTTGATTGCTGTGGCGGTTCCCGCAACCGGAACCTTGCTCGATCTGGAAGACACCAGCAAGGCGGATGTCAATATCCAGGTCAACGGTATTCAATGGAAATGGAAGTACAAATATCTGGATGAAGACATCGAGTTTGTCAGTGCCTTGTCTGAAACCAGTCGCAATGCCGTCAAAGACCCGACCGGGGTCGAAAATTACCTGCTGGATGTGGACAACCCGATTGTTGTACCGATCAATAAAAAGATTCGCTTTCTGTTTACTTCTGATGATGTTATCCATGCCTGGTGGGTACCTGAACTTGCGGTCAAACAGGATGCCGTTCCCGGCTTCATCAACGACTCCTGGGCACTGATCGAAAAGCCCGGCGTTTATCGCGGCCAGTGTGCCGAACTTTGCGGCAAGGATCACGGTTTCATGCCGATTGTGGTGAATGCAGTTTCTGAAGATGACTATCAAAAATGGGTGCTGGCGAAGAAAGATGAAGCCGCTGCCGTGGCAGCTTCTTCGAGCCAGGAATGGACCCAGACCGACTTGATGGCGAAAGGTCAGGAAGTCTATAACAAGGCTTGTGCAGCCTGTCACCAACCGACTGGTACCGGTATTCCCGGTGTCTTCCCGGGTCTGGCTGGCAGTCCGATTGCCACCGGTGATGTCAAAGACCATATCAATATCGTAATGAATGGTAAGACCGGCACTTCGATGTCCGCCTTTAAAGGCCAGCTCAGCGATGTCGATATCGCGGCCGTCATCACTTTTGAACGCAACAGTTTTGGTAACACCGTGGGCGACATGGTACAGCCATCAACCATTAAAAATCTTCGATAACGGGGGAGCAACATGTCAACAGCAACAACGACACACGACACGCATGACGACCATGGCCCGGCCAGTGGCTTGATGCGATGGGTAACAACGACCAACCATAAAGATATTGGCACCCTGTATCTATGGTTTTCTTTCATCATGCTGCTGATCGGCGGCTCATTCGCGATGGTTATCCGCGCCGAACTGTTTCAGCCCGGCTTGCAGTTGGTCGATCCGCAATTTTTCAATCAGATGACCACTATGCATGGCTTGATTATGGTGTTTGGCGCGATCATGCCGGCGTTCGTCGGTCTGGCTAACTGGCTGATTCCAATGATGATCGGTGCGCCTGATATGGCTTTGCCGCGGATGAATAACTGGTCCTTCTGGATTCTGCCATTTGCCTTCACCATGCTGCTGTCTTCCTTCTTCCTGGAAGGCGGTGCACCGGCATTCGGTTGGACTTTCTATGCGCCGTTGTCGACCACGTTTGCACCGGACAGTACTGACTTTTTCATATTCGGCGTGCACATGATGGGTATTTCATCGGTGATGGGCGCGATCAATGTGATTGCAACCATATTCAATATGCGTGCCCCGGGCATGACACTAATGAAGATGCCGCTGTTTGTCTGGACCTGGTTGATTACGGCTTATCTGTTGATCGCGGTTATGCCGGTTCTGGCGGGTGCGGTCACTATGATGCTGACCGACCGCCATTTCGGTACTTCGTTTTTCGATGCTGCCGGTGGTGGTGATCCGGTCATGTTCCAGCATATCTTCTGGTTCTTCGGACATCCCGAGGTGTACATCATGATTTTGCCGGCTTTTGGCATCATTTCGGCCATCATTCCGACGTTTGCACGTAAGCCGCTGTTTGGTTACAGCTCCATGGTGTATGCCACGGCTTCTATTGCGATTCTGTCTTTCATGGTCTGGGCGCACCACATGTTCACCACCGGTATGCCGGTCGCGGGCGAATTGTATTTCATGTATGCGACCATCATGATTGCGATACCGACGGGTGTGAAAATTTTCAACTGGGTATCCACCATGTGGCGCGGTTCGATGACTTTCGAGACACCGATGCTGTGGGCGCTGGGTTTTGTGGTGATGTTTACGATCGGTGGCTTTTCCGGCCTGATGCTGGGTATTGCGCCGGTGGATACGCAATATCACGATACCTATTTCGTGGTCGCGCACTTCCATTATGTACTGGTGACCGGTGCGCTGTATTCGATTATTGCGGCTTTTTATTACTGGGTGCCCAAGTGGACCGGGCACATGTATGACGAAAAGCTAGGCAAAATCCATTTCTGGTGGTCAACCATTGCGGTCAATGTATTGTTCTTCCCGCAGCACTTCATCGGCCTGGCCGGTATGCCAAGGCGAATTCCGGATTACTCATTGCAATTTGCCGACTGGAATATGATCTCCAGTATTGGCGGGTTTGCCTTCGGGTTGGGTCAGGTATTCTTTCTGTATATCGTGATCAAAACCATTAAAGGCGGTAAAAAGGCTTCGGATCAGGTATGGGAAGGTGCTACCGGACTGGAGTTCGAGGCATTGCCTTCTCCGGCGCCGTATCACAGCTTTAACGAAGCGCCTGCTGTCAAATGATCATTGCCAGTCTGCCAATCTGTACCGGCCTGTTCCGGTCAGGTTGGCAGGGCTGTCCTGAACAGGAAGAACGCCATGCCATCGCCTGAAAAACCAGACTCATCAAAACCCGCCAAAACGGCAAATCTGCCGCGTAAGCAAATGCTGAAACTGGTGGCAATTCCGGTTTTGATGTTCGGTTTCGGGTTCGCTCTGGTGCCGCTGTACGATGTTTTTTGTGCAGTCACCGGGCTTAATGGAAAAACCGGTCGGGTTGAAGCTGCCGCAGTTGATCCTCGGCAGGTGGATACTTCCCGGACAATTACCGTCCGGTTTATGTCCAATTCAGGCACCGGATTGCCGTGGAATTTCAAACCGATGCAAAGCGAAATGGAAGTCCATCCGGGACAAATCTATCAGGCCAGTTATCAGGTCAGCAGCCGCAGCGATCATGAAACCCACGGTCAGGCGATTCCGAGCCTGTCGCCGGGTATCGCTTCCCTGTATTTCAACAAGACCGAATGTTTCTGTTTTAATCAGCAAACATTAAAGGCGAATGAAACTCGGGATATGCCGCTGCGCTTCGTGATCGAACATGACTTACCAAAGGAAATCGTTGAAGTCACTCTGTCTTATACCTTTTTCAATATCGATCAGGATAAGGCTGACTCTAATAAATCATAATACTTACAAGAGAGATAAAACATGAGTACTACCGCAGATAGTTATTACGTGCCACATGGCACCAAGTGGCCGATTATCGGCTCGATCGGGTTGGCGACCAGCGCAGTTGGTTTTGCCAATTACCTTCATGGTTCCAGCTTGCTGGTCACAGCCATCGGGCTTGCCATTATCATTTTCATGATGTGGGGCTGGTTTGGCCAGGTGGTTAATGAAAGTATGAGTGGGCTGTACAATGAGCAGGTGGATCGCTCGTTTCGCTGGGGCATGGGCTGGTTTATTTTTTCCGAGGTCATGTTTTTCGGGGCATTTTTCGGCGCTTTGTTTTACGCGCGTGAATTATCCATTCCGTGGCTGGCCGGTGCATCGAATAATGTGGCGACACATGACTTGCTGTGGCCAAACTTTCAGGCAGCCTGGCCATTGATTGAAATGCCGCTGACAGAAAAATTCGACGTAGCAAAACAGGCAATGGGAGCCTGGGGGTTGCCGGCCATCAATACGGTCATCTTGCTGACTTCCGGTGTAACGGTCACCTACGCGCATCATGCGCTGAAGAAAAATAATCGCGGCGGTTTGATTCTCGGGCTTTTTCTGACGGTTGCGCTGGGCTTTCTGTTTGTCGGCATGCAAGCCTGGGAATATTCACATGCCTATAATGATATGAACCTGAAACTGACCTCCGGTATTTATGGCAGTACGTTTTATATGCTGACCGGATTTCATGGCTTTCATGTCACCATGGGGGCCATTATGCTGACGGTCATCTTGATCCGTGCCATCAAAGGGCATTTTACCCCGGATAACCATTTCGCCTTTGAAGCGGTTGCCTGGTACTGGCATTTCGTGGATGTGGTCTGGCTGGGTCTGTTTATCTTTGTGTACTGGCTGTAGACGAACGGTATCTGCAGACATAAAAAAACCCGGTCGGTGCCGGGTTTTTTTTCGACTGAATATTGTTGCTGGAACCTTGCAACGAATGATCAGGCGACGAATCGTGCCTTGATTTTATTGAAGGCATTCTTTTCGATCTGGCGAATGCGCTCCGCCGATACACCGTATTCATCGGCCAGTTCATGCAGCGTCGCTTTTTTATCTTCCAGCCAGCGGCGAGAAACAATTTGACGACTGCGTTCGTCCAGAGATTCCAGCGCTTCAATCAATTGCTGCTGTGCATTGGCCTGCGCATCCAGTTGCTCCAGCATCAATTCCGGAGATGGGCCATCCGAAGCCAGCGTCAGCGACGGAGACTGATAGGCGCTGTCTTCATCGTCATCCACGCCCATGTCAAAAGACATATCGTGGCTGTTCAGGCGATTTTCCATTTCGAGCACGTTTTGCTCGGTAACGCCCAGAGTTTTTGCTACATCCACGACTTCATCGTGTCTGAACCAGCCGAGACGATTTTTCTGGCTACGGAGTTTGAAAAACAGTTTGCGCTGGGCCTTGGTCGTGGCGACCTTGACGATACGCCAGTTTTTCAGAATGTATTCATGTATCTCCGCTTTGATCCAGTGTACGGCGAACGATACCAGTCGAACTCCGACATCCGGGTCGAAACGCTTGACGGCTTTCATCAGGCCGATGTTGCCTTCCTGAATCAAGTCGGCAATCGCCAGTCCGTAACCGGCATAATTGTTGGCGATCTTGATAACAAAACGCAGATGCGGAAGCACCAGCTGTTGTGCAGCGTTCAGATCACCGGTATCGCGTAGCTCTCTGGCATATTGCTGTTCTTGTTCCAGGCTGAGCATTGGAATTTTGTGAGCTGCCGCAATATAAGCTTCAAGACTCGAAGGCGAGCCTGTCAGCGCAGGAAGATTGTTCATTGATGCGACAAGTTGCGTACCCATATTTACCTCATAGATTTAAGTATTGGCACTCTGTCTTTCTGAGTGCTAAATATTAGAGCATACTAATGGCTGCGGGTTCAACTTTTTGCGTCACCCAGGTGACAGAAGGAGTCAAAAACTAGCCCTGCAAAGCTTCATGCTGACGTTTGATATTGATCAGATTGATGACCCGCTCCATCAGCGCATCTTCGGTTACCGGGCGGGTGATAAAGTCATTGGTGCCAGCGCCGAAAATTCCGGTGAAATCGGTTTTTTCATCGCCCTCGGGCTCGATCGTCATCAACAACACCGGCAAGGTCAGGTAATCCAGTTTGAGCGTGTTGCGAACCGTTTGAATCAGTTTGAAGCCATCCATTTCCGGCGTCAGGTTGAGGTCGGTCAGCAACACATCGTAGGTGCATTTATCGTGCGCCTCGATGTCGCGCTGCAGTTCATGGATAGCTTCCATGCCGTCCTTGACGTGCAGGAAGTTCAGGTTGTTTTTTTCCAGAATCGAATTGGTGATTGCTGCTGAGGTGGCGCTGGGATCGACATTCAGGATACGCGCGGAAAGCGAGGTATCTCTGGCCAGAAAATTGAAAATAAACTCTACCAGCGCCTTGTGGCCTTCGGCCTTGTCAAAATAGGCTGTGATTGAGTTGGGCAGGGTTTCCTCGGCATCGCTGTCAAGAATCTGGGTCTGGGTGTCGCCGGAAACCACGAATATCGGCGTGTCCCTATTTTTTTGTTGCGCCCGGATCTGGCGAATCATGTCATGACCATCCATATCCGGCAGCGTCAATCCAGTAGTGATAATCTGAAATTCAAACCGGCGCGTCGCAGTCAGGGCTTCCTGCGCAGTGGCGCAAGCGATCACGTCGACATCGTTTAGCGTGGCCACCAGTTCCTTGAACAGAATGGTGCGGGCAGAATCGGAAGAGTCGATGATGAGAATACGTTTTTTAAAAAGCATGAAATTACCTGGGTTCAATCTGATTCAAATGACGTGCGACGGCCAGCCAGGAGCCGGCCAGGCCCAGCGCAGTACTGCTGAGCAGGATCACCAGAAAATCGCCGAAGCTGAAAGTCACCAGCTGCAGTCGGGATTGGTACAGCAGTTTCAGGGTTGACATCGGCCCGGACAGGGCAAGCAGACTGATTTCGATGATCAACCAGGATAAAAATCCTCCGAGCAGACCGTACCAGACCCCGCTATAGAGAAACGGCCGACGGATAAAGGCATTGGTCGCGCCAATCAGCTTGGTGACGATGATTTCCTGATAGCGATTCTGGATATCGAGGCGAATGGTGTTGCCAATGATCAGCAAAACCGCAAAGCTGAATAGCAGGCTGATGATGATAACGATGCGCTGCGCGATTTCGACCAGTGTGAACAGGCGTTCCAGCCATTCGGTGTCGAGTTGGGCAAACTCGACCTGTGGCTCGGCTGCGAGCTGGGCCAGCAGGGTTTTGATAGCCAGTGCGTCGAGACCGCTGTTGGGTTGAACCTCGATACTGTGCGGCAGCGGATTTTGCTCCAGCTGATCGAGACTGTTGCCAAAGCCGGACTGGGCGCGGAACTGCTCCAGCGCTTGCTCTCGCGATGTGAATATAGTGTTTTCGATCTGTGGATTTTGCTGCAGCGTTCGTTCCAGCGCGAGCGCTTGATCGCGGCTCTGATCGAGTTTCAGATACAAAGTGATGCGACTGCTTTGATCCAGATTGCCGCTGATGTTCTGAATATTTTTCAGCACCAGATAAAAGCCGGCCGGTAGAGTCAGCGTAATGCCGATGACGGCGACCGTCATCAGGGTCGATGCAGGGCTGCGCCAGGCTTTGCCGAGGCTGAAAATCATCGACTGCAAATGGTGCAGCCACCATGCGGTGAGGCGATTGAGAAGACTGGGCCGGTACTGATGCAGATGGTCAGGCATCGATCGGCTCCAGATCATTGTGAATGATCTTGCCCTTGTTCAGCGTGACCACCGGTTTTTGCAATTCTTCGATCAGGTTGAGGTCATGGCTGGCCACCAGCACGCTGACGCCAACCTGATGAAAGTCGACAAAGATTTGCATGATCTCTCGTGAAAGCACCGGGTCAAGGTTTCCGGTCGGCTCGTCGGCCAGTAATAGCATCGGTTTGTGGACAACCGCTCTTGCGATACCGACTCGCTGCTGCTCACCACCCGACAGGGTGATCGGCATGGATTTTTCCTTGTTCAACAGTCCGACCTTGTCCAGTGCAGC
>JANTFI010000036.1 GCA_024763505.1 Gammaproteobacteria bacterium
TTTGACGAGGATATGACTGACTATGAAATGAAGCCGCGAGTGGCCGAAAAACTGCAGGCCTATCAGGGCTGGGAAGAAGTCGATGCGTTACTTGGCAAAACCATCAGTCAGGCGTATCTGGAAATCGAGGCGGAAGATTTTTAACGATTCACTGCGCCGGTTGGCACAGTGAATCGTAACTTCATGCTTCATCCGGCATAACCGAGACTTTTTAGCGCTTCGTTGATTTCATCGAGTATCGCCGGATCATCGATGGTGGCCGGCATGTTCCAATCTTCGCCATTGGCAATCTTGACCATGGTGCCGCGCAGGATTTTACCGGAACGGGTTTTTGGCAGCCGCGCGATGATGCCCGCTTGTTTGAAGGCGGCGACCGGACCAATCTGCTCGCGCACACGCTGTACCAGTTCATGCACGATCTCTTGCTGCGCCCGATCGACGCCGGCTTTCAAAACCAGTAATCCCAGAGGTAGTTGCCCTTTCAGTTCATCGGCGACACCGATCACCGCGCATTCCGCGATATCGGGATGGCCGGACAAGACTTCTTCCATTTGCCCGGTCGATAACCGGTGTCCGGCCACATTGATGACATCATCGGTTCGGCTCATGATCCACAGATAGTCGTCATCATCCTGGTAACCGGCATCCCCGGTCAGGTAATAACCGGGGTATCGGGACAGGTAGGTATCGATGAAGCGTTGTTCATTGCCCCATAAGCCCGGCAAACAGGCCGGTGGCATCGGCAGCTTGATCACGATGTTACCCATTGCCCCGGCGGGCATTTCCTCGCCTTCATCCGACAGGATGCGAACCTCGTACCCTGGCATCGCAACCGTCGGTGAACCGGCCTTGACTGGTAACGGTTCGATGCCAAGCGGGTTGGCGGCAATGGCCCAGCCGGTTTCGGTTTGCCACCAGTGATCGACTACCGGAATATCGAGTTTGTCACGTGCCCAGAACAGGGTATCCGGGTCGCAGCGTTCCCCAGCAAGAAACAAGGCCTGCAGGCAATCGAGATTGTATGGGTGGATGTAATCACCGTTCGGGTCTTCTTTCTTGATTGCACGAAACGCGGTGGGTGCTGTGAACAGGGTCTTCACCTTGTGTTCGCTGATAACGCGCCAGAAGGCGCCGGGGTCCGGTGTACCGACTGGCTTGCCTTCATACAGTACGGTGGTGCAACCCTTGAGCAGCGGGGCATACACAATATAACTGTGGCCGACCACCCAGCCGACATCGGAGGCCGCCCAGTACACATCGCCGGCATTGGTATCGTAAATATTTTTCATCGACCACAACATCGCCACGGCGTGTCCGCCATTGTCACGGATGATGCCTTTCGGTTGTCCGGTAGTGCCGGAGGTGTAGAGGATGTACAGCGGGTCGGTGGCGGCGACCGGCACGCAATCCGCCGGTTCACTATTTTGTTCTTCCTGATCCCAGTCAAAATCACGACCTTCGATCATGTTGGCTGGCGTTTGCTTGCGTGCCTTCAGGATACTGCAGCCGACTTTGTGGCGGGCTCGTTCGATCGCTTCATCGAGCAATGGTTTGTACTCGACGATGCGCCCCGGTTCGATGCCGCAACTGGCCGAGACGATGATATCCGGTTTGGCGTCGTCGATGCGGGTCGCCAGTTCATTGGCGGCAAAACCACCGAATACGACCGAGTGAATCACCCCGAGCCGGGCGCAGGCGAGCATGGCAATGGCGGCTTCCGGAATCATCGGCATGTAGATGATGACCCGGTCCCCTTTTTTCGCGCCATGATTTTTCAACACCCCGGCAAAGCGGGCAACCCGCTGCTGTAATTCCTTATAACTGATGACCTGTTTGCTGTCGGTGACAGGAGAGTCGTATATGATCGCGGCCTGATCGCCGATCGGTGAGTCGGCATGTCGATCAACGGCGTTGTAGCAGGTATTAATTTCACCACCGACAAACCAGCGTGGCACCGGTTTGGCATCGGGGTCGAGCACTCTGTCCCATTTTTTATGCCAGTGCAAATCCTCGGCGGCATTGCCCCAGAAGGTTTCCGGATCATCGATCGATTGGCGGTAGATTTCGTCATACTTGCTCATCATCCTCTCCACATTATTATTGTTCGAAAAATTAACGGTTACCGCGCCGCTGAACTGAAAGAGTCAACACGGTTATCAAATCTTTTTGTCAAACATTCGCTATCAGAAAATGTTTTCAGCATCAGGTTAATTTCTGTGCTGCCACAAGAATGCCATCGTGGTCGGCGTAAACCCAGTGCCCCGGGGTGAAGTGGGCGCCGTGAAAATTGACGAGAACATCGATATCCCCGAGGCCTCGCTTGTCACTTTTTTTCGGGTGTGTGCCCTGTGCCATTACGCCGATCGGCATTTGCCGGATATCGTCACTGTCACGAATCAACCCGTGCATGATGACCCCGCTCCAGCCGTTTTGAATCGCCATCGCGGCCAGCAAATCGCCGAGCATGGCGCAACGTCGTGAGCCACCGGCATCCACCACCAGCACCCGCCCGCGGCCGGGGGTGGACAATTGCTGGCGCACCTTGGAGTTATCTTCGTAGCACTGGACGGTGGAGATTTCTCCACAGAATTTTTGATGCCCGCCAAAATGGCGGAATCCGGGTTCGACGATTTGTAGTTCATCGACCCATTCATCACAGAGGTCGGCGGTTTTGAAATCCGGCTGATTCATGGGCAGCGTTCCGAGTTTGCAAATACAAGCTGAAACCGTTTTTCGGCAGCATAAGGGAAGATATCATGGTAGCGGTGTTGGCGAATATCCTGCTGCAGCGAACGCCAGAATTGCGGGTCGAATAATTCGCGGTAATGCTGTTGCAACAGTTGACGAAAAACCGGGTCGCCGCTGATGAATTGAATGAATTCCTGCGGAAAAACATCGCGCTCTCCGATCGCATACCAGGGCTCGGATGCCATTTCCTGCTCCGGCGTCTGGGGTTGCGGAATATCACGGAATTTCATGTCGGTCATGAATTCGATTTCATCATAGTCGTAAAAGATAACCCGGCCATGTCGGGTGACGCCGAAATTTTTTAACAGTAAATCACCGGGAAAGATATTGGCTGCGGCCATATCCTTGATCGCTTGCGCGTATTCCAGCATCACTGCGCTGGATTGTGTGCCTTGATTTTGCGCCAGAAAAAGGTTGAGCGGAGTCAACCGGCGTTCGATATACAGGTGACGAATGATCAGTTGGCCGTTTTCGATTTCCAGACTGGATGGAATCTTTTGCTCCAGCTCCTGCAGCAATTGCGCGGAAATACGATCCAGCGGAAATGCGGCGTAGGAATATTCCAGCGTGTCTGCCATACGTCCGACCCGGTCGTGCATTTTGATGATCTGGTATTTCTGTCTGACCCGCTCGCGGGTGGTTTTTTTCGGCGGAGCAAAATGGTCATTGATGACCTTGAACACATACGGATAAGACGGCAGCGTGAATACCGTCATCACCAAGCCCTTGATGCCGGGCGCGATTTCGAGCTGGTCGGAGGAATGTTTGAGGTGGTGCAGAAAATCGCGATAAAACTCGGTCTTGCCCTGTTTTTGCAAGCCGATGGCGGTGTACAGGTCGGCCTTTGATTTTGCCGGTAGCAAATGCATCAGAAAGTCGACAATTGCCGACGGCGTGGCCGTGTCGACCATGAAATAACTGCGCGCGAAACTGAACAGGCTGGTGATGTCATTCGGTTCATGCACCAGTGCATCGACATAGATGGCCCCTTTTTCATTGTTCAGCAGTGGAATGGCAAACGGAATCATCTGCTCACCATTGACCCCTCTGCCGATGAGGTAAGCCGCCTTGTTGCGATAAAAAAGACTGTTCAGCACCTGTATCTGGAAATGTTTGCGTAATGAAAGTCCGGGTAAAATCTGGCGCTTGATGCGACAGACCAGTTGCCGCACATCGCGGTGAAAGTCTTCAAACGGCAATGACAGCCGGGTTTGCTGCAGTATCGAGCGGATGCAGCGGGTCAAACCATCGCGGGTCGGATACAGGCCAACATAGGTTTGTTGCTCATCATCTTCGAGATATTCGGTGGACAGGCCGGGACGCACGAAAATATGACGATTATGATAATAGCGTCGATGAAACAGAGAGGTGAATACCGAATTGAAAAAGGTTTCTGCCAGTTCCGGTTGCTGATGCTGATACAGTGAATGGATATATTCGATCTTGACCTGCTGCCACAGAGTTTCGTCGCAATACTCAAACCGGAATTGCTCACGCAGAGACTGCATGCACTCGCGTACGCGCTGGCTGTAGAGTGTGATTCGCTGCCGTGAAGCCCGGTTGGCGGCACGCCAGTCATGGGTTTCGAAACGCGCCCGGGCACCGCGTGTGATGAGCAGGAAGATGCGATAATGGCGGTCGAATCCCTGCAAAATGGTTGCGGCAATTTGCCGTGCTTCTGCTTCCAGACGGGGAATCGGCAGGACCGGGCTGGCAGACATGGCGACGGTGGCAGCGGCGGCTTAAAACTGCTCTTCTTCGGTCGAACCGGACAGCGCCGTCACCGATGAACTGCCACCCTGAATGGTGGTTGTGACATCATCGAAATAACCAGCGCCAACTTCCTGCTGGTGGGCGACAAAGGTATAGCCCCGATCCGCAGCGGCGAACTCGGGTTGTTGCACCTTTTCGACATAATGACGCATGCCTTCGCCCTGCGCATAATCATGCGCCAGATCGAACATGTTGTACCACATGCTATGGATACCGGCGAGGGTGATGAATTGATACTTGTAGCCCATTTCGGACAGCTTGTCCTGAAACTCGGCGATGGTTTTGTCGTCAAGATTTTTCTTCCAGTTGAACGAGGGCGAACAATTGTAGGCGAGTAATTGCCCGGGGCTCTCCGCTCGCACAGCTTCGGCGAATTCGCGGGCAAAACCGAGGTCCGGCTTGCCGGTTTCGCACCACACCAGATCGGCGTAAGGCGCGTAGGCGACGCCGCGAGAGATTGCCTGCTCCAACCCCGGCCTGGTGACGAAGAAGCCTTCGGCGGTACGCTCGCCGGTGAGGTAAGGCGCATCGGAGGGGTCGGCATCCGAGGTAATCAGGCTTGCGGCTTCGGAATCGGTGCGCGCCAGCAGTAGCGTCGGCACCCCCATGACATCGGCGGCAAGTCGCGCTGCGGCCAGTTTTTGCACCGCCTCCATCGTTGGCACCAATACCTTGCCGCCCATATGTCCGCACTTCTTGACCGCCGCCAGCTGGTCTTCGAAATGCACGCCGGATGCGCCACTGGCGATCATGTTTTTCATCAGTTCGAAGGCATTCAGTACGCCACCGAAACCGGCTTCGGCATCGGCCACGATCGGCAAAAAGTAATCGATAAACTCATCCGACGTTTCATCGATGCCACGTGACCACTGGATTTCGTCGGCGCGCTTGAAGGTATTGTTGATGCGGCGAACCACCGTCGGTACCGAGTCGTAGGCATATAACGATTGGTCCGGGTACATGGTTTCGGAGGTGTTGGCGTCTGCCGCGACTTGCCAGCCAGACAGGTAAATCGCTTCGATGCCCGCCTTGGCCTGCTGCAAGGCCTGACCGCCGGTCAGCGCACCGAGGCAATTGACATAGCCCTTGCTGGCCTTCCCGTTGATCAAATTCCACAGTTTGTCAGCACCACGCTTGGCCAACGTATGTTCGGGTTGTACCGAGCCGCGAAGACGGACCACATCATCGGCGCTGTAATCTCGCCGCACATTTGCCCATCTTGCATTGCCGGACCAGTCCTGACGGAGCGCTTCAATCTGTTCGCTGCGGGTCATGGGTCATCCTCCAGGTTGCTTGTAAAACCGATTATTGTTTTCTGGTTTACGGTATCTTCCGGATTGGTCTAAGGCAATCGATTCAACGGCGGATGCGGGCATTTTTTGTAAATAGTCTGTATTGAAAATATAAATCGGGTAGTATGATTCTCGCAGTTGCACGGGGTTTTATGGATGAAAGAGCGTAAAAGTGATTTAATGGAAATCAGCGTCCCGTTGCAGCCAGCAAAGAATGCTCGGGCTGGGTTCGAGACAGAAAAAAACAGATAACATCAGGTACTACCATCCATGAAAAAAATCGTTTTCCTCCTGATTGCGCTCCAGTGGTTCGCATCGGGCTCGGTACAAGCATTGGAAGATCAAGGGCTCAACTCGATTATTTCAATCATCGACAAGGCTGTAGAGGCTTATAATAATCAGGCCGTTAATGAAAATGCCGATGCGTCAGCGAATCAGGCACAAGCCGAATCGGCGGCTTCAACCATTGTCAATTTATCGCGCACCCTGGGTAAATTAAGTTATTCGCGGCTGCAGTGTGGGCAGGCCGATGTGCTGGCCGAATTTACCGCACGCGTTCAAAAAGTACCTGCCGAAGTGCAAAATCGGATGCGCGATGCCTTTCAACTGGGTTTTGACAAAAGCAAGGCTGAGGAAAAACTGTTATCGGCGGATGAGTGCGAGCGCTTGACGCAATCCAGAAACCTGGCAGAGCAAAAGGTCGAAGACACAACGGACAAGAGTGACGAAGAAAAAAAAGCCCAGGTGCAGAAAAAGGTCGAGCCAAAGGTAGACCCGAAACTACGCCACCTGCGCCTGGCAGAGTTGACCGGCCAGCTGGCCTTTCGTCGCAAATTTTGCGGTGATAAAAAAGTCGTCACCCGCGACTTCAATGAAGTGATTGCGAAAATGCCGCAACCATTTCAGGCCGAAGCCAAGCAGGCGTACTGGAAAGGTTACAAGCATGGCAAGCGCCTGAATAAAAACTTGACCCCGGACAAATGCCACTAGGGCGGATATTGCACTGAGGCGAACAACCTTCCGGCATCTCTACACCGTATCCAGACTAACCCGGATTCCACGCCGATTCACGCTGCGTCAGGGTCGTGACTGGCGACTACGCAAAGCATCGGCGAGAATTGTCTTTTTCGAACAAAAACTCCTGCCCGTTTGCAATACTGCATTGATGTAAAAAAATGCAGCAATTCTGTTTTGACTATGATAAAGTACGCGCCCGATTTTTTTGACCTTTGAGGAAAATAGTGATAGCCGATACCGACCTTCAGCTGAAAGTATGGAAAGACCTTGCGCTCAGCAAACAGTTATTAATGGGCGCTGCAACTGAAGCACTGGGTCTGGACACGGAATGTAGCTCGGAAGAATTGAAAGCGGCCCTGGACAGTGCGATTCAGCGTTCCAAGGAAGCGGATGAGCGAGTTTCCCAAATGGAGGAAAAGACGGCACAGCAACTGGTGGAAATGAATAACCGGGTCGAGGCCAGTGACAAGGCCAGAGCTGAAGCCGAGGCCCAGATTGCGCTGGCCGAAAAGGCACGCGAAGCCGCTGAACGGGCGTTGGAAATCGCCCGCCGCGAAAGCAACGACGCGGTCAAAAAAGCCAAGGCCGACGTGGTTGACAAGCAAAACAAGCTGAAAGCGATTTCCAAGGCGCTGGCTGATTCACCGGAAAATGTGGTGAAAAAGCTGAAGAATCTGAAAAAACAGAAAATGGATGAAGCCAAGCTGAGGACTCAGGCCGAGGCCAGGGTCAAACAGCTCGGCAAAGAGAAAACAGAGCTGGAAGCCAAGCTGAAGACGCAACAGGAATTGGTCGAGAAAGCGGCTGAACTGGTGGCCAGTATTCGCGCTCTGCACGAAGTCTGCCTCGAGCAAGACAAAAAGCTCGAAGCGCTGGGTAGTGAAGATCGGGACGAGATTCCTGCACTGGATGAAGACTTGCTGGCTGCGTTCGACAGCCAATCAAACGAAGACAAGGGCAAAAAAGGCAAGCAGGCAAAAAAGGCAAAATAGCCCGGCCGCGGCTTGCCGCAGTCGAACAGGTTTGCGTTTATTTCTCGCGGATCAGTACATACATCATGTCGCTGATCCGGTCATGCCATTTATCAACCACTTCGGCTTCGATCCTGATATTTTTTTCGTCGATCTTGATGCTCGATTCCAGTTCGCCATAACTCTTGCCGCTGCTCTGGGTGGAACGCTGGCGCATCGTCATGCTGCCGGCCACGTCTACCGATACACCTTTCGACATCGCGATATAGGTCAATCCGTTTTTATAGGCGCATTGCTCTTGAGCGGTCAGGCCACGAATATGCGTGCCGCACTTGCCAACGACCAGATCGCCGGGGTTGTTGACCCAGTCCGGACGGCTGTTGGTTGCGACCGGTGGCGCGCTGGCGCATGCGGTCAGCACTAAGCTCATCAGCCAGATGCGAATCGAAAGTTTCATCGAAGTAATCCTTGTTTTATGAAGCCGCGCTTATCATAACGAAGCAGATAGTGGCTTGGAAGCCGTCTTGGCGATATCTCTAAGAATATAAGTAGCAATTAGAGCCGTAGTTTCCGATTTATGGCAATGTAATTGACCTTTTAACCTTTCGACCGAATTGCTCATGACGTCTGCCGTTTATCCTCCCGCTCGACTGGCCTGGTTTGTCTGGGGGGCCGGGGCGGCGCTGTATCTGTATGCCTTTTTCCAGCGAGTCGCTCCAGCGGTCATGACCGAGCAAATCAGTGCAGATTTTATGCTGTCCGCCTCGGCGCTGGGAAATTTATCGGCGTTTTATTTTTACAGTTATGTGGCGATGCAGATTCCGACCGGTATTCTGGCGGACCTGTGGGGGCCGCGTCGTTTACTGGCCACGGGCGCACTGATTGCTGCGCTGGGCAGTCTGGGTTTCGCTCTGGCTGATCATCTGGCACTGGCAGCGGCCGGCCGGTTTTTGATTGGCGGCTCGGTCGCGGTCGCCTTTGTTGGCATGCTGAAACTGGCCAGCCACTGGTTCGTGCCGCGACAGTATGCGCTGGCAACCGGTATGGCGCTGTTTATCGGAATTATCGGGGCAGTGTTTGCCGGCGTGCCTTTAAGTCTACTGGTTGAACAGTATGGCTGGCGGCCGGTGATGGCGGGTTCGGCGGTGTTTCCTCTGGTGATTGCGCTGGTAATCTGGCTATGGGTGCGTGATGACCCGGCCGAGTGTGGCTATCTCAGTCACGTCAAGTCAACCGACACTAAGCCTGCGGGTAAGGCCTGGCAGCAAGTGTTGCCGGGCTTGAAACAAGTCTTTCAATATCGCAATACCTGGCTGTTGTCGCTGATTCCGGGCGCTGTGGTGGGCAGCATTCTGGCCTTCGCAGGTCTTTGGGGCGTGCCTTTTCTGACCACATTGCATGGTTTTTCCGGCACTGATGCGGCGGCTATCTGTTCAGCCATGCTCGTCGCCTGGGCAATTGGCGGCCCGGTTTTTGGCGGCTTGTCTGACCGGCTGGGTCAACGCAATCCCTTGTACCGGGTGGGCCTGCTGCTGCTGTTGCTGGGTTGGTCAGCCATTGCGCTGTGGCCGCGCATGCCCGGCGAGTGGCTGGTGACGCTATTACTGCTGAATGGGTTCTTTTCCGGCTGCATGATCGTCGGTTTCGCTTTTGCCAAGGAGTCGGTTCCCCCGCAATTGGCGGGCACCGTGTCCGGCGTGGTCAATATGGGGGTCATGACCGGGCCGATGTTGATGCAGCCTGCAGTCGGCTGGATGCTCGACCGGCACTGGCAGGGCGCTGTGTCGGATGGTGTGCGCTTATATTCCGCGACCGCCTATCAGCAGGGGTTTCTGTTGATGGTCGGCTGGCTGGCGCTGGCCTCGATACTGATTTTTTTTACTACGGAAAACAGCAATTTTTCGCTACAGCCATGATTCAGCATTCAGCCAGCCTGTATTTTTCTGCGGTTTTTATCTGGGGTTCGACCTTTTTCGCGATCAAATTTCAGCTCGGCGAAGTCGATCCGGCCTTGTCCATTGCTTATCGATTCGGGCTGGCGGCACTGATTCTGTTTGGCTGGTGTTTTGTGCGCGCATTGCCACTGCGATTTTCGAGGTCACAGCATGGCTGGATGGCGGTGCAGGGTATCTTTCTGTTCTGCTTCAATTATCTGCTGGTTTATCATGCTACCGCGACCCTGAGCAGTGGCTTGATTGCAGTGATTTTCTCCACCATCGTATTGATGAATATCATCAATGGAGCAATCTTTCTGCGCAAACCCAGCAGCCTGCTGGTACTGCTCGGCGCATTGTGCGGACTGGTGGGCATCAGCCTGATCTTCGCGCCCGAAATCCATGACTTCAATCTCGATAACGGCGCAGTGACAGGGATGATTCTGAGCCTGCTCGGCACCTATGTCGCGTCACTTGGCAATATCATTTCGGCTTATAACCAGCAGCGTCATTTGCCGGTGATTCAAAGCAATGCCTACGGCATGGCCTATGGTTCGCTGACACTTTTTATCGTGGCTCTGTTGCAGGGCAAGGCGGTCGCGTTTGAAGCCAGTCTGCCGTATGCGCTGTCGCTGCTGTATCTGTCGCTGTTCGGGTCGGTGCTGGCATTTGGCAGTTATCTGACATTACTCGGGCGCATCGGTCCGGAAAAGGCAGCCTACACCATGGTGCTGTTTCCATTGGTGGCGCTGGGTATTTCTACCCTGTTTGAGGATTACCACTGGAGCAGCGGTTCGATCATTGGCGTCGCACTGGTACTGCTGGGTAATGTGATTATCATCATGCCCAAGCGCAGGCTGGCACGATGGTTAGGATTGCAGAAAGCCTGAGTGTAAATGACGACTCCGGATGGCGGCGCCAGAAGCTGCCACCGCCAACCATCCAGCTAGCTCTACTAGATACTGATTTTTTCTTCGGTCTTGTCCTGCGGCAGGATCAGGTTCAGCAAAATGGCTACAATCGCGGCCAGGCCGATACCTTTCAGGGTGAATTCACCGATGCCTAGTGACATACCGCCAAGCCCGAATACCAGCACCAGCGAAACGATGATCATGTTACGCGTTTCAGCCAGATTTTCACCGGAACGCACCAGCGTATTCATGCCGACCGCGGCGATCGCGCCAAACATCAAGGTCATGATGCCACCCATTACCGGGGTTGGAATACTGGACAGCAATGCGCCGGTTTTACCGGAAAAAGACAGCAGGATGGCGAAACCTGCGGTCCAGATCATGATCACCGGATTGAAGGATTTGGTCAACGCAACCGCACCGGTGACTTCCGAATAGGTAGTATTGGGCGGGCCACCGAACAGAGCAGCACTGGAGGTCGCCAGTCCGTCACCGAGCAATGTACGATGCAGCCCCGGCTTTTTGACGTAATCCTTGCCGGTGACCGCGCTGATGGCAACGATATCCCCGACATGTTCAATCGCCGGTGCAATCGCAATTGGCACAATAAACAGAATCGCTTCCAGGTTGAATTCCGGCGCGGTGAAATTGGGAATGGCAAACCATGCCGCCGTGCCGACTGCATCCAGATTGACGATACCAAATAGCAATGATGTGACATAGCCAACGATGATGCCGACCAGAATCGGTACCAGTTTGAACAACCCGCGCCCGAGTAGTGAAGTCAGCACCGTCGCCAGTAGCGTGATCATCGAAATGGTGACTGCGGTGTCATGGGTGACCAGTTCGGCCGCGCCATCGCCGGTTTTACCGAGTGCCAGATTGATGCCGACCGGCGCCAGACTGAGACCGATGACGATGATCACCGGCCCGACCACCACAGGTGGCAGGTAGCGGTCGATGATTTGCCGACCCTTGATAAAGATTAGTCCGCTCAACAGGATATACAGCAGCCCCGCGGCAAACAGGCCAGACAGGGTCGAGGCGATACCCCAGGTTTGCACGCCGTAGATAATTGGTGCGATAAAAGCAAAAGACGAAGCCAGAAAAATCGGCACTTGACGCTTGGTTACCAGTTGAAAGATCAGCGTGCCGATACCGGCGGTAAACAGTGCCACGTTGGGGTCGAGACCGGTCAGTATCGGCACCAGCACCAGCGCGCCGAATGCGACAAACAGCATTTGCGCACCGACCAGTGCATTGTGCGCGGCGGATTGAGTGGGAGTGTCATTCATGGAGTAGCCCTTTTTTCTTGTTGGAGAAAGGTGGTTTTTTTATTTGGTGCCGAACAGCTTGTCGCCGGCGTCGCCGAGGCCAGGCAAGATATAACCTTGTTCGTTGAGACGGTCATCCACTGCGGCGATGTGAATATCGACATCCGGGTGAGCCTGTTGCACGGCTTCGATGCCTTCCGGCGCTGCGACCAGAAACAATCCCTTAATCTGCTTGCAGCCGGCTTTTTTCACCATGTCGACCGCGGCGATAAACGAGCCACCGGTCGCCAGCATCGGATCGACGATCAGGGCCATGCGCTGGTCGATATCAGTGACCAGTTTTTCAAAATAGGGTACCGGTTGCAGCGTTTCTTCATTGCGGTACAGCCCGACCACGCTGATGCGTGCGCTCGGGATCAGTTCGATCAATCCATCCAGCATACCCATGCCGGCACGCAAGATGGGGACGATGGTGACTTTTTTGCCCTTCACTTGCTTCACTTCGACCGGGCCGGCCCAGCCGTCGATAGTGGTGGTTTCGGTGGGTAGATCGGTGGTGGCTTCATAGGTCAGCAGCATGCTGACTTCACTGGCCAGGTCGCGAAAGCTCTTGGTGCTGATGCCCTCTTTTCGCATGATGCCAAGTTTGTGTTGAATCAGCGGATGGGTTGCCACGTGTACTGCCATGATGACCTCGGTCGGGTTAAATCGGATGGCAGGGATTTAAGCAGAATCAGTTCCGTAACGAAACTTTTTTCTGGCTCTAAGCAGTATTGGTTTTTGTAATATTCGTTTTGCCTGACCGAGGATAATCTTGTTTTCGGTTGGCTAGCGTTCCCACATCACAAACGGGGCAAACTTGTTCCACGCAAACTGATGGTGGTCGGCCAGCCCTTTTTGCTTGAGAAGGGTTTTATGCAGAAAGAAGGTATCGCCGGGGCGACTCAGTTGCATGCCCGTTTTGTTGGTGAGAATACGCAGGCGCGAAGAAGAAATATTGTCGCTGCCGGGTCCTTCTATGACGATGGCCTTTTCGCGACTGTCAAATTGCATGATGGAGCCGACCGGTACCAATCCGTTAATTTTCAGGAATAGACCGCCGAGGATCGGGTCGAGTTTTTTTTTGGTAAACATGATGGCGAATTCGCGGCAGGGGTTGCAAAGATTCTGCTGATTTCGATGTATAAACTGCGGCATGGCGATACCGCTGTAAATAAATGGCGTGCGTAACAACAGGGCGGCAAACGAGGGGTTGCTGGCGGCGACATTATGTTGTTTGACAACCTCGACGGTGAGCCCATCTTCGATGCCGGCCAGCTTGAGCAAACGGATGCTTTCCGTCGGGTAATTGACCCGTAAAACCTGTTTCTCTTCAGGCGATAACTGCCGACTTTCCGAATAGATATTGCGTTCGAGCTTGAGCAGGCCGATGTTATATAGTAGCGCCGCGTATAACAGATGGTGTCGTTTCTTGGCGTCAATCGAGTCTTCGGGTTTGTAATCGTTATAACGCTTGATCAGTTCGGTCAGTGAAGCAGATACATACAATGGCTTGATGAAGTTGTAATTTGACAAATCAGCGAGATACAGTTCGCCCAGCACCTGAAAGATATTCTCGTCGCACAGCTCAAGCAGGCGAGTGATGATGTCATCGAGTTGCTGGCGAAATTGCTCATCCGACCGGGTCGCCTCGATCAGGTTTTTTTGCAAGTGCATGAATTTCAGAATGATGTTGTCAAGGCGGCCATGCAATGAATGACTACTTACAAAATTGATATCGAGCTTGTTGCCCTGATCAGATTTTTTATGGAGGTCTTCCTGAATCAGTCCTTCTTCGCGCATGCGCTGATAATGCACTTCGCTGATGCGTGTGCCCTCCTTGACCAGCAGGGTGCCCTTGCTGTCGAAAATATCACGCCGTGCCAGACCATTGACGATGTCATTGGATTTGACTTTGCGTTGATCGAACAGGGGGTTATTCATTTAAAAAATCATCCGCTCTATGCAGTGTTCTGATAGTAGTAAGAAATCAATGGATTTTCAGTTAAACCATAGCCGATCCGCAATCGCAAAGGGCTTGTCTCCATGAGCGGCTGCAGGCATATTTAGAGTTGGTAAGGCAAGTGAGAGGATTCAGGCGAATTGATAACAGAAACAACGTTACAGCAATTTCTGCAAATGCTGGCGCAGGAAAAATTCTATTCGCCCCTGACCATCCGTCATTACCGGCATGATCTCGAGCTGTTCGGAGAATTTCTTGGCGTGCAGCAAGTCGCAGACTGGGAGCAGGCTGAATACCGGCATGTCAGCGCCTTTGCCGCACAGCAATTTCGACAGGGTAAAAAAGGCAGCAGTATTCAGCGCAGCCTGTCGGCGATTCGCAGCTTTTATCAATATTTATTGCGCCAGGGTCGGGTGGGTAAAAATCCGGCGCAGGATGTGAGAGCGCCGAAATCCGAAAAAAAATTACCGCAAACCTGCGATGCTGAGCAAATCGGACAATTGCTGCAACATCATGTGGACGATGATGAATTGACCCGGCGCGATCTGGCGATGTTCGAATTGATGTATTCTTCCGGTTTGCGTCTAGCTGAATTGGCTTCTCTGGATCTGGGCAGTATCGACCTGCGCCAGCGGCAACTGGTGGTGACCGGCAAGGGCCGCAAAACCCGCTACCTGCCGGTTGGCAGCAAAGCGATCGACGCTGTGCAGCGCTGGCTGGATGTGCGTCGGAAATTTACCCGTCAGGCGGATGAAGCCGCACTGTTTCTCAGTCGGCAGGGGCGGCGGCTGTCGCATCGCTCGATTCAGAGCCGGCTCGACCGGCTGATCGCACAACGCGCAGCGGGGATGAAGATTTCACCGCATGTGCTACGTCATTCTTTTGCCACCCATATGCTGGAGTCGAGCGCCGATTTGCGTGCTGTGCAGGAATTACTCGGGCATGCCGATATCAGCACCACTCAGGTTTACACCCATCTGGATTTTCAGCATCTGGCCCAGGTCTACGATCAGGCGCATCCGCGGGCGCGTAAAAAATCGTGATGCGGTGATCGGGGCTATGCCAGATATAGCTTGAGTTTGCTGCTAACCAGTTCGCCGAGCTGGGTCAGAAATACCGTGCCCATGCCATCGACGAAACGGTCGCGGCTTTTGCTGCCGAGAACCAGAAAGCCGAAATCGGAGGTGTGATATAGCGGTATCAGCACAAAAGAGGTCAACTGGCCTTGCTCGCCGGTCAACAGTTTTTTCAGCCCCGGATCGAAGGGGCCAAACACGGGCTTGCGTGCTTTCATCCATTTTTTTAATTTGCCGGCATGTTTATTATCGGCATCGAGTACAGTTTTTTCCAGCCCCTTGAGTTTACCGGCCAGTGTATCGTCAAAACAGAAACCGACGTAATCGGTGTAGAAAAATGTGCCAATCTGGTCATGGGTCATGGCGATGACATCATGCAAATGCTCGCCGGCCATCAACTCCAGCGACAAACGATGAAAACGCTGGCTTAATTCTTCGTTTTCACGAGCGATATGGATCAGCTCGGTGAGCTGGTTTTTCAAATGCAGGTTTTTATCACGCAATACCTTGATTTGTCTTTCCACCAGTGAAACCGCGCTGCCGCTTTCGTGTGGCAGGGTCATCCGGGATAGAATTTCGGGGTGATTTTGCAGGCAGTCCGGATTCTGTTTGAGGTATTCCATCACCAGGTTTTCATCCATCCCGTCGTCCTCGACAGGTTTAACACGGGTATTTTTAGTCATATATCGATTACTCCTTCGAACACCTCTGCGGTGTCGCCGGTCATCATAACCGGCTTGCCTGCGGCTTGCCACTGCAGCTGTAAATCACCCCCGGTTAACCGACCAGTGGCATATTCATCGAGCAGGTCGAGTTGCCTTGCGGCTACCATCGCGGCACAGGCACCACTGCCGCAGGCGCGGGTTTCGCCGACCCCGCGCTCGAATACGCGTAGCCGAAATTCGCTGCGATTGATAACTTGCATGAAGCCGACATTGACCCGTTGCGGAAAAAACGGATGCGACTCCAGTGCCGGGCCGAGCGTTTCAACCGGCGCGCTATCGATATCGTCCACTTGCAATACGGCATGGGGATTGCCCATCGACACTGCGCTGAAACATACCGGCTGGCCGTCGATATCGAGTTGGTATTGCTGCTGTTGGCGCTTACAGTCAATCGGGATATGCGCAGGCTCGAAATCGGGGATGCCCATGTTCACTTCGACCCGGCGGCCATCGATCATTTTCAGGGTGATCAGGCCGGTGCTGGTTTCGACCGGGATGATGTCCGATCGGGTCAAGCCTCTGGCGCGAACGAAACGGGCGAAACAGCGCGCGCCATTGCCGCATTGCTCGACTTCACCGCCATCGGCATTGAAGATGCGGTAGCGGAATTCGGCGGCGTCAGAGGTCGGAGATTCAACCAGCAGTAATTGATCGAAGCCGATACCGGTATGGCGGTCGGCCCAGACGGCAATTTGTTGCGGGCTCAGCGAGACCTGCTGATGGATGCCATCGATGACCATAAAGTCATTGCCGAGACCATGCATCTTGGTGAATTTCAGCTTCATGCCGGCAGCAGCGTTTCGCCGCGGATCAAGTCTTCGAATTGTTCACGCGGGCGAATCAGGAAATTCTGGTCACCATCGACCATCACTTCGGCCGCGCGCGGGCGCGTGTTGTAGTTGGAACTCATGGTGAAGCCATAGGCGCCGGAAGTGCGAACGGCCAGTAAATCGCCGGGGCTGATCGCCAGTTGTCGATCCTTGCCGAGGAAGTCACCGGTTTCGCAGATCGGCCCGACCACGTCGTAGGTTTCTGCGGCGACTTCGCTGTATTGTGACACTGGAACGATATTTTGCCACGCCTGATACAGCGCTGGGCGCATCAAGTCATTCATCGCCGCATCGATGACGGCAAAATTCTTATGATCGGTTTTTTTCAGGCTGATCACCCGGGTCAGCAAGATACCGGCGTTGCCTGCGATGGCACGGCCGGGCTCGATCAGGATTTCTCCATCGAAGCGGCTGAGCCGGTCTTTCAGTGCTGCCGCCCATTCAGCGGGCAGCGGCGGGGATTCTTCATTGTAGCGAACGCCAAGCCCGCCTCCGAGATCGATGTGACGCAGCTGGATACCGTGTTCGCCAAGGCGCTCGATCAGCGACAATAGACGATCGAGTGCATCGACAAAAGGCGACAGTTCGGTTAATTGCGAACCGATATGACAATCGATGCCGTGAATATCGACGTGCGCCATCGCCTGCGCCTTGCGGTAAATGCGCTCTGCCTCATTAAAATCGATACCGAATTTGTTTTCTTTCAACCCGGTCGAGATATAGGGATGGGTTTTGGCATCGACATCGGGGTTGACGCGAAAAGAAATCGGCGCCACGGTTTGCATCTGCGCGGCGACTTCATTGAGCATTTCCAGCTCATGCTCCGATTCGACATTGAAACAGCGGATGCCACGCTGCAGCGCCAGTTGCATTTCTTGCGGCTGCTTGCCGACCCCGGAAAACACCACCTTGCCCGCTTCGCCGCCGGCCTCTAGCACGCGCCTCAATTCACCGGCCGATACGATATCGAAACCACTGCCCAGACGCGCCAGCACATTCAGCACCGCCAGACTGGAATTGGCCTTGACCGCGTAACAGACCAGATGCGGATGATCGGCCAGCGCCGAGTCGAAGGCTTTCCAGTGACGCTCCAGTGTGGCCCGCGAATACACATACAGCGGCGTGCCATACTGTTCGGCCAGCAGTTGCAAAGGGACTTGTTCAGCCATCAACTGGCCGTCATGGTATTCAAAATAATCCAAGATAATTCTCGATCAGGTTAGCGGCTGGCAGCAGTGCTTTCGGGCTTGTGCGTGAGCGGACCCTTGTTGCCACAGGCAGACAGCGAAAGCATGCCGGTCAACAGTAGTGCCAGTGCGATAAGGACGGGAAATCTGTAAGGCGTTCGGAACACGAGGCTGTCTGCAATAAAAAATGAATATTATGTTGTTCGACGGCGTGAGACACAAGTCACGATTGCATTCGCGTTGTTCATTTTCGGTTCAGTTGCCGTCGCTACACTCGGTTGCACCATTAACCACCTTACGAGGTCAATATGAATAGAAGAACCTTACTCAAATCCTCACTCGCGGCAGGTGCTGTGACGCTGGCGGCCACGGCTGGTCTGCTCGCGCCGGGACGTGTGCTGGCCGCTTATCCGTCTGCGGCATTCGCCGCGAAAGACAGTGCCGGAGCATTGTCAACTGCAATGGGTAGCCCGGAATACAGCCTGTCAGACGAGATTTCCATCAAGGCGCCGGACATTGCCGAGAATGGCTCGGTGGTGCCGGTTACTGTCAGCAGTGCAATCAGCGGAGTCGAATCGATCTCGATACTTTCTGAAGCCAATGCCAATCCGCTGGTGGCGGTGTTCGCACTCAGTGCCGCCGAGCCCTACATCTCGACCCGCATCAAGATGGGTAAAACCGGCAACGTGGTTGCCGTCGTCAAGGCTGCTGGAAAACTGTACGCCAGCAAGAAAGAAGTCAAGGTCACTATCGGTGGATGTGGCGGATAACAGGAGCAATAAACATGAAGAAAACAATCAAGTTACGCGCGAAAGCGAAAAACGGTGTAGTCACGGTCAAGGCACTGATCAGTCATCCGATGGAAACCGGTTTACGCAAGAACAAGAAAACCGGCAAGCTGATTCCGGCTCATCACATCCAGCAACTGGTTGCCCGTTCTGGCGATAAAACCGTGCTGCAGGCTGCACTGGGTGGCGCGGTATCGAAAAACCCGTATCTGTCGTTCAGATTTGCCGGCAATAAAGGTGACACAGTGACACTGTCGTGGGTCGATAACCTTGGCCAGTCGGATGAAGTGACTGGCTCCGTGAAATGATTCAAGCCAGACCCAAAAAAACCGGCGAAAGCCGGTTTTTTTGGGTCTGATTACAGCGTATCGGTGCAACTGCTTGAAGTGCCATATGGGCTGACGACGAAAGCAGGTGGATCATCCTTGGGTTTGAGGTCATTGAGCGCCACGAATAATCGCTGTTCATCCATGGCCCGGTTTTCTGCAAGGCCATCTTCCGCCGTGGCGGTGATTTGCACGGTGACCCAACTGCCCTGAGCTTTGGGGTAGGTGAGTGAGAAGTAGCCAAATCCATTATCATCGGTAATGAGGTAGGATGTGCCAGGGGTCAATGTGGGGGTTTCAGAAGTTAGCGCCGTCACTGTTGGCGTTTTCGGATCGAGAATTCCATTGCTGTTGATATCTTCACCGGCATCCAGTTTGCCATTACCGTTGACATCTTCAGCATTACAGGTAACCGAAGCATTACGCACCCATTCATCGGTGGTGCCATCGCCATCGATATCGGTATGGATATAGACGCCTTTGGAGTATGTGATAACTTTAGCCTTGAAGGAAACGGTAATGTTATTGGCGGGGCCGCCATCCAAGTCTGCTACCTGTACTACAAAAGGTAACTGGTACTGTAAATCATTCAGCGGGATAATCGTATCGCCTGCCGAGATTGTTACGCGGGATTCTTCGCCATCACTGGAGGCACAGGCGCTTAGCAACGTTATCATTCCGAGTAGGATGAAGAGTTTTTGAGATGCTTTGAAGCCCATGTGAGTAATCCGTTTTTTAGAATGAGGTCAATCGAGTATAAAAGTTCGGGTAGAAAATATCCATAGATGAATATCGTTCGATCGTTTGAGAATCGTATCAGCCTGTGATTGCATGATTCTATTGTTTGGATGGTTTTTTCACTGCAACCGGCTTGCCGCAGTGCGGGCATTTCAGGTCGCTGACGGTTTGAGACGAGCGGATGGTTTTGTCCACCAAGTCGATGGTTTCATCCGCTTCCAGTCCCAGTTCTTTGCGCAGCTCTTCCATTTCCCAGCGTTCCTGCTGGTCAATCTTGCCATCCTTTAAAATATGTTTGATGAAGCGCTCATAGCGCTTGCGCCGCTGACTGATATTTTCAGCAAATCCATTGGCGAGTATCGCCGCCGGCAATGCAACCATGCCGACACCGATCAGTCCGATGATGCCGCCAAACAGTTTACCCAGCGGGGTAATCGGCACCACATCACCGTAGCCGACCGTGGTCAGCGTGATGATCGACCACCACATCGCATCGGGGATACTGCCAAACGCCTCGGGCTGGGCGTTGCCTTCGAGCAAATGGATTCCGCTGGCGGAAATGACCAGCATCATCAGTAATACCACAAACGCGGAGATCAGCGCGCCGGATTCGCGCTGAACCACATCCAGCAATGCGCTGAGTGCCGGGGAATAACGGGTCAGCTTGAATAACCGCAGCAAACGCAGTACCCGCAAAAAACGCAAGTCCATAACCAGATAAAGCCCGAGATAAAAGGGCAGGATCGCTACCAGATCGATCAATGCGATCGGAGTCATCATGTATTTCAGACGACCGATCAACGGGCGTCGATCGATGCTGCTTTGCAAGTCGATGTGACTCCACACCCGGGCCAGATATTCGATGCTGAAAATGACCACGGAAAACACTTCGAAATACCAGAAAACCAGATGATAGCGTGCTTCGATGGCGGGTTCCGATTCCAGTGTAATTGCCACCACATTGAGTATAATCAAAGTCACCAGCGCCCAGTTGATCCAGTGGTTGCGGTGACGATCGGCGGAATCGGGTTCCAGCAATTGAGCGGTCTTTTGTCGCAGAGTCATGTTTTATCCGGGTCGTTTTCAGTGTAAAGCGCGCCCATTTTAACCGTAAAATCAGCCGAAACCGTGCTGGCGTGAGAAATATCCATGAACGAAACACCGATCATTTTGCAAAGTGGAACCGGCGAGGCCGAGCGTTGTGTCATCTGGCTACATGGCCTGGGTGCCGACGGGCATGATTTTGAAGCCATCGTACCGGCGTTGCAATTGCCGCCTGCGTTTTCGGTCAAATTCATTTTCCCGCATGCACCGATGATGCCGGTAACCATCAACAATGGCTACGTGATGCGCGCCTGGTACGATATTCTGGCGATGGATATCGGTAGTCAACAGGACGAGGCCGGGGTGCGCAAGTCGCAGCACTGGCTGGCCGGGCTGGTCGATCAGCAAATCGAAGCGGGCATTGCCGCCAATCGTATCGTACTGGCCGGGTTTTCGCAGGGCGGCGCGATCGTTCTGCAAACCGGTCTGCGTTTCGACAAACCGCTGGCCGGGCTGATGGCGTTATCCACTTATCTGCCGCTGGCCGATACGCTGGAGGCGGAAAAATCCACCGCCAACCAGTCGGTGCCAATCTTCATGGCGCATGGCGACAGTGACTCGGTGGTCAAACCCGAACTGGCTTATCGGTCGCGCGCGCGGCTGGAGCAGCAGGGTTATGCGCTGGAATGGCACGAGTATCGCGGCCTGCAGCATGGCGTCAGCGAGCAGGAAATTGGAGATATCAGCCGGTGGCTGCAAAAAGTGCTGAGCTGAACCGTCTCGCGCTGCGCGAAGCCAAGGCGCTGCAAACCGGCGCATTGCACAGCGCCAGCCCGCTGTGGACGCGTGCGCCGAGGCGCGATGACCAGGGCCGCGCCTATGGTGATTTCATGTTATTGATTCCGGGCCTGAAACAGCAAAGTGCGGCCGGCAAACAGGCTTGCCTGATCGAAGTGCAGCGTTGCCTGAAGCCGTACGATGACAGCATTGTTTACGTCGATCTGAATATCAAACTGAGTCTGCTTTGGGTTAGTCACAAGCCGCAACCCGGAATCGCTGCGACATTGATTCGGACCATTCAGCAAGCCTTGCCGCATGCACGCGTAATCGCCGCCGATTTCAATATTCAGCCCGAGCCGGAGCGCCCTGCGCAGCGCAATTGGCTGCAGTTTTTCGGATTGCGACTAAAAACCACGCTCAAACGGCTGCGTTGATATAGTCCGGACATTTCTTGGAGATGCCCGATAAATTGAGCGTCTTCGTGCAATATTCGGGCTAGCCCGGATGTTTCACCAAAATAACAAAAAGTGATTTTCCGGTCATTATCCAGTCGTCATTGATTTGTTCAGCTGTATCACATGAATTTACTGCT
>JANTFI010000037.1 GCA_024763505.1 Gammaproteobacteria bacterium
TTGTTGCTGCTGATTGCCAGCTCCAAGATTCTGGTCTGGGGCGCGGTCAATATCGCCACCGCGCTTGGCATCAGCGAATTGATCATCGGTCTGACCATTATCGCGCTGGGCACATCGCTGCCGGAGCTGGCTGCCGCGGTCGCCGGCGCCCGCAAGGGTGAACCGGATATGGTGATGGGCAATGTCATCGGTTCCAATCTGTTCAATTCGCTGGCCGTCATCGGCCTGCCGGCGATTTTTACCGACTTCGAGATTTCCCCGACCGCTATCAGCCGAGACTTGCCGATCATGCTTGGCCTGACCGCACTGCTGTTTCTGTTATCGTGGATGCCGAAAAGTGGCTGCTGCGCGATCAGCCGGACCAAGGGCGGCATCCTGCTCGCCGGCTTTGTGCTTTATCAGTGTTTTTTATATTATCAGGTCGTTGCCGCCAACTGAGTTCCCATGACAGATCACGCCTTCGAAAAACTGGGCAAAGCCGTTTTGCAAACCGAGGCGCAATCCATCCGCGCATTGATCGACCGCATCGATGAACGCTTTCACCGCGCCTGCCGCATGATACTCGATTGCCGCGGTCGCATCGTCGTCACCGGCATGGGTAAATCCGGCCACATCGGCAACAAGATTGCCGCAACGCTTGCCAGCACCGGCACGCCGGCCTTTTTCATGCATCCGGGCGAAGCCAGTCACGGTGATCTCGGCATGATCACCGCCGACGATCTGGTCATCGCGCTGTCGAATTCCGGCGAAGTAGCCGAAATCATCACCCTGCTGCCCTTGCTGAAACGACTACCGGTGCCGCTGATTTCACTGACCGGCAATGATCGCTCGACACTGGCCGAAATGGCCGATGTCAATCTCGATGTATCGGTCGAAAAAGAAGCCTGCCCGCTCGGTCTGGCGCCAACTTCCAGCACCACCGCCAGCCTCGCGATGGGTGATGCGCTGGCGATTGCCGTACTCGAAGCGCGCGGCTTCACTGAAGAAGATTTTGCCCGCTCGCATCCCGGTGGCAGCCTTGGTCGACGGTTGCTGCTGCGCGTGCGCGACATTATGCATCAGGGCGAACGTATTCCAATCGTATTGCCGGATGCCACGCTGAAACAAGCCTTGCTCGAAATGAGCAACAAGGGCCTGGGCATGACCGCCATTGCCGACCACGATCAGCGTTTGATCGGCGTCTATACCGATGGCGATTTGCGTCGTACGCTCGACAGCAACGCCGATATTCAGCAGGCCCGCGTAATCGATCACATGACCCGCGGCGGCATCACCATCGATGCCGATCAGATCGCCAGCGCCGCGCTCAAACTGATGGATGAAAAAGCCATCAATGGCTTGATTGTGACCGACCAGAACGGGGTGATTCAGGGTGCGTTAAACATGCATGATTTACTACGGGCCGGGATTGTATAACCCGCGCTGAAAGCACGAAGCCGACGACTTCATCATGTTGGATTGACCAGCACCTTGACCATAAGGCAAAAACCTGCGGGGACACCTAAACTGGCTAAAGAATTGGGAGATGGTATAGATGGGAAGAATGGGTAAACGAAACTCTTGTATATTAGGAGGAATAAATGGAATCTGCTGGAGAATGGAATCCTATGGTCCCAGAATTAATTGTCACAGAAATAAATACATCATTGAAATTTTATGTAGATGTAATTGGATTTGGCATTAAATTCGAAAGAGTAAACCCTGGTTTTGCCTATTTGGATTTAGAGGGTGCACAATTAATGCTAGAGGAACTTACAGAAGAAAGTTGGACTGTAGATGAAATGCATAAACCATTTGGTCGAGGTATAAATTTTCAAATTGAAGTAAAAGATGTTCATGTCCTTTACGAAAAACTAAAATCTTTAAATGTATCTATATTTAGAGATTTGAAGGAAGAGTGGTATGAAACCGGTGATTTATTGTCAGGCCAAAAAGAGTTTCTAATACAAGACCCTGATGGTTACCTTTTAAGGTTTTCGCAATATTTAGGTGAAAAATAATAAATATAACAAGTCACTTCACCAGATTTAGCAAAACGGGCGAGCAAGGTCCCCTGAAACCTTTCGTGTCTTTCACGCCCTTCATGGTGCAAAATAACCAAACCGGAAAACAGAAGCATATTCATGGACCACATCAACAAACTCGCACAACAAATCAAGCTGATCATCTTCGATATCGATGGCGTGCTGACCAATGGCACACTGTTTTTCGATAACGAGGGGCAGGAATACAAGGCGTTCCATTCCAAAGACGGGCATGGCATGCGAATGCTGATGGAATGCGGCCTGCAAGCCGCAGTCATTACGGGTCGAAAATCCCGGGTGGTCGAGCACCGAATGAAAGACCTCGGGGTCGAGATCGTGTTTCAGGGCTACCGGGACAAGCGCCCGGCATTCGCCGAATTGCTCCAACAAACCGGGCTGGATGCCGCCAACATTGCCTATATGGGCGATGACGTGATCGACCTGCCGGTGATGACTCAGGTCGGCATGGCGATCGCTGTGGCCGATGCTCACCCGTTTGTGATTCAACATGCCGACTACGTCACCCAGACCCGTGGCGGCATCGGTGCGGCGCGCGAAGCGATCGAATTCATTCTGCAATCGCAGGGCTTGCTGCAAGCCAAGCTGGAATCCTATCTGGCATGAAACTGCGACTGCTGCTCGCCACCCTGATACTGATTGCCGCAGCCTTGCTGATCGGCCGCTATGTGGACAGGCAACGCATACTGCCGGGCGAAGGTGACAACCTGAGCATGCCGGACAATATCGACTATTACCTGAGTCAGGTCGATTACCGCGCCATGAATGATCAGGGCCGGCTCAATTATCATTTGCGCACGCCGCACCTCGAACATTACATTCGCGAAGATATTTCACGCATCGAACAACCCGAACTGGAACTGTTTAGCGATCAATCCCACTGGTCACTGCAATCCGGCAAGGGCACCCTGCAACATCAGCAGGAACAGTTCGAGCTGACCCGCGCGGTCGTACTGAAACGGCAATCGCCGCGCAATCCGGTTCAGCTCAACACCAGCGAAATGCAACTGTTGGCGCGCGTCAATATTGTGCATATTCCGCAGCCTTTGACGCTAAAAACACCAACGCTGGATTTACAGGCCGACAGTGCGCGCATTCACCTGAACCGCGATCAACTCTTTTTTTCCAACGTCAAGGCCACTTACCAGACATCGACAGGAGACTCGTGACCCATGAAATTCAGGCTAGCCTCAACCCTGCTGATGGCCTTGGCCGCACTGGCCGCTTCACCGCTTGCCAGCGCCCTTTCCTCAGACCGCAATCAACCGATCGATATTGTCGCCGACTCGCTGCAAATCGACGACAGCAAACACCTGAGCATTTATCAGGGCAACGTGGATATGCGTCAGGGCAGCCTGCACATCAAGGCCGACCGCATCGAACTGCATTTCGATGAGAATAATGATTTACTGCGACTGCACATCACCGGCGCGCCGGCCACCCTGAAACAACTCAGCGACAATAACGAGCCGGTTTCCGGTTCGGCGCGAGAAATCGTTTACAGCGACAACCAGCTCAAACTGAAGCTGACCGGCGATGCCCGCTTTGTCAGCAACAAGGACAGCATTGATAGTGAATGGATCATCATCAATACCGATACTGACGCGATCAACGCCGGTAGTATCGAAGGCAAAAACCGGGTGCGTATGCAAATTCAGCCGGGTAACGGAAAACAACCGCAATGAATTCGCAGCCAGAGACCGCAACCAGCCAGCTCAAAGCGATCGAACTGGCCAAAAGTTACAAAAAGCGCCATGTGGTCAAATCGGTCAGCCTGCAGGTCGATAGCGGCGAAATCGTCGGCTTGCTCGGCCCCAATGGTGCTGGCAAAACGACCTGCTTTTACATGATCGTCGGGCTAGTCAACAGTGATGCCGGAAAGATCCTGCTTGATGGTCAGGACATCACCTTGCTGCCGATGCATCAGCGCGCGCGCATGGGAATCGGCTATTTGCCGCAGGAAGCTTCGGTATTTCGCGGCCTTAGTGTGCAAGACAATATCCTCGCCATCCTGCAATTACGCAAAGATCTGACGCGAGACCAGCAACAGCAAACCCTGGAACAATTACTCGAGGAATTCCAACTGCAAGCGATTCGGCAAAGCCCCGGCATCGCCCTGTCGGGTGGAGAACGCCGTCGTGTCGAGATCGCCCGCGCTCTGGCCAACAATCCGAAATTCATCCTGCTCGACGAACCTTTCGCCGGCGTCGACCCGATTTCAGTGATTGATATCCAGTCAATTGTGCGTCAACTGGCACAGCGCGGGCTGGGCATTCTGATTACCGATCATAATGTTCGAGAAACGCTCGGAGTATGCGATCGCGCCTATGTCATGGGCGAAGGCACCGTGCTGGCAGAGGGTAACCCCGAGCAGGTGCTGGCCGATAAAACCGTCAGAAAGATTTACCTCGGCAATGAATTTAAGCTATAAAGGACACATGGGCATAACAACTGAAAAGATACACCGGGCCAGCCTTTCAAGATGAAACAGAGTTTACAGCTGAAAATTGGTCAAAGCCTGACCATGACGCCGCAACTGCAGCAGGCGATCAAGCTTCTCCAACTGTCTTCTCTCGAACTACAAAGCGAAATTCAACAAGCGCTGGATGAAAATCCGCTGTTGGAACAGGAAGACAATCTCGGTGAGCAGGCGGTCGCCCCGAGCGATAACGACCGGGCCAGCGAAGAAACCAAAACCAGCGCCGAGAGCCTTAACGAAGATCGGGCCGAACAAACCCTGCCGGATGAACTGGCACTGGACACCGGTTGGGACGATATCTACGACCCGACCCCGACTGCATCGATTTCACAAACCAGTGCCGGCAGCGGTGAGGATTTCAGTGATCTGTTCGAAAACCAGTCCAAACCGACAGATGGCCTGTATGAACATTTATTGTGGCAACTCGAATGTGCCCACCTGTCGGAAACCGATCAGCAGATCGGCCTCGCTATTCTCGACGGCATCGATGAACGGGGTTATCTGACCGAATCGCTGCAAGATATCCAGCAAGGATTGCTGCCGCGCTATCCAGATATCGAACTGGACGAAATCGAGGCGGTTCTGCGCCTGATCCAGCATTTTGATCCTCTCTCCGTGGGTGCCCGGTCACCAGCCGAGTGCATGAAAATCCAGCTTCAGCAATATGATCCCGATACACCGCATCTGAACAAGGCCATTGCTCTGGTCGACCGCTATCTGGATTATCTGGCGAAAAACGATCTGGCCACTTTGAAGCGCCGCTTGCAAGCCAGCGATACTGAGCTGGGCGGAATCATCCGTTTGATCCAGACCACCAATCCGCACCCGGGGCAAGTGATCAGCACCAGCCATGCCCAGTACATCAAGCCAGATGTCTACGTCTCGAAACAGGATGGCGAATGGGTGGTGCGCATTAATCCCGAGAACGCGCCTCGTCTGAAAGTAAATGAAACCTACTCGAAGCTGATCAAGCGAGGGGACAATAGTGAACAAAACAATTACCTGCGCGACCATGTGCAGGAAGCCCGCTGGTTCATCAAAAGCCTGCAAAGTCGAAACGACACCTTGCAGCGCGTAGCCCGAGTGATCGTCGAGCGCCAGATCGATTTTCTGGAGTACGGTGAAGAAGCGATGAAGCCGATGGTATTACGCGATGTCGCCGAGCAACTGGAAATGCATGAATCCACGATTTCCCGTGTTACCACGATGAAATTCATGCATACGCCGCGAGGCGTGCTCGAATTCAAATATTTTTTCTCCAGCCATGTCGGCACCTCCGATGGTGGAGAATGCTCGGCCACGGCGATCCGCGCCATCATCAAGAAACTGATTGCGGCCGAGCCGGCCAACAAACCATTAAGTGATAACAAGATCACCGCCTTGCTCAAGGAGCAGGGGGTCAATGTTGCGCGGCGCACCATCGCCAAATACCGGGAAGCGATGAATATACCGCCGTCTAATGAACGCAAGCGTCTCTTTTGAGAAGCTTTTTCTGGGGTTCAACCGCTTGAAAATTGCGGCAACAACCTCAGTTACTGGAAAGGACAGGAACTTCCCGTCCTCACCACTCATCCACCGATGAGTACTTTGTAACCTTCAGGAGGTATCTTATGCAAGTCAGTCTAAGCGGTCACCACGTAGAGATCACTGATTCACTGAGGAATTATGTGAATGAAAAAATTGAACGGCTGGATCGGCATTTCGATCAGGCGCTGGACATTCACGTGGTATTGACCGTTGAAAAACTGCGCCATAAAGCAGAAGCCACAATGCACGTCAGCGGTGCCAACATGCATGCTGACTGTGAGCAGGATGATATGTACGCCGCGATCGACGGTCTGGTCGATAAACTCGATCGTCAGGGTAAGAAGCACAAGGAAAAAATAAAAAGCCACCGCAATAAAGGAGAAATACCGGAAATGGTTTAGAGGATGATCAAGGGAGCCATCCGGCTCCCTTTTTTGCTAGGCAAGCCATTGCTTTTTCGTTACCATCCGCGCAAATTTTCAGATACATTACAGGTATGCTCATTTCCTCGCTTTTATCGACCGACCGTATCTTCATCGGTCTATCGGTCAGCAGTAAGAAAAAGCTGTTGGAGTTTATCGCCGACAAGGCAGCCAGCGAACTTTCGCAACCCCGCAATCAAGTCTATAACAAGCTGCTTGAACGAGAACGTCTGGGCAGCACCGGATTGGGTAAAGGCATTGCCCTGCCCCATGCCCGCCTGGCCGACCTGAAAGACGCTCATGCTTGTCTGGTTCGGCTCGACAACCCGATCGATTACGATGCTTCCGACCAACAGAAGGTCGACCTCGTTTTCGTCCTGTTTATCCCGCAGGAGTCCACCGAAGAACATCTACAGATACTGGCTTCGGTAGCTGCACTGTTTAGCCAGAAAAGCTTCACTGAATCGATCCGGATCAGTGAAACCCCGCATCAGGTTCTCGACATCATCACTCAGACAGAAGCGGACCGATAACAACAGCGTCTGATTTCGACAACATGAGCACCTTCCTGACCATCCGCGATTTTCACCAGCGTTACCAGAAGCGACTGCAATTATCTTTCGCCTCCGCCATGGTCGGGCTGGAGCGCAAGCTTTCACATTCCAGTGGTATCAATCAGGGTCATGACATCGTCGATTACCTCAATATTATCCGGCCCGTTCCGGTGGTCATCATCGGCCTGCGTGAATCTTCCTGGCTGGGCTCGCAAACCACCCGGCAGCAACTCGACATCTTTCATAAGCTGATCCATCAGTCATTGCGAATCATTCTTCTGAGCCAGGGAGCACGCTTGCTCGACACCATTGTCAAATTTTGTGAAGAAGAAGATATCGCAGTATTTCGCTCCGAGTTGAGTGATGCCAACCTGTTGCGAGACGCACGCTATTTTATCAATCAGGCATTGACTGAAAGCACCATCGAACATGGCGTTTTCATCGAGATTCACAGCATTGGCACCTTTATTACCGGAGAAAGCGGCGTCGGTAAAAGTGAGCTTGCACTGTCATTGGTCTCGAGAGGCCACCGCCTGATTGCGGATGACATCACCGAATTTTCCAGCATAGCTCCGGGGGTCATCGATGGCATGCATCCAGGCCTTTCCAACGACTTCATGGAAGTGCGGGGCGTCGGTATCCTGAATATTCGCACCATGTTCGGCAATAATGCCCTACGGCGGAACAAAACCCTGCGGATGATCGTCAATCTGGTACATTTTACCCATGAAAACAGTCACCAGTTTGACCGTCTGGGTAACGACAACAAAACGCGCAACCTGCTCGGCGCAGAGATACCGTTGATGACCCTGCCCGTCGCTCCAGGGCGCAATCTGGCTATACTGGTGGAAGCAGCTGCCAGAAATCATTTGATGATGATCAATGGATATGATGCAGCGGAAGACTTTATCGAACGTCAACGACTGGCCATACTGGCCAAGCAAAAAGAGTAAGTAGAAAAGAATGAAACTGGTGATCGTCAGCGGACTCTCCGGCTCTGGAAAAACCATCGCACTGCATACCCTCGAAGATGCCGGGTTCTTTTGTGTAGACAACCTGCCGGTTGGCCTGCTCAGCGATTTCGTCACTTCCATGCAAAACAACAAACCGATGTTGTATGACACGATTGCCGTTGCCGTCGATGCCCGCTGCAATGTGCAGGATATGTCCCACTTTCCACATATTTTGAAAGAAATCCGCGCTCACGAAGTCGAGGTTGAAGTTTTGTTCTTAACCTCGAAAGTCGAAAAGCTGCTGACCCGTTTCAATGAAACTCGCCGCAAGCATCCTCTCACGCGCAAGGGCTTGCCGCTGGTGGAAGCCATCCACATGGAACGCAGCATTCTCAAAAGTATTTCTTCCAATGCGGATTTGACCATCGACACTTCCGGACTCAACGTGCACGAATTGCGACATATCATCAACAACCGCTTACTCAATGACAATCAAGAAAACATGGCCATCCTGATTCAGTCTTTCGGCTTCAAGCATGGTTTGCCGGCCGACACCGATTTCATGTTTGATGTGCGCTGTCTGCCCAACCCGCATTGGGAAGGCCACCTGCGCCCTTATACCGGCAAGGACGCCCCGGTGATCGAGTATCTGGAAAGTTTTCCCGCCGTCGAAGAAATGAAACAAGCCATTTTGCAATTTATGCAGCAATGGATCCCCTGCTTCGAAAAAGAAGGACGCAGTTATATGACCGTCTCGATCGGTTGCACCGGCGGCCAGCACCGCTCGGTTTACCTGGCGCAGAAAATCACCAGTGAATTACAACAGACCCGAAGCAATGTATCGATCCGCCATAGGGAAAGTGCCTGATGGTCAGCATCCTGATAGTCACTCACAACCGCATCGGCGAAGAGATTCTGAAAAGCGCTGAAATGATCATCGGAAAACCCGCATCGGCTGCTAGAACCATTTCCGTGCCCGGCAGCCTTGCACCGGATCAACTGGGGCTGTATGCAGACCAGATCAAGGCCGACATCAGCGCCTTGCAACAAGGTGATGGCGTACTGATTCTGACCGACATTATGGGCGCTACCCCGAGTAATCTGGTGCATTATTTTTCTGACTCAAAGCAGGTAAAAATCATTGAAGGATTAAATCTGCCGATGCTCATCCGGGTGCTCAACTATGCCGACCAGCCATTGGAGTTGCTGGCCAAAATCGGTATAGTCGGTGCCAACAAGGGCATCACGCCCGGGATATCAGGGTCGGCAGTAGCGTCATGATTCAGCAACCGGTTACCATCATCAACAAACTGGGCTTACATGCACGTGCGGCATCCAAGCTGGTCAACCTCACTTCCCAGTATGCCTCAGCGGTATTCATTACCAAAAACACCTATCGGATCAACGCCAAAAGTATCATGGGTGTAATGATGCTTGCCGCCAGCCAGGGAACTGAACTGATGCTGGAAATCGACGGTATCGATGAAAACGACTGCCTTCATGCGTTGATTGAACTGATTGAAAACCGTTTTGAAGAATCGGAATAATCCCCAAACCGTCAGCGAACTTTGCTAAACTTCCGCTATTTTTTGGTGGCGGAATCTTTCAATGTCTGAACAAATCACAGAACAACTCAGACAGGAAATTTCCAGCGCGCTCGAACGCTCCGATACCCAGGCCATCAGCGATATTCTGGAACAGATCAATGTTGCCCAGATTGCCGACATTCTGGATTCGACGCCACCTGCCCAACGCGATCTGATCTGGCCACTGGTATACCAGAAAAATCTCGGCCCGGTACTACTGGAAACCAGCGAAGAAGTCCGCCAGCAAAAACTCAACAGCTTTGAACCGACCGAAATCGCCCGCATTATCGAAAGCCTGCCCGATGCCGATGATCAGGCCGACCTGATCCTGTCGTTACCAGCGGATAAACTCGGAAGCGTTCTGTATATCCTTGATCGCGCCAAACGAGAAAAGCTCGAATCGCTGCTGTCTTATCCGGAGGATACTGCTGGCGGTCTGATGGATCTGGACCCCATCACCATCCGTGCCGATGTTACCCTGGATGTGGTTTTGCGTTATCTGAGAATTCGTGGCGAAATGCCCGATCATACCGACCAGTTATTCGTGACCGACCGCTATGACAAATTCAAGGGCATTTTGTCACTGAGTGACTTGCTGACGCACGACCCCGAAACGCCGGTGGCCGATGTCATGAGTGCCGAGGTGGTCGCTTTCGATGCAAACACGCCCGATCAGGAAGTGGCGCGTGTGTTTGAAGACAATGACTTGATCAGTGCCGCCGTGGTCGATGAAGAAGGCAAGTTGCTCGGCCGTATCACCATCGACGACGTGGTCGACGTTATTCGTGATGAAGGCGACAGTTCGGTTCTCAGCATGGCAGGACTGCATGAAGACGAAGATCTGTTTTCACCGATCTGGGTCAGCGCACGGCGCCGCGCCGTCTGGCTGGGTTTCAATTTACTGACCGCTTTTCTGGCCGCATCGGTGACCGGTCTGTTCGAAGCCACGCTCGACAAAATCGTGGCATTGGCGGTTTTACTCACCATCGTACCGAGCATGGGTGGCATCGCCGGCTCGCAAACCCTGACTCTGGTAATACGCGGTCTGGCACTCGGTCAGCTCGGCAGCTCCAACTTCAAAAGTCTGGTACGAAAGGAAATCACGGTAGGTTTGCTCAACGGGCTGTTATGGGCAATGGTGGTGGCGGCTTTCACCATCATCTGGTTTGAAGACTTCCGGATCGCGCTGATAATCGCCATCGCTCTGGTCATCAACCTGCTGGCCGGTGCATTTGCCGGCGCAATCATTCCCGTTTTACTGAAAAAAATCGGGGTCGATCCAGCCCTCGCCGGTAGCGTGGTATTGACCACCTTTACCGATGTAATCGGGATACTCGCCTTCCTTGGCATGGCGACTGTTTTTTTGATGAAACCGTGAAAACCGATTACTGGGATCGAAACTGGGACAGCACTTCGCGGATTTCATCTTCTGCCAGGTCCCAGATTTCATCCATTTCATAGTCCTGTAAATTCAATTGCTGTAACGCCTCAGTGTTAATCGGAATTTCAAAACGCTCACCACTGCTGCCAACTTTTTGGTGGTTGACCCAGGCATCGGCGACATGAACCGCCGCTGTCACCTGAGGGAAATCCATCGACATTTCTGGGCGATGGTGACAAGCGACCGGCTCGTAAATGGACACCGGAACCCGCCAGATTTCAAGCAACCGTCCGCCGGCCTCGGCATGGGTATAACCCAGCGCTTCCAGCTCGAGTAAAAACAGACTTTTTTCCTGCGCCTCCCGTTCCAGCAACAAATCGTGCATCAGCCCGGACAGTTTCAGGAAGAAAATCAGACGCCCGATATCGTGCAATAATCCGGCCACATAAAATCGCTCTGGTTGACTGATATTGCAGTATCGAGCGACGCATTTTGCCATGACACCGACTGCAACGGAGTGTTCCCAGAAGGACTCCATATTGACCATGCCCAGGGGCATATCGTTGAAAGCGCGCATCACGCTGGTGGCCAGCACTAACTCACGAATCTGGCGAATGCCAATGATTTGCACGGCTTTTTCAACCGTCTCAATACTGGCCGGAAAGCTATAGAAAGCACTGTTGGCCAGACTCAACAGGCGCGCACACATATCCGTATCGCTGGATAACACGCGAGAAAAATCATCGATAGTAGAGCCGGGTTGTTCGATCAACGCTTCAAGACGGTGATAAATATCCGGCAGACTGACCAGTTTATCGATCTCGGCCACCAGCAGGTCGATATTTTTTTGTCCACCAAAATCCATAATTTCCAATCGTTGTCGAGAAGCCATAATATTCAAGTATTGTTATTCTTATCAGGTATAGTCCAACCACCGTACTTTGTGCATAAAATTTTCTATTTTTACATAAAAAACACTTTATTTTTCAACGAGTTTTCAAACATACGCCAAAATTTGTGAAATAGTTCGCAGATACCGACTTCACCACTGATCAGAGCGAGTCGATGTGGGTACTACCGGTGCATTGTAGTGGCTAAAATCGACAGGAATGCGGTTGCCAGCAGAAATGTTACTCGATATGCTGCCGACCATTTCATCGGATTTACCACATGAACGATATCGGTCACATCAGGCGCGTTTACGATCAGGGCAGATTATCACGCAAAGACTTGCACCCTGACCCCATTATCCAGTTCGAAAGCTGGTTTCAGGTAGCCAGCGATTCAGACATAAAGGATCCAAGCGCCATGAGCCTGGCCACCGCCAATCTGCAAGGCGATGTTTCCATTCGCACGGTGTTGCTAAAATCTTTCGACCAGCAGGGCTTTGTTTTCTTCACCAATTATGAATCCGCCAAGGCCAGACAGATCGCCGAAAATCCCAGGGTCGCATTACTTTTCCCCTGGCTCACCCTCGATCGACAGGTAAAAATCGCCGGTCGGGCCAACCGTATTTCAACCGCAGAATCACTGCGCTACTTTTTATCGCGACCACGTGGCAGTCAACTCGGAGCCTGGGTTTCGGCGCAAAGTTCGGTGATACATTCACGCGCCATGTTGTTGGCCAAGCTGGATGAAATCAAGCAGCGTTTTGCCGACGGCAATATCAGCCTGCCCGAATTTTGGGGCGGATATCGTGTGGTGCCAGAGCGAATCGAATTCTGGCAGGGTCAACCGGATCGTTTGCACGACCGGTTTCAATACAGCCGTCAACCGGATCAGACTTGGCAAATCGATCGGCTCGCCCCCTGAAAGGGACTAGAAATTCAGCAACTTCAGTACCGGATGCTCATTCCGATTCTGTTTGCCAAATCCGGAAATCACGGCCACCGTTTTGCCCTTCAGCGTGAAGCGGAATCGCCGCGCTATCATCCGGCTCATACCGGTCCAGTCGTTCGAACGGTCTTCCGCAATAACCAGCGGCAACACGCCCCAGTGCAACATCAACAATCTTGCCGTGGTTTCATCCTGGCAAATGCCGACGATCGGTACCGGTGGCCGAAACGCAGACACCACGGCAGCCGTCGTGCCGCTTTGCGTTGGCACAAACAAGCCCAGTAATTTCATGTCGCGGGCAATACCAACGGCGGCATGGGTCAAAGCCCGCCGCGGAGAAGCCGAGGCATTCATATTCAGTTCGGCTTGCGCCTGAGGATTACGCCGTTTCCATTTCTCCTGCTCGACCAGAATATGATCCATTTGTTTGACTGCCTGCACCGGATACCTTCCAACCGAGGTTTCGCCCGACAGCATCACCGCATCGGCACCATTTAACGCAGCATTGGAAACATCGCCGACTTCGGCCCGGGTCGGACGCGAATTGTGGATCATCGATTCCATCATGTGGGTAGCTACGATCACCGGCTTGCAAGCCATGCGCGAGCGGTTGATCAAATCCTTTTGCACCATCGGCACCTGCGCCGCGTCGATCTCGATGCCGAGGTCGCCACGCGCCACCATGATGGCGTAGGAATGCTGCAAAATCTCGTCAAACTGTTTCAGGGCTTGCGGCTTTTCGATCTTCGAGATCACCGGTAACACCTCGCCGTGCTTTTTCATGAAACGCTTGAGACGGAGAATATCCTCGGCATTTCTGACAAAGCTAAGGGCCACGAAGTCCGCACCAATCTGCTGGGCAAACAGGACATCTTCCTTGTCATGCGTGGTCAGCGCCGGCGAAGACACTTCAGTGTCAGGCAAGTTGATGCCCTTGCGATCCTGCAGCAGCCCCCCGTAAATCACGCGACAGTGAATATCCCTGCCCTCGATCGACTGCACCTTGAGTTCCATTTTGCCATCGTCCAGCAGTACCCGGTCCGCGACCTGGATATCCTTGTGCAAGGAGCGGTACTGACAGGGAATGACGCCATCCTGCCCGATCACATCGCGCGTGGTCAGCGTCACCAGGCTGCGTGACTTCAACAGCATTTCGCCGCCCTGCAGCAAGCCGACCCGAATCTTCGGGCCACACAAATCACACAGCACAGCCACATGCAGCTTCAGTCTTGCCGTCGCTTTTTGCACCTTTAAAAAACTGTCTCGATGCTGCTGATGACTGCCATGAGACATATTCAGCCGCACCACATTAACGCCCGCCTGAATCAGGCGATAAATCTGGTCATACTCGGCCGTCGCCGGTCCCAGTGTGGCAATGATGCGGGTTTTTCGGTTACTGGTTTTTTCAATCGGGTGTCGGGATACTTTCATGTGAAATGCGTTGCCAATTTCAATTCCGGCTATGCCGGTCAGACCATTTTGAGGATACGGTGGTTCGCCACCGGTATCAAGCCGGCTGCGCAGGGCTGGACAAGTTCCAGGCACGTTCCACCACTCCTTCACAGCAATTCAAAAACCGGCAATCAAACTGATAGCTGAGCGGATTTCGGTATTGGATAGGCCGGATTGCACCCTGACTTGCCTAAAAAAAGTAAATATTTCATAGCCTGTCAACCGAATCTAGGCTGAAACGTTATACCCGGTACGATTCACAACAAAAGGAAACTACGATGAAACGACCCGATTCTCCCCTGTGCTATTTCCACTGGATGTTGGCCATGCTGTTGTCACTGCTGTTGTTGTCCGGTTGTGCCAACTCAACCGAAGAAGACAACACTACCGCCGGCAAGCTGGCCATTTCGCTGACCGATGCGGCCGGTGACTTTACTCGCTACAGCGTCGATGTCACTGCGCTCAAGCTGTATCGCAGCAATGGCGCAATTGTCGAAACCCTGCCCAACACCACCACGCTGGACTTCAGCCAATATGTCGATGTCAGCGAATTCCTGACCATCGCCAGTGTGCCTCCCGGCGCTTACAGCAAGGCTGAAATTACCCTCGATTTCAGTCAGGCCGATATTCAGGTCGAAAACAGTCAGGGCGAATCGATCCCGGCCAGCGCGCTGGATGAAAACGGTAATCCGCTAGGTGTCATCACCCTGAGCACGCTGATCAATGCGACCGAAGGCTTTGAAATCATTCCCGGTCAGCCTGCCAGTCTGGTGCTGGATTTCGATCTCGCCGCATCCAATGAAGTCAGCATCAATACCAGCGACGATGCCGCCACCATCACCGTCAATCCGGTACTGATTGCCAATACCAGTCTGGACGAAGACAAGCAACGCCGCCTGCGCGGCTTGCTCGATAGTGTCAATGTTGATGCGCAAAGTTTTGTCGTGGACATCCGTCCGTTTCGCGTACGCAATCGCAGTTTCGGCCAGATTACCGTGCAGATCGATGCCGATAGCCTGTTTGAAATCGATGGTGAAAACTACGACGCAGAAACTGGCATGAATGCGCTGGCCGAACTTGACCCGCTGACCCCGCTGGTGACACTCGGCCAGTTCGATATCGAACAGCAACGCTATACCGCCAGCCAGGTCTATGCCGGTAGCAGCGTGCCGTGGGATAACCTGGATGCGGTCAAAGGCAGCGTGATTGCGCGCAGCGGCAATACCCTGACCGTACTCGGTGCCGCGATCGAACTGCGCGATGGCCGTTTTCTATTCAACGATGAAATCAGTGTGCAGATCGGTGACGCCACCCGCGTCCACAAACAGGGCTCAACCGATCCGGCCAGCATTGCTGACATCAGCATCGGTCAGCGGGTGACAATTCTGGGTCAAATGAATGACGTTAACTTCGACGCCAGTGACGAAGGCAGCATCGTCCGCATGCGTTACAGCGATGTCAGCGGCATTGTGGTTTCCGCATCGCCGCTGCAAATCGACCTGCAAAGCATTAATCGCCGCAGTGTACAGCGTTACGATTTCAGTGGCAGTGGCATCGACAGCACACAGGATGCCGACCCCGATCAGTATGAAATCGATAGCGGTAGCCTGCCGCTGGAAGGCCTGCAAAATCTCGACCCGCTGCATGTTCGCGGCTTCCCGACACCGTTTGCTACTGCGCCGCTGGATTTCACTGCGAAAACCATCATCGATGCCGCCAACACCCGCGCCGAAATCTTCGTCGGCTACGGGTATGAAGGCAGTGATCAGGCGATCGTGACACTGGATGACCAGGGCTTGCAACTGGATCTTGAAACGAGTAGCGGCCGCCATGTGATAAAGCAATCCGGCATTGTCAGCGACCTGACGCTTTTGCCTGCGATGCCATTGATTGCCCCGTACGATGGCTTCGGTCTGTACAGCATCCACATCGGGCGCAGCCTAGAAGTGTTTCGCAACTGGGCGGATTTTGCCCAGGCCGTCAACGAGCGGCTGGACGATCAGTACAGGGTCGAGTTGGTCATTGCCAAAGGTACATTCGATCAGGCCGACAACCGGCTGGACAGCCGCACCGTGTTGCTGCGACTGACAAACTAGGCATATGATTGATACAATCCCCCGCAGTTTTCGCGGGGGATGTATGCTCGACAAAAGATGGATAAATGCACTTGGCTGGCTGCTGTTTTGCGGCTTTGCCTCGTCCGCATCCGCACAATCCGGCGAAGCGGATGGCGAAAAGGAACCGGCTACCTATCCGTCTGCCGAGTTGCTCGAATTTCTCGCCGACTTCGGCGCAGTCGATGAGCAAACCTATGAATTGATCGAATACCATGCCCTGCAACGCGACCAGCCGGATGCCGCGGAGAAAAAAGATGATGAATAAATTCCCCTTGCTGATATTGTTGCCACTTTGCTCGATCGCCTTCAATGTGCTGGCCATCGAATGGCAGCAACTGGACGCCGAGACCCGACAGGTATTAACGCCGTTCAAGGACCGCTGGAGTACGCTGGATGCCGACAGGCAGCAAAAACTGCAGCTCGGCGCGAGTCGCTGGCTAGGCATGGATCAGCAACAACGCCAGCAGGCACAGCAACGCTTGCAGCGCTGGCAACAATTGACTCCCACGCAGCAACAGGCGGTACGCCAACGCTTTTTACGCTTTCAGAAACTGGATCCGCAAAAACAGGCACGGGTGCGCCAGAGCTTCGAGCGCTTTCGTAACATGACCCCGGCGCAACGACAGCAACTGAAACGTCGCTGGGATAAACTTCCGCCTGCACAGCGTAAGCGGTTATTGCGCCAATTGCGAATTCGCCAGCGGGATCACTTGCCGCGCTTTGGCGGATGATACCGACGCCCGCCATGCCCGCTGGCCGATTCTTTTCACAGAAATGGTTTAGGCCCCTGCCATATTTACTGTCGCTGGTCGCTTTGCCCTTGTGGGCACAATCTGCCGATGATGACTGGCTCGGGCTGGAGCCGGTCGCAAGCTCTACCCGGCTCGGCTGGGTGTATAGCCGCGATCAGCAGGAACTCGTATCAAACTCGGTTTATCTGCAACAAACCTTGTCCACATCCACCTCGCTGGCTCTCGACTTCAGCCGCGACCGCTTGCCAGGTGAGCGTCAAACCTTCAACAGCGACGATTTGAATGCGACGTTTCAACTCGCTTTTGGCCCAGTCTGGAGTGGTGCACTGGGTTACCGGTTTCAGGGGCAGTCTCGCGAGTTGGAAATTCGGCAAAGCCGTCTGCAACTGGATTTTGCACCCGGTCCGCTATTCCTTTCGTTGCAAAGGCAACAGGGCGAACTGAGACTATACCCGCGCGATGACTTAACGCTTTCCATCGACTTGCCGGAGTACATCGGCAGCGACCTGGACAGTACTGCGATCACGCTCGGCTGGTGGTTCGATTCACTCACCCTGAGCGGGCAATATATTGAAATCGACTATCAACGCGACCTGGCCAGATTGGCGGCCCGGCCCCTGTTTCAACTGCTGGTCAAACCCGCTGTGCTGGCGCAAAGTGGCTTGCTGATTTCGCGCCAGACCCGAATCACTCTGGAAGTTCCGTGGCGAAACGAAAGCTTCGCGTTGCAAGGGCTGTCTTCCACCTCGGTGCTCGACCGAAGTTCGTTGAATTCACTGCAACTGAACTGGACACATATGCTGGACCAACATTTCAGCAGTCAGTTTCAACTCAGCCGCAATACCGGATCCGAGCCGAACTGGAGTGTCGGTATCGGGCTGGAATGGAATACATGAAACCACACGGCCTGAATGATGAAACGCGCCGCCAACTCGACCGTTTTTTGCAACATCAACAGACGCAGGCTTATCAGATGACCTACGCACTGACCGGAAACCGCGACGACGCGCTCGAACTGGTGCAGGATGCGATGCTGCAACTGGTGCGAAAATATGCGCATAAACCGGAGACTGACTGGCCCGCTTTATTTCACCGTATCCTGCAAAACCGGATTCGCGATTTTCACCGCAAGCAGGGATTTCGCAAACTGCTCGGGCTGTTCAACGGCCAAATTCATCGAAGCGAGCAAGAACATAGCGATGCCGGCGCGACTGCAATTGAACAGGCCAGCGATCCTCGACAAGCACAACCGGATCAGCAATTGCAGCAAAGCCACTTTCGCGAAAACCTGCTACAGGCGCTGCAAACCCTGCCGCTGCGCCAGCAACAAATCTTTCTGCTGCGAGGCTGGCAACAGTTCAGCACCACCGAAACCGCTGCCGCGCTTGGAATTTCCAGCGGCAGCGTCAAAACCCACTACAGCCGTGCGCTCGAAAAATTACGCACACAATTGGGAGAGCACCATGAGAACGTCGAATAAACGGCAGCCGGAAACAACTGAATGGCTGCAACAATCGCGTCAGGCGCTGGATCAGATTCCGCTCGACGCCTCCACCCGCAGTGCGCTGGACGCACAACGCAGACAGGCCCTGAGAGCTCAGCCAGCCGAGCGGTTTCTTCGCCCGGCAGTGCTCGCCGGCGCTTTTGCCAGTCTCGGCGCGCTGGCGCTGGCGATCAACCTGTGGCGCAGCCCCGACCAAACTGCCATCCAGATCGACAGTATCGATGCGTTTGAAATCATCTCGGCGCGCGATGATCTGGAGTTATATCAGAATCTGGAGTTTTACCTGTGGCTGGAGCAACAGCCCGACAACGGTCTGGGTTGATCACGGATTGATGATCAACACCCTGAGATCACCCAGCCGGACAAAGTTTCATCACTACTGGGCCTCATCACAACCAGGCCTCACCACAACCAGGCCGCACCACGTACGCCGCTGGAATCACCGAATTTCGGCGGCAGAATCTTCGTTTCTACAAAATCTGAAAACACATATTGCGCCAACCGCTGCGGCACTTGCTGATAGATTTCGTCAATATTCGACATCCCGCCACCGAGCACAATTACATCCGGATCGAGCATATTGATGACATGCGCCAGCGCGCGCGCCATCTGGTCGAAATAATGTTCCATCTGCTGTTGTGCCACTTCGTCACCCCGCCACGCTCGTTCCACCCATGTACGACTGTCGAGCCCAATGCCGCTGAGGGCTTCGGCATTGGCCGCCATGCCAGGGCCGGAGAGAAAGGTTTCGATGCAACTGTGCTTACCGCAAAAACAAGGTCGGGCGACATCGAAGGGCTGTGGCCAGGGTAGAAAATTATGTCCCCACTCGCCGGCAATGGCATGCTGACCAGTCTGTATCTTTTGCTCGACCACGATGCCGGCACCGGTGCCGGTGCCGATGATCACGCCAAACACGGTCGCCGCGCCCGCAGCGGCGCCATCGATTGCTTCCGACAGGGCGAAGCAATTGGCATCGTTTTGAATGCGCACGGGGCGCTGCAGGGTTTGCTGTAAATCCTGCAGCAGGTTTTTGCCATTCATGCACACGGTATTGGAGTTTCGCAGTATACCGCTGCGCGGAGAAATCGCACCCGGCGTGCCGATGCCGACCGATAAATCCAGCCCGGCCTGCTGTTCGGCTGCCAGTAGCAATGTTTTGATCGTCTGCAAAATAGCATGGTAATCCTGCGCTGGTGTTAGCTGCCGCTGGCGCCAGACGATTTCACCCCGCGAATCGAGCAATACCGCTTCGGTCTTGGTGCCGCCGAGATCGATCCCCAGTTTGACCTGCTCAGTCAACGCCATCACCACAGTCTGCGCCGGCAAACAAGGGCGACCATTGGCAAGAGGACTGCCTGCTATTGAAATTTTTTATAAATCCACCACGCGTAATAACTTTATCCAATATCAGAGATTCTTGATATACCTCGATAAGCCTTGATGCTACTGGCCTGACGATTTCCCTCCACAGTTTATCCACAGCTTACTCCCGGTTTAACCACTGATCGATCCACAATATAATGTACTTGACCTCGGCTCGAAACACATTATATTGTGTTTCATGATTTCACCAAGTCCGGATTCGATTCTAAGGGTCATTTTACACACATTCATCAACCAGCTTCGCCGCGATCCGATGCTGCTGATAACCAAGCCGACACCCTGCGTCGAAATCACCAATGAAATCACAGGCAAATAAACCAGAACCAGATTTTGATTCGGCTTTCGTAGCTCGCTCTGCATCACCCCATAGATGCGGTATTGCAAGGCTCATTGGCTGGGCAGATCAATAAACACAACCAATTCTTACAAGGATACGGGCACATGCAAAATATAGAATCTCCTCTCACTTCGACCGCCGATACGATCAGCCCCGAAATCTCGTCACAGCCGGCCACAACGGAAACCGGCATAAGTCATAAATACAATGTGTTGCGCCGTAATGGAAAACTGACCAGCTTCGACAAGGAAAAAATTGTGGTCGCCATGACCAAGGCCTTTCTGGCGGTAGAAGGCGGTCAGGCGGCGGCATCCTCGCGCGTGCATGAAAAAGTGGCGCTGATGACCGGGCAAGTGGTCGAAATTCTCAAGCGTCGCCAGCCCAGTGGCGGCACCTTCATGATCGAAGATATTCAGGATCAGGTCGAGCTGGCGCTGATGCGCAACGGCGATCATAAGGTGGCGCGCTCCTACGTGTTGTACCGTGAAGAACAGGCGAAAAAACGCGATCCGGTAGATAGCGTCGCCGCCACCACACCGTTGTCAGGTGAATCGCATCTACATGTCAAACTGGACAATGGCCAGACCGAGCCGCTCGACACCGCCCGTCTGCAGCTGGTCATCGACGAGGCTTGTGAGGGGCTGGACAACACCGATCCGCAGCGCGTCTATCAAGACACCTTGCGCAATCTGTTTGACGGCATGGCCGAGTGCGATGTCTGCCCGATGCTGGTGATGAGTGCACGCTCGCTGATCGCCCTCGAACCACAATATTCACAAGTCGCAGCGCGCCTGTTACTCGATAGCCTGCGCAGCGAAACCCTGGGCTTCATCAAGGATGGCACGCCCAATGCCACCTATGCCGAAATGGCCGAGCGTTACCCGCAATACTTTGCCCATTACCTGAAAAAAGCCACCGAACTCGAATTGCTCGACACTGAATTGCTGAAGTTCGATATCGACCGCCTCGGCGCCGCCCTCAAGCCCGAACGTGATCATCAGTTTACCTATCTCGGCCTGCAAACCCTGTATGACCGCTATTTCATCCACAGCGGCGATACCCGCTTCGAATTACCACAGGCTTTTTTCATGCGCGTCGCGATGGGACTGGCGATTAATGAAGTGGACCGCGAAACTCGCGCCATCGAATTCTACAATCTGCTGTCATCGTTCGATTTCATGAGCAGCACGCCGACGCTGTTCAATTCGGGCACGCTGCGCCCGCAGCTGTCTTCCTGCTACCTGACCACGGTGCCGGACGATCTCGACGGAATCTTCAGCGCGATCAAGGATGACGCCTTGCTGTCGAAATTCGCCGGTGGTCTGGGCAATGACTGGTCTCGCGTGCGTGGCCTCGGTTCGCACATCAAGGGCACCAATGGTAAATCTCAGGGCGTGGTGCCATTTCTCAAGGTCGCCAATGACACCGCCGTGGCGGTCAATCAGGGTGGCAAGCGCAAGGGTGCGATGTGCGCCTATCTCGAAACCTGGCATCTCGACATCGAAGATTTTCTTGACCTGCGCAAGAACACCGGTGACGAGCGCCGCCGCACCCACGACATGAATACCGCCAACTGGATTCCCGACCTGTTCATGGAGCGCGTGGTCGAAGATG
>JANTFI010000038.1 GCA_024763505.1 Gammaproteobacteria bacterium
ATTAGCCCAGAAGATTAAGCAGAAATTATACCAGCAAACAATTTAACCTATTGATTCAGTCACTTAGCTGAACCATGCCCGACCGGAAAAGAATCGCTTGCACCAGAAAACACCTCTCTGTCGCCTTATTCTGGTGCAGACCGATTTTTTCGCGCCTAAATGGTGCTCTATAGCCTCAACCCCCCATCCAGCTCGAGTATGCGCCCATTGTAGTAATCATTTTGCAGGATGAATTCGACCGCGCTGGCCAGTTCGTCGAGCTCGCCGGTTCGTCCGGCCGGTATCGCTGCGGTGAAACGCGCCCTGGCCTCGGGCTTCATCGCCGCGACCATATCGGTTTCAAACACGCCCGGCGCAATGCCCGCACTGCGGATGCCGAAGCGCGCCAGCTCTTTGGCCCAGGTCACGGTCAGCGCAGCAACACCGGCCTTGGCCGCCGCGTAGTTAGATTGCCCGGCATTACCGGCGCGGCTGACGCTGGAAATATTGATGATCACGCCACGGGTGCCGCTTTCGATCATCTTGCTGGCGGCTTCGCGGCCGCACAGAAATACGCCAGTCAGGTTGACATCGATCACCGATTGCCATTGGTCGAGCGACATGCGGTCGAGGATATTGCCGTCTTTTGCCTTCACCAGCAGTGCATCGCGCAGGATGCCGGCATTGTTGACCAGCCCACTGACCGCGCCAAGATCGTTTTCCACCGCGTTGAACAACTCGGCGACATTGTCTTCTTCGGTAATGTCGTACAGATAGGCGCTGCAATCGGGGTTGAATTGCTGGCATTGCTCGACGGTTTGTTCCAGCGCTTCGAGCGAGACATCAACCAGCGCGACTTTGGCGCCTTTTTTCGCCAGCGCGAGAGCAGTAGCCTTGCCCAGCCCGCGCGCGGCACCGGTAACGACAATGACTTGATCTTTGAACTTCATGGGAAGCCCCTGCCAGCAGAAAAAAAACGATTATCCGGCAAAGCCTTTAGTGCATCAATGAAAACCGGCGCAATTGAATTGCGCCGGTTATGACAGCGAGAGAGTAGCGGTCAAAGATCAATCAATTCGGCACGAATTGTTCATCTTCCACCTTGCCGGCATCCCTCAGTTCCTGCAAAAACGCCCGGGCGGATTCCAGCTCTGCCATACCGGCCGCCGAGAACAGGCCAGCGACCTGAAGATATTGAGCGGACGACAGGGCGTCTTCGATAATAAAATCAAAGGTCGCAGCCGTTGAAAAGGAGATGGTTCCGGCAGGCGGTGGAGGCAAGTCATCCAGAATACCACCAGTGCCATTCAACTCGGCTTCGACATCCTGTCTCATATTTGCGACATTCAGCCGAATCACTGGCTCGAAATGTTCCTGTATCTCCAGATCCAGAATATCTTCACCAGCTTGCGCTTCATAGCCGAAAGCCAGCAAATTTCCCACCAGCGCCTGCCCACAGCGGACGAATTCACTGACCCCTTGCGCGGAATACGCCAACTGGTCCGGTTCAAATCGAATAAAGTCTTTAGCTGCTTCTTCGTAAAAAGGCAGAATCAGTCCGTGAAAGTCGTATTCTTTCGGCCCCGCCAGGGTTTGATAGTTCGCATAGACTTCCACCAGCGTGCGCAAATAAACCGCCAGATCATCCTGCATGCAGCCATAACCGCCAAAACCACCCTGCACCGTATCTATAAAACCCAGCGCGGTCAGTCGTTGCTGGAAAATGTTTGACGCATCATTCAAGAAGGCTTCCGAATACGAATGGGAAACCGCGACCGTTTCATCAAACAATTCATCGCCGCGTTCATCGCCCATCGCAATAAACTGAGCCGCCAGTGCGAAGATACTATTCAGGGTGTAACGCGCCGACCGGACGGCTTGCACTGATTTCTTATCCGTCGCATCGCGCAGGACAGCCAGTTTCGCCTTCGCCTGCTGATACGTATCCGAAGGATCAACATCCAGCTCCACATTGATATCCTGTTCCGCAGGGTATGCACAGAGATCGGTAAAATTGATGATTCCGAGTATATTCTCGCGCCCGATATCGTACACCCTCAGGCTGCCGGGGAAACCGCCTGGTGTATTAAAAAACCGCAGGAAAGCAGTATCGTCGGCATAACCGTTAAACCATCGATCGATGCCACTGGGTGAAGCGTTAATGACCAGCCGAAACGACAACTCTTCCAGAGACGGCAGAAAAACACCCGAGGTATCGCTGAACACAAACCGGGGTGTCGTGCACTTGGCTCCGTAATGCCAGTCCAGATTGAAGTACGTCAGGTGGTTGATGCTGTACACGACATCATACAGTCCATCGGTGGTATCCAGATCCTGTGTGATGCCGACTTTTTCATAGCTCCATTTGCCACTGTCTTCATCATAGGACCAGATCGGAACCTCGTCACCGATTTGCACCACATTACCTGCGCCATCCATGGTGCCGATATTGAATTGCATGGCGACCTCGATATCGGCCGAGAAATTCTTCACCTTGTTGCCCGCGGCATCCTCGATCTGGATCGCGGCAAAGCCGGCCGATTTGAAATTGATTTCTCGCTCTCCATTTTGTATTTCGCCGTCGATACTGAATCCATCCGCCTCGGCCATCACGTTCAGCCCGCCGGGGTATGCCGCCAGTGCGGCAGACTCGTAGGGATCAAACCCGACCACCCGCAGCGTAGCGCCCTGCAGCGGGTTGCCATCGGCATCGCTCATTTGCACACCTTCGGGAATGCGTACCGTAACTCCGGGGCGGTGCTGCGCAGCCTTGCTCTGCAGCTCGATGGCTTGCAGCACTTCACCGTTGGCATCGACCCGGCCCGTCAGGTCTTGCCGACCGGCATGGATTCCCTCGGCGATCTCGCCTTGCTGGTCCTTGACCATTTTCAGTTCCAACTGGTAAACCTTTTGCTGTTGCGACAGCAACAGCGCTGCGCCGGTGTCGACATACCCCTCCGCGCGGGCCAGGATCTTGATATCCTGATTGGCTTCCGGTGGGTTTTTCAAGTGCAGAACAGCCGTCTTGATCGGTTGATCCATCGTCAATTCGCGAACCGATGCTTGCGCATCGGAATACAGCTCTGCCCCCTTCAGCTTGAGGTTTACATCATTCAGCACAAACGGGCTTTCGGGACTACTGTCATCGACCTTGATAAAGATGGTGAATTCGCTGGAATCAGCGCCACCGAGCAGGCTTCGACGCAAATGGGCAATTGCAAACGGCGTTGAGACCAGTTCGACACCGGCGGTGGCGGCGAGATTCTCCAGCGCATCGTCGAGCGAATCAGCCGCGCCAAAGCGGTTGGCACGTTCGGCCGGTATCGTGATGGCTTGTGACACATCGCCGTCATCATCCAGTGACAGCAGCAACCGGGCCAGCTTGACGACTTGTACATCATCGACGGCTTCCCGGCTGACGCGAAACAGGTCTTGCAGATAAACGAAATTATCGGCGTTGAATTCTGTGATTTCCCCAATCGGCAGATCCCCGACTGAAAAGCTCACCGGCGCGCTGACGCAATCAAACTCGCCCCCATTGGCGGTGGTGCCGGTGGTGCCGTCACATTGATAGCGGACTCCGTCTACCGGCGCATCGTAGAGAATCCGGGTCACTGCCCCCGGAGTGCCGGATTGTGGATCCGGCTCTGGATCAGGATCGGGTTCAGCCTGATCGCTACCGCAGGCGGATAGCAGCATCGTAGCGCCGAGTAATATTGCCGAAAGAAACAAGCCCCGTTGTGGGCTGTGATTTTGAAATAGACCAGTCATCTTCTTTTCTCCATGAAATGATTTCTCACCGGGTCAGCCCGGTAGCGGGCGCATCGGTTGAAAATTATGAACAATGACTTGCAGCTTGCCGCAACGGCCAGCGGAAAACTTGACGGAACTATGAAGAGATTATGAACCTGAGTAAAATCAGTTAGTTAGCAGCGATTTAAAACAGCAGTTCGGTCCATTGGTTATTCTGCCGGGCGGTTTGATAGCCTTCCAGCAGGGTTTGGTGACTGGGTAGCCAGCGAGAACCAGCCTGATCGCGGATTTCACTGGCCAACTCGGCGGCCTTTTCCAGTTGCCGGTTTTCGTAGGCCAGATGGGCATCGAGCAATTGCAGTTTGATGTCATCGCCGCGGTAATCGGAGTCCTGCTGCAGATAGCCTTCGGCCTGCGCCGGTTGATGCAGGTTCAAATGACAACGCGCCAGATATTGTCGAACCATAAAAGCCGGATAGGCCAGTTGCTGCTCTTCCAGTTGTGGCAGCAATGCCTGCAGTTGTTCGATGGCCGTTGGATAGCGCTGCAACTCGATGTCCAGATTGGCCAGCTCGATCTTCACCAGAAAAACACCTTCGGTGTCATTGCAGCGTTCGAACACCGGTTCTACCTTGAGCAATAACTTTCTCGCTTCGCGAATCTGCTGTAACGACCGCAGGATCACCGCACGCTCAAACTGCGCCATCGCTTCGAGCAATTGATCGCCGACCTGATTGAAAATCATCTCTGCGGTTTCGTAATGGGCATAGGCTTTCTGGTAACGCGCGAGACTGTGATAGACATTGGCCAGATTGGTTTGCACCTTGCCGACGCCCGGCTTGAAACCCAGCCCGGTATAGATTTCCAGTGCCTGCTGCAAGTAATCGATGGCCTGATCATCCTGGCCCAGCGCTTGATGACAGGTGCCGATATTCATCAATTCATTGCCCTGCAGCAAAGTTTCATCCTGTTGACGGGTCAATTCCAGCAGGCGCGCCGAGGCTTGCATCGATTCCTTTAACTGGCCGGTCGAATACAACAGGTTCGCCTGTGTATGCTGCGCATCATAAGCAATGGCCGGATCCAGATCTTCAAATTCCAGCAAGCGCTGCAAACCGGATTGCGCCTCGTCAATACGGTGTTGAAAATACAGACTGGCGGCCAGTTTGCTGCTGGCCCACGGAAAATCCGGTTCGAGATCGAGCGCGATACGAAAGTATTTTTCGGCGGTGGCATATTCGCTGCAAGCCAGCTCTTGCACACCGTTGCCATACGCGCGATTGGCCTTGCGGTTGGCGGTATAGGTATTTCGGACATCGACCCGCCACGGGTGAGCCGGGTCGATAAACTGAATCAACTGGTTGGCCAGTTGATTGGCGATATCGACCACATCCGGGGCTTCCAGCCGGGTCAGCGGGTAGCCACCCTGCCGATTGATGATCCGGAAATTGAGCACGCGGGGCAAGAAGTCTCGCTGCAAGGCGGCTACGACCAGCAAGTCCAGCCCGAACATTTGGCACAGACTTTCGCCCTGCTGGTTGACCGGTTCATCCGGCGACAGCAGGCTTTGCACCGTGAGATCATCCAGATACGGCTGCATGGCCTTGCTTTCGAGTAATTGAATACGTGGGTTGGGATGCAACAATTGCTCGACCATTTCGGTCAGGCCCATCTCCACCCAGTCGTTGGCATCATCCTGACTATCGTTAAAAATGGGCAGCATCCCGAGCTTGACCCCGGCCGGAAACCGCTCGGACAAAGTCGGCTCCGGCTCGACCGGCTGCCCGGGCGTGTCCAGCGGGGTTTGTTCCAGATAGCGATCGATTTCGCCTTCCAGTTGCACCGGTGGCAATTGCAGACGAAAGCCGACACCATGTATGGTTTTGATATAGCGGGACGACTTTCCATCATCGCCCAGCAATTTTCTGCAGCGCCGGATCAATTGCGCCAACGCGGCGTCGGAAATGACCTGGTTGGGCCAGATTCGATCCATCAATATGCGGCGGGAAACGGTTTGTGGATAGTATTCAGCCAGCGTATCTAGCAGCACGATGATTCTGGCTTCCGGCTCCAGCAATTTTCCCTGACGGAAAAGCAGCTTTCGGGCGCGACTCACGATAAAGTCGCCGATTTGATAGATTTGTTTTCCGGATTGAAATTCGTTGTCGGTCTGGCTCATTGGCTTCCATCAAGCGATATCACAGCTGCTGCAGAAACCGGAGATGCCCGCGTGATGGCGCGCGAACTTCATGCCCGTTTCGCCCTGCAGGGCGGCTTTAGAAATCTTGTTATTTTATGCTGCCAAGCATAAACGATTCGCCGATGCTGCGCCATGCCAAACGAGGCTGACAAAACATTGGTTCAAAGTTTAACATGACGCAGGCGCAGCGCATTGCTGACCACCGTCACCGAGCTCAGGCTCATCGCCGCTGCAGCGATAATCGGGCTGAGCAGGATGCCATAAAACGGAAACAACACCCCGGCCGCGACCGGAATCCCCAGCGTGTTGTAAATAAATGCGCCAAACAGATTCTGCTTGATATTTCGCATCGTGGCGCGCGACAGCGAAATGGCATCGGCCACGCCTTGCAGCGAGTTTCGCATCAACGCGATATCGGCCGACTCGATCGCCACATCGGTGCCGCTGCCAATGGCGATACCGACATTGGCCTGCGCCAGCGCCGGTGCATCGTTGATTCCATCCCCGACCATCGCGACCTTGTGTCCCTGTTGCTGCAGCGCGGTGATTTTATCGGTCTTGTGCTGCGGCAGCACTTCGGCAATCACTTCATCAATACCGACCGAAGCGGCGACGGCTTTGGCGGTGCGTTCGTTATCGCCGGTCAGCATGATCACTTTCAACCCCATCGCGTGCATGCGTTCAATCGCCTGTTTCGAATCAGCACGAGCCGGGTCGGCAACGCCGAACAGGGCGATCAATTGATCATCCTGCGCCAGTAATATGGCGGTTTCCCCCTGATCAGACAAGCGGGTGAAATCGTTGTCAATCTGGTCGGTGTCGATTCCATTCTGCTGCATGAACCTACGGTTACCGATGCGCAGCCGGTGAGTCTTTTCTTCAACCTCAAGATCAGCCTCGACACCAAAGCCGGTGACGGCGTTGAAGTTCTTCACCGCCGGTATCTCCATGTTTTTTTCATCGGCGGCCTGCAATATGGCTTGCCCCAACGGATGCTCTGACCCCTTTTCCAGAGCCGCCGCCAGTACCAGCGCGTGATTTTCATCGACCCCGTGCAAAGCGATGCAAGTCGTGACGCGCGGTCGCCCTTCGGTTACGGTGCCGGTTTTATCCAGCACGATGGTGTCGAGCTGGCTGGCCGATTGCAGCGCCTCGCCATTACGAATCAGAATGCCCTGCTCGGCCGCGCGACCGACGCCGACCATGATCGAGATCGGCGTCGCCAACCCCAGCGCACAGGGACAGGCGATGACCAGCACCGTCATCGCGGATACCACGGCGTACGCAATGCGTGGCTCTGGCCCATAAAAATACCAGACGATAAAACTGATCACCGCAATCGTCACCACCACCGGTACGAAGATGGCTGCCACCTTGTCGACCAGACGACCGATTTGCGGTTTGCTCGATTGCGCCTTGCGCACCAGTTCGATGATATGCGCGAGCATGGTATCGGTGCCGATGCCGGTGGCTTTCATCAAGAAACTACCCTGGGTGTTGAGCGTGCCGCCAAACACCTTGTCGCCGACCTTTTTCGATACCGGCATCGGCTCACCAGTGAGCATCGATTCATCGACATGCGAACTGCCTTCGAAGATTTCTCCATCGACTGGAATTCGCTCGCCGGGACGAATGCGAATGGTTTCTTCCAGACCGATTTCAGCCACCGGCAAATCGAGTTCTTCACCATTGCGAACCACCCGTGCGGTGCTCGGCTGCAGGCCGATCAAATGCTTGATCGCTTCCGAGGTTTTGCCACGCGCCCGGGTTTCCAATGCGCTGCCGAGCGACACCAGAGCGACGATGATTACGGCTGCCTCAAAATACGCATGTAGTGCCTGCTCGGGCACGCTGTCGGGAAAGATCACCACGAAGGTGGAATACACCCAGGCCGTACCGGTGCCCAGTGCGACCAGTGTGTCCATGTTGCCGCGACCGGCGCGCAGCGATGCCCAGGCACCTTTAAAGAAATGCCCGCCAACGATCGCCAGCACCAGAAACGTGACCAGACTAATCAGCAGCCAGATCAGTTGCCCTTCGCGGATGCCGGGTAGAAACCCGCCCATACCCAGCACGAATAAAATAATACCGATAACACCGGCGACGACGACGCGCTTCCACAGCTTGCGATATTCAGCTAGTTCCAGACTTTCTTTCTCGGCTTCGTCTTCCAGCCCGCGCAATTCAGCCGCATCGTAACCGGCTTTTTTGACCGCAGCGACCAGCTCGGCGGCATCGACATCTCCTTCGACCAGCGCCGTACGCTCACCCAGATTTACGTTTGCCTCAACCACACCGGGGACTTCTTTCAGGCTGTTTTCAACAGCAGACACACACCCGGCACAGGCCATGCCGGCGATCGATAATCGAACTGGTTCACTCATGATTTTTCAACTCCAAAACGAAGGCCAAGCATAACACTGAAATCTTCAGCAAGCCTGCTGTTACGACCCGCTCAAACAGAAAAGATTCGACCGCCCTGCAGGCAATGAACGAAGCGTTCAAAAATTGAACGTTTCGGGCGGTATTTCGTTACACCGGTTGGTATCAATACAGATGTATCGAACATTTTAAGGCAGAGCCTGAATCGAATATTCACATCGTCTCTCGGGAATTACCCGGCCAATTCCTGCACACAGCAACACGATAGGCCGTAAGCCTCCCGGATGACGACTCGATCACTGTCTTCTATGCCCCATCACCCTTCTCGAAAACAGCAAATGGCACGGTAGTTGCTCAAGCAGTCGGAGGTGTTGCTTTCGGCGATACCTTTCAAAGAGCTTGCTGGCATAAATGAAATGAATCCAGGAGTTGAATCGGGGCACGCCTGCACGGCTCGCTGACGCACCGCTTCGATCAATACTGGAAATCATAACCAACCTGCGGCTTTGCATTGGCGGTTGAACGAAACAGACCGCTCTCCATAACTTTTGAGGAATAAAACATGACCAAAAAACCAGGCGTATTGAATACCGCAGTGATGCTCGCGACATCGGTTGCCATCGCTCCCATGCTGGCTCAGTCCGATTTAACCCTGTCCGGGCAAGTCAACCGAATGGTCGCCAGTGTCGATAACGGAGATGATTCAAATCTGCAATTTCTGGATAACAGTGGCTCTGGCACCCGCTTGCGTTTGAAAGGTGAGCGGGATACCGGCAATGGGATCAAGGCAGGATTTTACTGGGAGACACAGTACCAGTCGAACAAGTCTTCAGGCGTCGATGCAGGAACCACGTCGGATTTTAGCGACGAGTTTGTCACCCGTCATCGTGACATGTACCTGAAAGGCGGGTTTGGCAAGATTTCTCTCGGTCAGGGTAACGGTGCTGCCAATGGTATTACCGAGTCCGAATACTCTGGCACGAATTATCTGACCGGTTCGGCAAGCCCGGAGGATATGTGGGGCAGCGTCACATTTGGTAACTCGGGCGGTGTCAAGGTTAAAGATGTCATTGATGGTATGGATGCGTTAAGCCGCAATGACCGGCTCAGATATGACACGCCCCGACTCGGCCCGGTAACCCTGTCGGTAGATACCGGCTCAGGCGGCAAAACCGAACTGGCCATTCGATTCGAAACCAAAACAGGGTTTGGAAAACTGAAAGGCGGTTTCGGCTCCTGGGATCAAAAAGATGCCGGGACGGGAAAAGGCACCGCAGGCTCGATCTCCTACCTGCATAATTCCGGATTCAATGCGGCCTATACCTTTGCTTCTTCCGACAAAGCAGCGGCACCTGATGCAAAGAATTCCGGCCTGCAGCTGGGTTATAAAACCGGCCCCCACGCAATGGATATTCGAATGAATACCACCGATGATAAAACCAGTGGTGTTAGTGCAGACTCGACCGAACTGGGTTATGTCAACCGCAGCTTGAAGGGTGTGGAAATGTATGCGGGCTACCGGACTTTTACAACGGATATCTCGGCAGCGGATGATATAAAAATTCTGTTTGCCGGTGCCAGAGTAAAGTTCTAGATTTTGACCGGCTTGCAGATGCAAACCTGTTCCAAAGTCAAGCAGCAGAGTTTAGCTCTGCTGCTTTTTATTCTGCTGTCGGTATCAGGCTGTAGCACTAAGGCACCTTTTACCGAGCCTGAAGACCCGGAAAGCCTGCAGGGCCCGGGGATTTTCTCCGGTGAAAAAGGTTATTTCAAGCTGGATAACAGTAAACCTGGTTCTGACGCTCAGAATACCGGTAAACCGGATGCATCCGCTGATTGTGATGCATACCTGCAATGGAAAAAAGCCAGCACAGAAGGCAAGAATTCGGCTCAGTATCAAGCCTTTTTACAGTGGATCGAATATCAGCATAGCAATAGCAATATTCCCCGATAATCCCGGCAAAGACAGAAAAAAGCGGAGGTGGCTCATGCATCAAGTTTCGCCCGCTTCAGCCGCAGCGCATTACTGATTACCGACACCGAACTGAAACTCATCGCTGCGGCGGCAATAATCGGTGATAGTAAAATGCCAAAAAACGGATACAGGATACCGGCCGCGACCGGCACACCAGCCGAGTTATAGACGAAGGCAAAAAACAGGTTCTGGCGAATATTACGCATGGTGGCTCGACTCAGGCGGCGCGCCCGCACGATGCCTCGCAGATCGCCCTTGATCAATGTCACACCTGCGCTTTCCATCGCCACATCGGTGCCGGTACCCATCGCGATACCGACATGTGCCTGCGCCAGCGCTGGTGCATCATTGATGCCATCACCGGCCATCGCCACGATACGTCCCTCGGCCTGCAGGCTTTTCACGACTTCGGCTTTCTGGTCGGGCAATACCTCTGCCTGTACCTGATCGATATTGAGTTTATCGGCCACCGCTTCTGCCGTGGCCCGGCTGTCACCGGTCAGCATCACGACTTGAATACCTTCGGCATGCAGGCTGGCGATCGCCTCCGGGGTAGACGACTTGACCGGGTCGGCAACTCCGATCAAACCGGCCGGTTGATTATCGACCGCGATAAACATGACCGTTTGGCCGAGTTTGCTTTGCTGTCTGGCCTGTTCCGCCAGTTCACTCACTTCCATGTCGGCATCTTGCAGCAATTTCTGATTACCGAGCAGGATACGGTGTCCATTGATTTCACCACTGACCCCATGACCGGTGATGGCCTGAAAATAAGCCACGTTCAGCAGTTCAATCGAGCGATCTTTGGCACCTTGAATAATCGCTTCGGCCAATGGGTGTTCACTGGCGCGTTCCAGCGAGGCGGCATATTGCAGCACGCCAGGCTCGTCGAAGTCCGGCTGCGGATTCACCGCTACCAGACTGGGCCGACCTTCGGTCAGTGTGCCGGTTTTATCCACCACCAGCGTATCGACCTTTTCCATGATTTCGAGTGCTTCTGCATTCTTGATCAGTACCCCTTCGAGTGCGCCGCGACCGGTTCCGACCATGATCGAAATCGGCGTGGCCAGACCCAGCGCGCAGGGACAAGCAATTATCAGTACCGCCACCGCATTGATAATGGCATAGGCCAGACGTGGCTCCGGGCCGACTGTGTACCAGGCGATAAAAGAGATGATCGCGATCAATACCACGATCGGTACAAAATAGGATGAAACCCGGTCAGCCATGGCTTGAATCGGCGCGCGTGAACGCTGTGCTTCGGCCACCATATTGACGATTTGCGACAGCAGTGTGTCGGCGCCCACCTTTTCGGCTTTCATCAACAGGCTGCCATTGCCATTGATGGTCGCACCAATCAATGCATCGCCGGGGCCTTTTTCTACCGCAACCGGTTCACCGGTCACCATCGATTCATCAACCAGGCTCTCACCTTCGGTGACAGTACCATCGACCGGTATTTTTTCACCCGGTCGCACCCGCAGAATATCACCGGCCTGAACCTGATCGAGCGGTACGTCTTCTTCCTCGCCATTGGCATTGACCCGTCGAGCCGTGTTCGGGGCCAGACCGAGCAGCATCTGAATGGCGGCATTGGTGCGCGAACGAGCGCGCAACTCCAGCACCTGCCCGAGCAGCACCAGAGTCGTGATTACTGCAGCGGCTTCGAAATAGACCGACACGGTGCCTTCCGGACTGATCATGTTGGGCGGAAACAGATGCGGGAACAGCAAGGCAACCACGCTGAACAGCCAGGCCACCGACACGCCCAGAGCAATCAGCGTAAACATATTCAGATTCCAGCTGATCACGGATTGCACGCCGCGCACGAAGAACGGCCACCCGCCCCACAACACCACCGGGGTGGCGAGGATAAATTCAATCCACTGAATGGTCGGCATACTCAAGCCTTCGGGCAACCAGGTCGGAAACAGGTCGGCCACCATGGCCAGCAGAAACACCGGAAGCGCCAGCGCAGTGCTGACCCAGAAACGCCGCGTCATGTCGATCAACTCATCATTCTTTTCTTCGACCGTGATGGTTTTGGGTTCCAGTGCCATACCGCATTTGGGGCAAGAGCCTGGGTGATCCTGCACAATCTCGGGATGCATCGGGCAAGTGTATTCGACTTTTGTCTGCTGCACTGGCACACCTTTGGGTTCCAGCGCCATGCCACATTTGGGGCAAGAGCCGGGGTGATCCTGCACAACCTCCGGGTGCATCGGACAGGTATATTCGAGATAATCGATCGCGCAACTGTCATCACTGCAAGCGGCAACTGCGGCATGGTCATGCGATTCTGCCGCTGCATGCGGTTGAGGTTGTGTGGACGGGTCAACCCACGAGTGCGGGTCGGCCGCAAACTTGTCGTGACAACTGTCGCTGCAAAAATAATATCGCTGTCCCGCGAAATCCATGTGATGAACGGAATCTTCCGTCACTTGCATGCCGCAGACGGGGTCCTTCAATTTGGCATGTTCTGAATCCTGCTGTTTCATTTCTTGTTCCCCCAGAGGGTTAAAGTGGACAGGATCAAGGTCAGAACGACTATGATCGATGAATCGCTTATTTAACGAGCCTGTTCAATAATAGCCCGGGCCGTCTGCTCGACCTCGTCCGCGACAGCGGCCAACGCATCGGAGTCCGACAGCAGGGCTAGCATTTGTTTCGGGCTGATCATGCCGATATGCGTTTTCGATTGCTCCGTCCAAACCGAGATGCGACAGGGCAAGGCCATATTCAGGCTCATATCCTGATTCAACACATCATTGGCTTTTTTCGGATTACACACTTCAAACACCCTGCAGGGATTGGCAAAGTCAATGCCCTTTTTATGCAGTGTTGCCTGCAAGTCATGTACATGCAGCACGCCAAACTGGTGTTGCTTGACCGCGCTTTCCAGATCTTCGCAGACTTGCTCGAAGGACTTGTCACTATCGACGATAAATTTCATACCTTTCTCCGGTTATTGATCATCAGATTTCAGATGCTGCCTGGACGGTTAAGCAGGGGATCTGTTCAAAAATACTGCGCAGGGCTGAAGCATCCTGAAATCGCTTGCTCTCAGCCTTGCTGATACTAAAGCCACCATCGTAAAACAACCTGCCAGTGGCTGCTGGCAGGTTGCAAAGCGCCGAATCTGATCGGACGAATAACGGCCTGATCGCTTGCGTCAATCGACATGGTCCGCTGGTTGCTCGATTTGCATGCTGCCATACATTTCACCCTCGCCCTGCTGGTGCCGGTCCGAGGCATCATCCATATGATCGGCGGGTTGCTTCATCATCATGCTTCCGTACATTTCATTCTGGCCCCTTTGCATATCATGCGCCATTTCTGCTTTGGTATGGACGGCTGATGCATCCCCTACCTCATTGTCGGCCCAGGCGGTTGATGTCATCAAAACGAGTGAGGTAATCGCGACTATTTTTTTCATGATCTTTCTCTGTGTTAGTTGATTGGAAAAGTAACGACTGCAATGCTTGGCAGTTACTGGATTAGACTGCAGCTATCTTGCCAACAACAAAAATTCACTCTCTAGTCAATAACTTAGCGATTTACCCATGACGATTACGCGACCTGAAAAACGGATCTCATTTTTTAATATTTACAATTTTTAACGTTACGTTACATGCCCTGCCTGCGAGTAAGATAATGAGCAACATAACGAGCAACCATCTTATGTCTGTTGATGGGCAGCATGGTCTACTGCAACCCCGGTAATTCACCCGGCTTACCGCGCGATGCCCAGTTGTCATAGATCTGATCCGGCCATTTCGATTGAAAATAAGCGATCACGGCTTCGATCTGCCGGTCATTCAGCTTGTCTGCGAAAGAGGGCATCACACCGCCCATCGGTGCGCCGCCGTCACGAATAATTTGTTTGAGCAAGGCCAGGTCATGGTGCCAGGCATGTGCCGAACCATTCAGTGGTGGTGGCGGGTATTGACCATTTTTATTCGGCTTTTTCCAATCCCGGGTGCCGCTGGCATCCGGCTGGTGGCAGGCTGCGCAATGTTGCTGGAACAGTATGCCCCCTTTTTTAAGAGTCGTTGCATCATACCAGCGCGCTTGCACGGACGGGACAAGCAACAGAGCTGATAACGCGACCAAAAAAGGGATCGAATAAACAGTGGGTTTGATAGACATGATTCGATATCCAGTAGTGATTTAACCGAGTTGCCCGAGCACAGGAAATGTTTTTAACAGCCACACTGCAAAATCCGTCAGGTAACCGGTGATCATCGCGATACCCATCAATACCATCAATCCGCCGGCGACGCCTTGCAGCAAACGGCCATGTCGTTTGAGACGGCTGGAGTGCCGGGTGAAGCTATCGGTAAAAATGGCGGCCAGCATAAAAGGCACTCCCAGCCCGAGCGAATAAATGGCCAGCAATATGGTGCCATCGTTGACCAGCGTGGTGGTTGCACTGATCGTCAGGATTGCACCCAGAATGGGTCCGATGCAGGGTGTCCAGCCGAGCGCAAAAGCCAGCCCCAGCAGATACGCAGACAAGCTGCGCCCGCCCGGAAGATTTCCATAGTAGCGAAACTCCTTTTCCAGCATCGGCAAGCGCAACAGCCCACTGATAAAAAGTCCAAATATAATGATGATAATGCCGCCTGCGATATTCACTTCATAGCGATAGGCAAACAGCCAGCGACCGATCAGTGATGCGCTGGCACCAAAGGCAATGAACACCGTCGAAAAACCCAGCACGAAACTGAAACTGAGAGACAGCGTCGATAACATATGGCCGATCTTTTTGAGTCGGCCATCGTTGTCATCGCTGTCATTGAGCGAATTGCCGCTGATATAAGAGATATAGCCGGGCACCAGAGGCAGTACGCAGGGCGACAGAAACGAAATGATGCCGGCTGCAAAAGCGGTCATTGCACCGATCAGGGATAACTCAATCATGTTCGGAAAACCCGGTTATTTTCGGCTATTTCATGCATTGCATATGCTTGGGACCCTGACAATCGAGCTCGCGCTGGGTCCACAGGCTTTTCATGTAAGCGACCAGATCGCGAGCATTCTGTTCACTCAGCCCCTTGTCTTTCCAGGCCGGCATGCGAGAGGGACGGGACGAACCTTCGAGTATGGTTTTGACCAGCGCATCATCGGTATGGTGCCAGGCATGGGCCGAGGCATCGAGTGCCGGGGCCATCAGATATTTCTGATCCGTCAAAGCCTGCAGGGTGTAGGTTTCGCCGACACCATCTATGCCATGACAAGTCTGGCAATTCTTTTGAAACAATGCTTGCCCGCGTTTTTCTGCCTCGCTGCCCGGTCGATAGGGTCCGCGCAAGCCATGCCAGCGTTCTCCAGCATTGTCGGACAGGATGATTTTGCCGTATTGATTCAAACCGGCCATTTGTTTTGACGCTTTGTCATCGACCGACAGATTCATCAGGACTTGTGAACCAAACTGGTTATTGACAGTTTTCCATTGACCGGAACTGGAGTCGAGTGCAAGCAACCCCTGCCCGACGACAAAACTGTATAGCTTCCCGTCGGCGGTAGTATTGACCGTCGTGGCCGGCAAGCCGGGTGCGACCGCGGGACGCCAGCTTTTGCCTTGATCCTGACTCTGGTACAGACCATTGTTGGTGGCGGCATACAGCACGCCGGCATGAGCGGCGACCGCGTTGATTTTAGCCAATTTGTCGGCCGTTATCGCCGCAGATTGGGACTGGGCCTGAACCGATGCAGTCAACAGCAAAGATGAAAAAAGAAATAGCAGGGAAAAAGGTTTCATAGTGGATTCTCTTATTCTGTAAAAATTCCGGCGTCCAGCTGCAACTGGCGGATGTATTGAACAATATGAGCCGTCTGCTCGGGAGAAACCTGAGGCTGCGGTGGCATATCACCAAATTGCCAATGATGCGCGCGCACGCCATTTTTGACTGCCAGATGGAAAGCCAGATTGGCGTGGTGTGCCGGCCGATAGGTGTTATCCAGTAACGCCGGTCCACGCTCGCTTCCTTTTGCCGCAGGGCCGTGGCATTGCTGGCAATTTTGCTGGTACAGTTTCTTTCCCTGATCCGCATCAACCTGAAAACCGGACGGCGGTAAATGCAGCGGATTGGCATCCTTGTCCGCTCTATCCCGGTCACAAGCTGTTATAAAAAGAGATAAAAGGAGCCATAGCCATTTCATAATTTTCTTCCCGGACGACTCAATGCTCCATGTAAATATCTGTATAAACCGAGTAGCAGGGGCGGAACCGTCAGCAATCCCAGCAGCAAGACCCACGTCAGGCTGTACTGAAAATCCTTTCCGGCTATTTCACCACCGAAGTGGGCCAGCAAAAAACTGGCCGGAACCAGCCCGAACAGGGTTGCAAGAAAAAAGCGCCATAGTGCCAATCGAGTCAATCCGGCCGCGTAGCTGATCAAGTCAAATGACAGAAAAGGGATCAGCCGTGAAACGAAAATGATCAGCATCAGGCGGTTTTGCGACAGCTTTTGGTCCAGCCATTGATATCTGGGCAGTATTTTTCGGATCGCTTCGTAACCGGTCAGACGAGCAATCATAAAGGCAATTACAGCTCCTGTTGTAGCGCCAGCGATGATCAATACGGTTCCCCAGCTATGGCCATACACGGCACCGGCCGCCAGCGCCAGCGGTGCGCTGGGTAACGGATTGAACACGATGGCAAGCGCCATTAATGCCATCACCAGCATGGGCCCTGTCCAGCTTTGTTGACGCAGGATTTGCACCAACGAATCCATGTCATCATAGATTTCGGTCAAACCATATTGCTGCGCCAGGCCATACATTACCGCCAGCAGCAAAAGTGTCGCCACGGCGACCCCGACGGCCTGCCAGATGCTTTTCACTTTACTGACTTCCTGGACGGCTTGTTGCAACAGGCCGCCGGTGGCGCGGCGGCATTTTCACGCGCCGTCTGATCGATATAACCCAGCCAGAAAGAATGAAGGCGAGCCACCAAACTGGCTGGCATAGCGATACCCTGTTCGATCAAGGCATTCTGCAGGCTTTGATAATCGCAATGATATTGATCATATTCGAGCATCAGTGTATTGCCTTTTTTACCCGGCTTGACTGATTTTACTCCTTCACGTTGGGACAGCAGGGCAATGGCAGTCGACTGATCCGATTCCCGCTTGAGCCAAAGCGGACGGTTGATGTAATGAGGCTTGAGATGCATGACGAACCTACCCTGACCAGAATCGGCAACAGCGGAAGACTGACCACGATTTATAACCGGTCATTTGCTGATCTATTTTTTTATCCATAACGCTACCAGGGTTCAAAATGCAGTAATTGTCAACCGCAGGCTGTTAACGGTTCATCAAGGTTTTTTTCATTCTTTCGAATTCTTCGGCATCGATTTCACCACGGGCAAAACGTTGTTTGAGAATCTCCAGACTGTCATCTTCAGGTTTCTGTTCTGAGCCGCCGTTCTGCTTGAAAAACAATTTGAACAAGGCAAAAATCGAAAAGATGATCAAAATCCAGATGGCCCACATAAACAGAGAACCAAACCCCATACCTAAACCTTCCGAGTACATCACGGTACCCTCCTGATTATGTTTTCCGGTCAGGTTGGCCGGATACAGAATAATAAAAATAAGGTATCCACGCTCTGGCTTGTGGATACCTCAAAGCCGTAAAGCTTGAGGAAAACCAAATCTTTACGGATGACTTCATGCGCCTACCGAGTGCGCGCCAACAATTCATCGAGTTTGGCTTCGATCCGGTCGAGACGCTGATTTAATCGGTTCATGTGCTGCTGACGCATCTTCATCATGCGCTGCATCATCTGTGGTTTCATCATGCCGCCTTGCATACCACCGTGCTGAGAAGGTCCGGATTGCATATTTCCAGCCATACCCTGCTGACGCATTTTCATCATATTCTGCATCATCGCAGGGTCCGTCATCATGCCATTCTGGCCATTACCCGGCATGCCTACACCCTGTCCCATCGGCATTCGCTGCATACGTTGCTGACGCATTTGCATCATTTGCTGCATCATGGCCGGATCCATCATCATTCCATTGGGGCCGCCCATCCAGTTGCCGCCCTGCCCCATCGGCATTCCATTTGGCATGGCTCCCGTATCGCCTTGCATGTTTTGCCCGGACTGCTGCATCGGCATCCCATCTGCCATGGCGGTTTGATCTGAATCATCCGTCGATTGCGCCATCAGCGGTAAAGACAACATGCCCAGTATAAGCGCGCCGGAAATCATTCTTGCTTGTTTCATGTCTATATCCTCATCAGTTGTGACTCACCAGGCAGAATCGATGACCCCGCTCTGGAGAGCCGGTTAACCACAGGCTGTTGTTGACAGTTTGACCTATTCAAACTGTTACAGTGTCTGTCCTGATCCAGAAATATTGAACCCTGGGTCAGGAGCTGTGCCCATGTCCATCATTATGATCATGCTCTTTGGGCTGAGAACCCACAACCTTTCCCTTGCCTAAAGACTGAATGTAATTGACCAGATGCCACACCTGGGTATCGTTCAGGGTTTTGTCCCAACCGGGCATAGCGCCGCGACCGGTTTTGATCTTGTAGGCGAAATCTCCATCCGGGTGCCCGCCAGACATGGCAACCAGATCGGCCGGGCGTGGTTTCATCATCATTCCAGCCATGCCTTTTCCATCTGCATTACGACCATGACAGGAAGCGCAGTTTTGTTGAAACAGCCGCGCGCCCTGCTGGATGGAATCCTTGCTGTAAGCAATCGGATTGGGTCTGGCCGCCTCATGTTCCGGAGACATCCAGTGGCCGTTGTCGCCACCCTTTTTTGCGCCGTGTCCACCGCTGTGGCTACCTGAAGCCATAGCGGTACTGCTAAAGACCATGACACAGGCCAGAGAAATCATTGGAAATTTTTTCATATCTTTTACCTTTCTATTGTTGAACATAATCAAATCTGTCGTGCAGCTCTGAGAAAAAACCGGAGCCGCACAACAGCAATCCTGAAACTAGAACCAGAAACTCAAACCAAGTAGCAGGTTTGTTTCTACATTTTCTACCAGCACCTCATTGCCAAACTGTTTTTCATAACTCAGGCCGATATAAGGTGAAAGTTCACGGCGGATTTCATAATGCAGGCGCAGCCCGAATTCGGCTTTTGAAAGCCCGGAAACAAAGCCTCTCGCATTGTCATCTTCGCTGTACAGACTGAGTTCCATATTGGGAATCAGGATGACCTTGCGACTGAACAGGTATTCATATTCAGCATCGAGGCGAGCATTCAAAACGCTATCCTGGTCGATAAAAAGATTGGCATCCACTTCGAACAGATAAGGTGCCAGCCCCATGAAACCGACACCAGCCCAGTCTTTTCCGGTTTCCGATTTGAAATCGTGACGCAGTCCCATTTGCACATCCCAGAATGGCGTAATGGCCCGGCTGTAAACAATATCGATTTCATTCGACTCAATCTCATCGAGCAATTTTTCTCCGGAAGATTTGACCCATAGTTTGTTAAGGTCCTTTCCTACCCAGGCATAAAATTCCCATACGGTAAGTGCACCTTCATCGCTGTCGCGTTGCTCCAGTTTGTCGGCCTTGAACATCGCCAGTAACGGGTCATCAGGTAAACCACCTGCGAGCGTTATTAAAGGGGTCATAGCCATAAACAGGCCCGCTATAATTTGTTTGATTTTCATGCTGCTTCCTCTTAACTGACAACGACTTTACGGAACATGCCGAGCATGTGATATAACAGATGACAATGGTAAGCCCAGCCACCCTCTGCATCGACCGTGACCCGGTAACTGATGCGTGCCCCGGGCTGAACAATAACGGTATGCTTGCGCGGTAGATAATCGTTGTCACCGGTTTCGAGATCACTCCACATGCCGTGCAAATGCATCGGATGGTTCATCATCGTGTCATTGACGAAAGTGATACGGATGCGTTCGCCCATCTTCCAGCGCAACGGCTCGGCATCGCGAAACTTGACGCCGTTGATCGACCACATGTAACGCCCCATGTTGCCGGTCAGGTGCAGCTCGATTTCGCGATCCGGCTCCCGGTCTTCGGCGGTCGAACGCAGGTTGAATAAATCAGCGTAGGTCAGTACGCGACGTCCATTATTCCGCAGCCCGACGCCCGGATCAGAAAGCCGGTATTGAGCATCCTCCGCTCGCATATCGACATGAGGCCCATACTCGGTTCGGGCATGGATCAGGTTGCCGGTAGAAAAATCGGACGGGTTACGTACCTTGTGTCTGGACGGTTTTTGCGAGGCTGACATCGGCATTGCACCATGCTCCATACTCGCATGATCCATTTCAGCACCACCCTTTGAGCCGCCTGCCATCGGCATGGTGGAGTGATCCATCCCCTCCATTTTCATAGCATTTTTTCCTTCCATATTCATTTTCGAATGGTCCATGCCGCCCATCGCCATTGCGTCATCTTTCCTGCCCATGCTGGAATGATTCATCTTGGAGTGGTCCATCTTGGAGTGGTCCATTTCTCCCATCTCCATCGAATCACTACCCATGTTCATTTTCGAGTGATCCATACCCGGCATCGACATGCCGCTATGATCCATACTGCTCATATCCATCGCCATATCGCTATGACTCAGATCTGCAACCGGATCGAGCGCAGGTACTTCGGCGCTCAGGTTGATATCCGGCGTCAAGGTGCCACG
>JANTFI010000039.1 GCA_024763505.1 Gammaproteobacteria bacterium
GCCGGCATCGGAAAATAGCCTTTCGGACGATCGATCACAGCATCAGGCAAAATCCCGCGCGCGATCTGCTTCAGAATCCCCTTGCCCTGATGCAGCAACTTTAACTCTGGCGGACATTGCGCGGCCAGTTCGACCAGATTCTGGTCGAGAAACGGAACCCGTGCTTCCAGTCCCCAGGCCATGGTCATATTGTCTACCCGCTTGACCGGATCATCGACGACCAGCGTGGTCACATCAAATCGCAGCACAGCATCGATGAAGGTATCGGCAAACTCGGTATTGAGTTGTCGACTGACCAGTTGCGAAGTCACATCCTCGATCGCGTATTTCGGATCCACCGTTTGCAGATACTCCTCATGATCACGATCGAAATACCATTTGGAAAAGCGCTCTACCGGCGTACCGGCCTCGGCCAGCATGCGTGCATACCAGAAATAGCCGGCAAACACTTCATCGGCCCCCTGCCCGCTCTGCACGACTTTGACCGACCGGGATACCTGCTCCGACAGCAGATAAAACGCCACGGCATCCTGTCCAAACATCGGCTCCGCCATATTGGCGACCGCCTCCGGCAAGCGTTGCAAGACCTGCTCGTTGGGGATCAGATACTTGTGGTGATCGGTGTCATACATCGCCGCCACCGGGTCGGAGTATTCAAACTCACTGCCCTTCTCCTCCGGCTGGTCTTCAAAACCGATGCTGAAGGTCTTGATGTCGGAGACCCCGGCTTCCGCCAGCAAAGCCACCAGCAAACTGGAGTCCAGCCCTCCCGACAGCAGCACCCCGACGGGCACATCGGCAATGGTCAAACGCTTCTTGACTGCTTCGCGCAATGCATCGTGAATGGCTTCGCGCCATTGCTCGTCGCTGCGCGGCTGTTGTGGACGTTGCGCGCGCAAGTCCCAATACCGGCGGATATCCAGATTACCATCTGTATTGATCATCATCCTGTGCGCCGGCGGACATTTGCGAACGCCCTTGAACAAGGTTCCGGGGGCCGGCACCACAGCATGCAGGGTGAACAAATGATGCAATGACACCGGGTCGATAGAGGTATCGCAGACGCCGGTTTGCAACAACGCCTGCGGATTCGAGGCAAAGTAGAAAAAGCGGTTGGTTTTTACAAAGTACAGGGGTTTGATACCCATCCGGTCACGCGCCAGAAACAATTGCTGTGCCTGTCCATCCCAAATGGCGAAGGCAAACATGCCTTGCAAATGCTCAAGGCAATCTTCCCCCCATTGAGCATAGGCATTGGCAATTACTTCGGTGTCGCTGTGTGATCGAAAGTGATAGCCAAGACCGATCAATTGCTCGCGCAACTGCGGGTAATTATAAATAGTGCCATTGAATACTATGGTAAAACGGCCTTGTGTTTCCGTCATCGGCTGGTGACCATTTGGCGACAAATCGATGATCGACAAACGACGGTGCCCCAGCACGACCGGCCCCTGATAAAATTCGCCTCGATCATCTGGCCCGCGTCGAGCCACCTGCTCCGACATCGCCTCGATCAGCGATGGTTCAAACCGCTCTGCGGACAGACTCAAGCCACCAAAAATACCGCACATAAACCCTCACGTTTCCTGTTGATTATGCATAAAATTCAATACCTTAACAGAGATGGATTGCTTATTCATCAGAATATACTTATACTCGCCGGCGTTCAAAATAACCATTTCAAGACATTCTGGGGAGAATATATGAATCCGTTAAAATCCATTCTAGGTACCATTATTTCCGGCTTTGTGCTGGCCGTTATCATCATGTTTGCCTTGGGCACATCCGGCAAAGCCAATCCGTGGGAATTCTGGGTCTGGTTGCATGTCATCGTCGGCATCACCTGGATCGGCTTGCTGTATTACTTCAACTTTGTACAAGTTCCTGCAGTTGGCAAGGCGCTGGCTGAAAAAGACAGTGGTGGGCCCGGTCCGGCCGCTATCAATAAATATGTCGCTCCCAGTGCTTTGCTGTGGTTTCGCTGGGCAGCGGTAGCCACCTGGCTGACCGGCGCACTGGCACTGGAAGCCCTGCACGCTGCTGAAGGTTCTGGCGTGGTCGCAGCCTTCACTTTTTCCCAGGGTTATGAAGTCATCGGCATGGGTGCCTGGCTCGGCACCATCATGCTGTTCAATGTCTGGGTACTGATCTGGCCGAACCAGAAGAAGATTCTGGGTCTGGATGGCAAAGAGCACAGTGCCGACGCCATCGCCAAAGCCAAGAGCGTGGCACTATTGGCTTCTCGCACCAACACCATGTTGTCTATCCCGATGCTGCTGGGCATGACCGCTTTCGCCCACGGTATGCCTTACTAAGCGCATCCGGACATAAAGCCATTTTGGACCCGTCAGGGTCGAATCAAAGCCCCGTCTATCGGGGCTTTTTTTTGTCTGCTGCCTTTCCTCCGCAGGTAACCCACCGACCGCAATGTCAATGACTGCCGGAAAAGGTCGGAGTCTGGCAGAGGAAAAATACTTGAAATCAGCACAAGAATCGGTATTGTTGATCGCTTTTTTTACGGAACTGCAACACTGATGAGCGATCACCTCATGCATACCTACCGGCCGCTGCCGGTCAGCTTCTCGCAGGGAGAAGGCTGCTATCTGCAGGATCAGCACGGCAACCAGTATCTCGATGCCCTGTGCGGTATCTCGGTAACCAGTCTCGGCCACAATCACCCCGCTGTTACCCGCGCGATCCATGAACAGGCCGAACGACTGTTACATACCTCCAACCTGTATCACATCGAAAATCAGGCACGACTGGCCGACGCTCTGTGCCAGACTTCCGGCATGGAGCAAGTCTTTTTTTCCAACTCCGGAGCCGAAGCCAACGAAGCGGCGATCAAGCTCGCGCGACTGTTCGGTCATCAGAAAAACATCGACAATCCAGTGATTATTGTTATGCAGGGCAGCTTTCACGGCCGTACCATGGCTACCCTGTCGGCCACAGGCAACCGTAAGGTGCAGGCCGGCTTCGAGCCATTGGTATCCGGCTTTACGCGCGCACCCTACAATGATATAGAAGCACTCAGGGCGATCGCACAGAACAACCGCAACGTGGTGGCGATTCTGGTCGAGCCGGTGCAGGGCGAAGGCGGCATCAATATCCCCGACCCCGGTTATCTGCAGGCGATCCGTCAGCTTTGTGATGACAATGACTGGCTGATGATGCTCGATGAAATTCAGACTGGCATGGCGCGCAGCGGTAAAATGTTTGCGTTCCAGTACGAAGGGATTCAGCCTGATGTCATGACGCTGGCCAAGGCACTGGGCAACGGCGTGCCGATTGGTGCCTGCCTGGCCAGTGGCAAGGCTGTGGATTTATTCCAGCCCGGAAATCACGGCTCCACCTTTGGGGGCAATCCGTTTGTCTGCCATGTTGCGCTGAGTGTGTTGCACACTCTGCAAAACGAACAGCTTGCCAACAATGCCGTGGCGCGCGGAAAACAATTGTCTCGTCTACTGCAGCAACAGCTGCAACAAGATGACCGAGTCCTCGAGATTCGCCACCTCGGCCTGCTGGTCGCGATCAGCCTGGATCGGCCTTGCGGTGAACTGGTCCGGATTGCACTGGACAATCGGCTGCTGATCAATGTCACTGCAGATAACGTGATCCGTCTGCTGCCGCCACTGATTATCGATGAGCAGCAAGTCGAAACCCTGGCCGAACGGCTGGTGCTTTCCATTCAACAATTCAACGAGCAGTAACATGCAAGCACAGCAATCGCCAGCACGGCATTTCCTGAGCCTGCTGGATTTATCCGGAGATGAATTGCGGACCGTGATTCTGCATGCTATCGAAGTCAAGGAAAAACTCAAATCCGGCATCCGCCACACTCCGCTTTCGGGCAAGGTGATGGCTATGATCTTTGAAAAATCATCAACCCGAACCCGCGTCTCCTTCGAAACCGGCATGAGTCAACTCGGCGGTCATGCAATGTTTCTGTCACCGCGAGACATTCAACTCGGGCGTGGCGAGCCGATCGAGGATAGCGCGCGGGTCATTTCCAGTATGGTCGATATTATCATGATCCGAACCTTTGGCCATGAACGGCTACAAACAGTGGCGGATGCCTCTACGGTGCCGGTCATCAATGGCTTGACCGACAAGTTGCACCCTTGCCAACTGCTAGCCGACATGCAAACCTGGTTTGAACTGAGAGGTGACATTCAGGGTGCGACCGTGGCCTGGATCGGTGATGGCAACAATATGTGCCACTCCTACATCAACGCCGCCCGGCAACTGGGTTTTCATCTCAAAATTGCCTGTCCGGCGGGATACGAACCGGATGCCGACGTGGTCGAACCCGCGCGCGATCAGGTGAAAATTTACAATGATGCCTCTGCCGCCGCGAAACAGGCCGATCTGGTGGTCACCGATGTCTGGGCCAGCATGGGCCAGGAAGAAGAACAGCAGCAGCGCGAACAGGCATTCGCCAATTTTCAGGTGAATTCATCACTGATGCAATTGGCCAATCAGGATGCACTGTTTATGCATTGCCTGCCCGCACATCGCGATGAAGAAGTCAGTGCCAGCGTAATCGACGGCAAACAGAGCGTAGTCTGGCAAGAAGCCGAGAATCGCCTGCATGCGCAAAAGTCACTGGTGGAATTTCTTGTCAACGGCAGCTTTTAACCGGGTACATATCAACCGACTGGCAGAGTGCGGAGAATAGGAGCAGATGCAGCCAGAAAGTATCCCCCGTTGAGCTTCTATCCGTTGATCAGTTCGATGCGGTTACGGCCGTTTTTCTTGGCCAGACGCAAGGCTTCTTCAGCGGCCATGATCATATCGCGGGCACTGATTCCCTCCGATACCGGCAGACAACTGACACCAACCGACAAGGTCAGGTAGGGGCCGACCCGCGAGCCATCGTGCGGGATTTCCATCTCGGCCAGTTTTTGCATCACTTTTTCCATCAAAGCTCGCGAGGCCTGACAGGAAACACCGGGCAACATGATGGCAAACTCGGCGCCAGCCATGCGCGCCACCAATTCTCCATTTTGTACGATTTCTCGAGACAAAAGACTGGCCACGGCCGCCAGTGTCTTGTTACCAATATCGTAGCCATACAATGTATTGTATTCGTGATAGTAATCGATATTTAAAATCACCACATTGAGTGGCAGCTTGCGACTTAAATGCTGGATACGCTGGTTTTCCAGCCCGACTCGGAAGGCGCGAAAATTAGAAGCGCCGGTCAATTCATCGGTCGTCGATAAATCATTCAACTCTTTATTCGACTCAGCTACCGCCTTGAGCAGGCGTTGCAAATCATTGACCAGCATTTCATTATCGAATCGATAATGCAGGGAATCGGCAATCATCCCGTTCATGCGCCGCACGCCAAAATAATAAGCGCCGACCATAAAAAGATGCATGCAGGCCAATACGATACTGTCAGGCGTTGCCTGCCAGAAAAGATAAATGGTCACAGGCAAAATCATCAACACCAGATAGCCACCAAAAACCAGCATCGAAGTCGCCAGATATGCAATTGCTCCGGCACCCAGACCGAGCAGAAAAGAATGGAAAATATATTGCAGGTTCTGGCTGATATAAGGCATTGCGACAACCACGCCCATACCTTGCCACAGCGCCACAATGAAGACACCGACGATAAAGCGGCTTTTCCACAACCGATGGTTCAACTGTTCTTCTTTGCGCGATCGCTGATATCTTCGAACCAGCCGGTAGCGCAGTAATTGAATCAGCACGATGCCGGCAAACCAAAGGTACACCCACTGCTGACGACCCTGCAAGGATAATTCTGTCACAGCCAGAATCGATGCGACCACTGCGACGGTGAGCGTAAACACCATACCAACGGTGAAGCGGTCATACAGAAAATTGACCAGTTCGTGCTGCTTGAGGTGATAAATACTGATGCTATGCTTTTGATCCAGAAGTTTACTCATGGTGCTATTTCCCTGCAGGCGCTAAGCTGTTCATTCTACCAAACCCGAAACTGTGATTTAATACAGATTCAAATTTATTTACCAAACAAACCCAGTCGGCGGCCCATCGCATTTATTTATGACCAGTTCCGATCATATCCAGTGGTTCAGAAGTGCCGCACCTTATATCAATGCCTTTCGCAAGAAAACCTTTGTCATTGCTTTGACCGGCGAGCAGGTCCGGTCACAACTGTTCATTAATCTGATCCATGACATTGCGCTGTGCCATCACCTCGGCATCCGTCTTGTGATCATTCATGGCAGTCGGCTACAAATCGATGAATTGCTGCAACATCAGGGGGTACAGTCGCGTTTTCATCATGGCATCCGGGTTAGCGAAGCCAGCAGCATGCCAACCATCATCCAGGCGATCAGTCAGGTACGCCATACCATCGATGCGCGACTATCGATGGGGTTGCCCAACACGCCGATGTCCGGCTCCGAGATTTCAGTCATTTCGGGTAATTTTGTGACCGGCATGCCTTTGGGCATTATCGATGGCGTTGATATGCAGTACAGCGGCAAGGTTCGCTCCATCAATAGTCAGGCTATCCATTCCCTGCTGGGTGATCATATTGTTCTACTTTCGAATATCGGCTTTTCACGCAGTGGCGAATCCTTCAATCTGCCGGCTGAAGAACTGGCTTGTCAAGTCGCCATCTCCCTTCGCGCGGAAAAACTGATTTACTTTAACCGCGACTTTATCCGAAACCCTGATACCGATCAGTTTTCCACCGCCCAGTGCAAAGCCTATCTGCAACAGGGAAACTTGCCAAAATCGCTGCACAGCCTGCTGTCGCAAGCCATAGAAGCGGTCAACCATCAGGTGCGCCGGGTGCATATTCTGGATGAAAACCTAGACGGCGGACTGTTGCAGGAACTGTTCACTCGCGACGGTGCCGGCATGATGGTCACCAACCTGTTTTACGAAGGCTTGCGCAAGGCCAGTATCGATGATATCGGCGGCATTCTGGAGTTGATTCATCCACTCGAGCAATCCGGCGCCCTGATCAAACGCTCGCGCGAGCAACTGGAACTGGAAATCGATTATTTTCACGTCATCGAAAAAGACGGCATGGTGATCGCCTGCATCGCCAGCATTCCCGACCCGCAAACACCAGTGGCCGAGGTCGCCTGTGTTGCCGTGCATGAAGACTTTCGCAACGCCGGATTTGGCGATCAATTGCTGACTGCAGTCGAACTGGAAGCGCGCAAACAAGGTTTGACTCATCTGTATATACTGACCACGCGAACTTCGCACTGGTTTCTGGAAAAGGGTTTCAGCGAGCAAGGCATCGATTTTCTGCCCGCAAGTAAACGCCAGGCTTATAATGCTGATCGCGGCTCTCGCGTCATGGCCAAGTCACTCACCGAACAAGGATAACCTTTAAGATGGCTTATGATTTAACCAATTATCTCGTCATCGGCATTTCGTCGCGTGCTCTGTTCGACCTCAGTCGGGAAAATGAAATTTATGAAAAAGAAGGGCTTGAAGCCTACTGCCAGTATCAGCTCGAACACGAAAACGATGTGCTGCTACCGGGCAGTGGCTTCAATCTGGTCAAGGCGATGTTGCGCATCAACCAGATCGACCTGGAGAATCGCCATATCGAAGTGGTGATCATGTCGCGAAACTCGGCTGATACCAGTCTGCGCATTTCCAACTCCATCGATCACTACGGGCTGGATATCACCAGGGCGGCCTTCACCGGCGGGGAAGCGGTTTCCAAGTATCTCAATGCTTTCGATGTCGATTTGTTTTTATCGGCCACTGAAGAAGACGTGCAAGCGGCGGTGGAATCGAAGGTCGCCTCCGGCCTGATTTATGAAGGTTCAACCAAAAATGCCGATGAAAACCTGAACCAGATCCGCATTGCGTTTGATGGCGATGCTGTCCTCTTTTCGGAAGAATCCGAACTGATTTACCAGCAACAGGGACTGGATGCCTTTGTCGAGCATGAAAAGAAGAATGCCAACCAGCCCTTGCCGGAGGGACCTTTCGCCAAGTTACTAAAAACCCTGTCTTACCTGCAGTTTCAACTCGATGGACTGGGTGAAGGCGCGACGCTGATTCGCACGGCGCTGGTAACTGCACGTAACAGCCCTGCACATGAGCGGGTTATCCGCACCCTGAGGGCGTGGAATGTGAGGGTCGATGAAACGTTTTTTCTGGGCGGAGTATCCAAAGATCAGGTGCTGAAAGCCTTTTCACCGCATATCTTTTTTGACGATCAGCACCTGCATTGTGATGATGCGGCGAAGGTGGTGCCGACCGCCCGGGTGCCGTACCCGAACAAAACGGCAATATTAAAAACTGCTAACTAGAAATCAATCATCGCGTCGTTGTTTTTCCAGACGCTCGTGCTTTTCCTGAGCCTCAATGGTCAAGGTTGCAATCGGGCGAGCTTCCAGTCGAGAGATACCAATTTCTTCGCCAGTATCTTCACAGTAACCGTAACTGCCATCCGCAATTCGTGCCAACGCGGCATCAATCTTGTTAACCAGTTTGCGATAACGGTCGCGGGTTCTCAATTCCAGAGCGGCATCGGTTTCCAGCGTAGCTCGGTCATTGATATCGGGTTCCTGCCAGTTCTCTTCTTTAAGATGAGAGATCGTATTGTCGGACTCCTGCAATAATTCGGCGCGCCAATCGAGCAATTTGCGACGAAAGTACTCAAGCTGCATGGGTGACATATATTCTTCGTCGGAAGAAGGTTTATACCCTTCCGGTAATTCAATGGTCATCCAGTGTCCTCCTGTGGACCCAATGGTTAAAAATGGGCAAGCAGTATAGGCAGGTTTGGTCGATACGGCAAGCCGGGGATGACAATCACCAGAAATCCTTGTTTGCCGCAGCAAAGCGATCAAAAAACCTTGATTTCGCGTTCAGATATCCTGCCACCAGAATGCCCGGGCAGGCTGCTTTCCAGCAATTGCACAATAAAGGTAAGTCTGCGGCTACGACCCCCATCGCAATCACCAGCCAGGCTACATTGCAGTATTCTTCTAGCGCAGCAATTCTTTCATTCTGGCACCGAGTTTGGAGGGCGAATCGACGGTGGCGACACCGGCGGATTGCAGCGCGGAAAATTTTTCATCTGCAGTGCCCTTGCCACCGGCGATGATCGCACCGGCATGCCCCATGCGTTTACCCGGCGGTGCGGTGACTCCGGCGATGTAGGAAACAACCGGCTTGGAGAAATGATTCTTGATGTACTCGGCCGCCTGCTCTTCGGCATTACCGCCGATTTCACCAACCATGACGACACCTTCGGTTTCATCATCCAGCTCAAACAATTCCAGACAATCGATGAAGTTCATACCCTGAATCGGGTCGCCACCGATACCAATGCAAGTAGTCTGGCCAAGACCATTTTGCGTAGTCTGATGTACCGCTTCGTAGGTCAGCGTGCCCGAGCGCGAGATAATGCCGACTCGACCTTTTTGATGAATCGCACCCGGCATGATGCCGATCTTGCTTTCGCCGGAGGTAATAATGCCCGGGCAATTGGGGCCGATCAGGTAGCAATCTTTCTGCTCCAGCACCGCTTTGACCTTGAGCATATCCTGCACCGGAATATGCTCGGTGATGCAGACAATGACCTTGATACCGGCGTCAGCCGCTTCCAGAATCGCGTCGGCGCAAAATGGTGCCGGTACATAAATCATCGTCGCTTCGGCACCCGTTTCATTCACCGCATCGGCAACCGTATTGAACACCGGCAATTCGAGATGGGTTTGCCCACCCTTGCCCGGCGTGACACCACCGACCATGTTGGTGCCGTAAGCGATCGCCTGTTCGGAATGAAAGCTGCCCTGCTTGCCGGTAAAGCCCTGACAAATCACGCGTGTGTCTTTATTGATTAAAATACTCATGCCTGACCTCCGATTGCAGCAACAGCTTTTTTCGCGCCATCTTCCAGATCGTCGGCTGAAATAATCGCCACATCGCTTTCTGCCAGTATCGCTTTACCCAGATCGACATTGGTGCCTTCCAACCGTACGATGACCGGGATATCCACACCCACTTCCTGAACCGCTTGCAAGATGCCATTGGCGATCAGATCGCAGCGCACGATGCCGCCGAAGATATTCACAAGAATCGCTTTCACCTTGTCGTCCGACAGAATCAATTTGAACGCTTCGGCCACTTTTTCGGCCGTGGTGCCGCCGCCGACATCGAGAAAATTGGCGGGCTCTCCGCCCTGCAACTTGATTTCATCCATCGTCGCCATCGCTAGCCCCGCGCCATTGACCATGCAGCCGATATTGCCATCGAGCGGCACATAGTTGAGGCCGTGTTCGTCGGCTTCCAGCTCGCGCGCATCTTCCTGTGTGGTATCCCGCAGCGCGACCATCTCAGGCTGGCGATACAGCGCGTTGTCGTCGATGCCGAGCTTGGCATCGAGCGCCATCAAATCGCCCTGCCCGGTGACGATCAGCGGATTGATTTCGATCAGGCTGACATCGTGACGGGTGAAAATCTGATACAGGCTGTTCATGATTCTGCCGAGCTGTTTGATCTGGTCACCGGCCAGCCCCAGTCCGAACGCGATCTGGCGGGTTTGATAGCCTTGCAGCCCTACGGTCGGATCGATCGTCACCTTGAGGATTTTGTCCGGCGTGTTGGCGGCGACTTCTTCGATATCCATGCCGCCTTCGGAAGACGCCATGAACACAATCCGGCGCGAGCCGCGATCGATCAGCGCGCCGAGATAGATTTCGCGACCGATGTCCGACAGGGATTCAACCAGCACCCGCGAAATCGGCAGCCCGGCAGCGTCGGTCTGATGAGTAACCAGCCGCGAACCGAGATAGCCCTGCACCGTTTGTTTGAGTTCATCGATACCGCTGACAATTTTCACCCCACCGGCCTTGCCACGACCTCCGGCATGCACCTGGGCCTTGACGATCCAGCGCTCTCCACCAAGCTCGGCGGCAATTTTTTCGGCCTGCGCGACATCGAATGCGGCATCGCCAGCGGGCACAGGAATATGAAACTGACGAAACAGGGATTTCGCCTGATGCTCATGTAAATTCATAAAATCGGGTTCCGGTGAGGTTTATTGTAGTGTGTTGAAAATCATCATAGACTAGCGAAACAAACCTCGACAACCAATATTTTTTTATTCTGACTTTATGCTTTTTCGCCTGCTGCTTTTATTCCTGATCGTGTGGTTTTTACTGTGGATATTGAAAAAGCAGTTTGCACCGGATGAAGAAAGTTCTGCTCCCACGAGTAGCGATCAGTCGGAAGATATCATTGCCTGTCACTATTGCGGCATCCATGCCCCGAAATCCTCCGGCCTGATGTACCAGGGTGAATTTTATTGCTGCCGGGAACATGCGATGCTGGATGAGCAGGAAAAATCCTGATCCATGAGCAGCCCTGCTTCGGTTCAATTCGGCTTTCGTCCGCGCAACAATAACTGGACCTCTTTGCGCCTGATCAATATCTTCCGGGTGGCGCTGGCGGCCATCCTGTTCAGTCAGGCTTTTATCCCCGAATCACCACTGATCATCATCCACAACCTGACGCTATTTGCCTGGACCAGTTCGGGCTATCTGCTGGTCGCGCTGGTATTGATGCTGGCTTCCTGGATCGACCGGCGCAACTTTCAGCATCAGATATCGATCCAGATCTATGTCGATATCATCGCCATTATCTTATTGATGCACAGCAGCGGTGGCATTTCCAGCGGGCTGGGTATGTTGCTGGTCATCGCTATCGCCGTCACCGGCCTGCTCGGTCGAGATTCACTGGCCACCGTGTTTGCCTCGATCGCCACCATGGGCGTGCTGGCCGAATATCTGTACAGCAATGGCTTCAATTTCAGTACCGGCACATCCACCCAGGTCGGATTGCTTGGCATCGCCCTGTTTGCCACCGCACTGGTGACGCAAACCCTGACCCGCAAAATACGCTCCAGCGAAGCGTTAATCCAGAAACAGAAACTGGATGTTGCCAATCTGTCGGCACTGAATGCAGAGATTTTGCAAAACATGCAGTCCGGCGTCATCGCGCTCGACAATGAAGACCAGGTGCGTCATATCAATGACAAGGCCCGTCAATTATTGCTACGCCGATTTCCGCGGTTTCAGACCGGTTTATCCGTCCCCTTTCGCGCGCAAAGTATTTTACCCAACATTTACAATGCCTTGCTTGCCTGGCGCGAAACGCCTGAACTATCAACCACCCTGCTGACCTATGAGCAAGGGCACAATGATATCCAGATCTCTTTTCATGCCCTGCATTCAGCTTCTCATCGCGGCACCCTGGTCTTTCTCGATGACGTGTCATCGCTGAAGCAGAAAATGCAGCAATCCAAACTGGCTTCACTGGGCAAACTGACTGCCAATATCGCACATGAAATCCGCAACCCGCTTTCGGCCATCAGTCATGCGGCCGAGTTACTGGCTGAAAACCGTCAACTGGACGAATCCGATCAGCGCCTGTGCCAGATCATCAACCAGCATAGCCAGCGCATCAACGATATCATCGAAGACATCCTGCAAATCTCGCGCGGGCGTATGGCCTCGCGAGAGCAGATCGATCTGACCGAATGGATGCCGCGGTTTATCGACACCTATTGTCTTAGTGGCGAAGCCAGAAAAGACTGTTTCACGCTGGAAATGGAGGAAGAAAATCTGGTGATCGAATTCGACAGTAGCCATCTGACGCGGATTCTGACCAATCTTTGTGACAATGCAAAAACTCACGGTAGTGCTGATTTGCCTGTCACCCTGAAAATATACCATAATGATTTGCAAGCCATTTGCCTTGAAGTGGCGGATCAGGGTTCCGGCATCAGCCAGCAAGAGTTGGATAAGATTTTCGAACCGTTTTACACCACCAGCCATCAGGGGTCCGGACTTGGGCTTTATATCGTCAATCAATTATGCGATTTGAACGCAGCGACTCTTTCGGTGGTCGCCAACCAAAACGGTGGAGCCAGTTTCATTTTGTGCAAATCTCAAACGACCCAACCCAAAAATGACTGATCAAGCCTCAGTACTGGTTATCGACGATGAGCCGGATATTCGCGAATTGCTGGAGATCACTCTGCTGCGCATGGGCCTGCAAGTGGAATGCGCGCCGGATTACACTTCGGCCACGCGTCTGTTGCAGACTCGCGATTTCGATTTTTGTCTGACCGATATGAAACTGCCGGATGGCGATGGCATATCGCTGGTCGAATATATTCAGCAACACCAGCCCGAGCTGCCGGTCGCCGTGATCACTGCGCATGGCAATATGGAACTGGCGATCGAGGCGATGAAAGCCGGCGCTTATGATTTTGTCTCAAAACCGGTGTCGCTGGAAAAATTACGCCAACTGGTTGAACGCGGCATTCAGACTTCCGCATCACCGGCCGAGCCGGTCGAGCAATCCCTCTATCAAATCATCGGCGAATCCGAAAAAATTCGCAGCCTGCACCAGACTATCCAGAAATTCGCTCGCAGTCAGGCACCCGTGTTAATCGAAGGGGAGTCCGGCACCGGCAAGGAATTGATTGCTCGCCAGATTCATGCCCAGAGTGCCCGTGCCATCGCGCCTTTTATCGCCGTCAACTGTGGTGCGATACCGACTGAATTGATGGAAAGCGAATTGTTTGGCCATGTCAAAGGCAGCTTCAGCGGTGCGATCAGTGACAACCCCGGTTTATTCAAATCTGCCGATGGTGGCACGCTGTTTCTCGATGAAATAGCCGATCTGCCCCTGGCCATGCAAGTCAAGTTATTGCGTGTCATTCAGGAAAAAAGCGTTCGAGCGGTGGGCGCACAGCAGGAACAAAGCATCGATGTGCGCATCATCAGTGCCTCTCACAAGGATCTTGCGCAATTGGTAACCGAAGGTCATTTTCGCCAGGACCTTTACTATCGCATCAATGTCATCGATATCAAGGCGCCGCCACTGCGCGAGCGTGGAGAAGACATCATTCTGATTGCTCGATTCATACTACAAAAGCTGTCTCAGGAAAACGCCAGCGCATATCAACTTACCGACGAGGCCGCCGAAGCCCTGCGTGCTTATCACTTTCCCGGCAATGTTCGTGAGTTGGAAAATATCCTGCAACGTGCCTGTGCGCTGACTGACAATGGGCAAATCACCCGGCAGGATCTGAACTTGCCCGAAATTCAGAACAATGCCGAAAACCCGTCACTGACGCTGATCGATAAAACCACCGAGCTGGAAGCCGAAGAACTGGAGAAAGCCCTGCAACAAACCCGCTGGAACCAGTCAGCGGCTGCCCGCCAGCTCGGCATTACATTGCGCCAGCTCAGATACCGCTGCGAAAAGCTGGGTTTGACTAAAAACCGCTGACTCAACGAAACAAGACCCGACGCCAACCTATGGGCAGGGAAAAACGAGCCTCCGCCATGACACAAATGTCAAAACTTGACAATTATGTCAAAGATTGTTGACAACCCGACCCCAAAAAATTTTTTCAAACCTCCGTCATTTTTTCCAAACCGTTGTTTTAATTGAAAAATAAATGAAATCTTTAAAACTGGCACGGCACATGCATTATCGTCACCATGATGCGGAGACGCCGCTTCAGAAAAGCTACGGCTTCAACTATTTTTTAATGAGGAATTAACATGACTAAGCAAATGAAAAAGCAACAATCAGGTTTTACATTGATCGAACTGATGATCGTTATCGCCATCATCGGTATTCTGGCCGCCGTCGCTTTGCCGGCTTACCAGGATTACACCATTCGTTCAAAAGTATCTGAAGGTCTGGGTCTGGCTGCAGCGGCCAAAGCAGCCGTTACAGAAACCAATGCTTCCAGCGGTTCTTTGCCGGGTACAAATGCAGCAGCAGGCCTGCCGGCTGCGGCTGACATCAATGGCGCTTCTGTCACATCAGTCGGTGTTGGTGCTAACGGCGTGATCACTATCACTTATAACGCTACTCTCGGTGGCAACCCAACCATGAATGGAAAAACCATTACCCTGACTCCGACTGTCGGTGCTGGCTCGGTAACATGGGCATGTGCGGTAGAAGATGCGACTTTGAACAAGTACGTACCTTCTAACTGTAGAGCATAAGCCTGAATAGGCTTTAAGGAGAAGGCCGGGCATTGCCCGGCCTTCTTCTTTACAGCACAAAAAAAAAGGAGGTTAGCGCCTCCTTTTTTTATGCTTGGGTGAAATTATTCAACAAACCGGTAGCTGTATCTTTCGGGTTGCCACACAAAGTTCCACAAATCCCGGAATCTGTAATATACTCAACTATCTAGAGAGGAAAGCTCACAATAATAATCAACTTTTAATCGCCATGTCCGGAACCACACAAACAGCACTGTCCGGTTTACCCCGTAAACTGGTTCAGGATCAGATTCTATCGCAGGAAGATGCGCTCGAGGCCATCAACAAGGCCAACGAAGAAAAGATTACTCTCAACCAATATCTGATCAAAAACAAGCTAGTCTCAGCCACCGTCATCGCCATGACATCGGCCGAGGAATTCGGCATCCCGGTATTTGACCTCGGGGCGATGGATATCGAACATGCCGCATTCACGCTGGTGGAAGAAAAGCTGATCTCCAAACACCATGCCGTGCCACTGTTCAAACGCGGCAACCGCCTGTTTGTAGGGATATCCAACCCGACCAATATGCAGGCGCTGGATGAGTTCAAATTCAATACCGGCTTGACCACCGAACCTGTGCTGGTGCAGGAAGACTTGCTCGATGAATTCATCGAAAAAGCCATCAATGCGATGGATACCGGCATGGATGACATGCTCGATGACGATCTGGAAAATCTCGATATCGAGTCCGGAGAAGAAGAGGATGACACCACACCAACACAATCGGAAGCCAACGATGCGCCGGTGGTCAAATTCGTTAACAAGATTTTACTCGATGCAATCAACAAAGGCGCATCGGATATCCACTTTGAACCTTATGAAAAACGTTATCGAGTGCGTTTTCGTATCGATGGAATCCTGCATGAGATTGCATCGCCTCCGATCAATCTGGCCGGCAAGTTGACCGCCCGGGTCAAGGTCATGTCACGCATGGATATCGCCGAAAAGCGTGTTCCGCAGGATGGCCGAATCAAGCTGCATCTGTCGAAAAAGCGAGCAATAGACTTTCGTGTCAACAGTTGCCCGACCTTGTTCGGCGAAAAAGTAGTATTACGTATACTCGACCCTTCCAGCGCCAAACTGGGCATCGATGCACTGGGTTACGAGCCAGAGCAAAAAGAGCTGTACCTGAAGGCACTGGGCAACCCCTACGGCATGATTCTGGTTACCGGCCCGACCGGATCGGGTAAAACCGTTTCGCTCTACACTGGCCTGAATATTCTGAACAAGCCTGAAACCAATATTTCCACCGCAGAAGATCCGGTCGAAATCAACCTCGAGGGCATCAACCAGGTCAACGTTAACCCCAAGGTCGGGTTCACCTTTGCCGAAGCCCTTCGCGCCTTTCTGCGTCAGGATCCGGACATCGTGATGGTTGGTGAAATTCGTGATCTGGAAACCGCTGAAATCGCCATCAAGGCGGCCCAGACCGGTCACCTCGTGTTATCCACGCTGCACACCAACGACGCGCCGCAAACCCTGACCCGATTGATGAACATGGGCGTACCGGCTTTCAATATTGCGACTTCGGTGTCATTGATCATCGCACAGCGCCTGGGTCGCCGCCTGTGCAATAATTGCAAAACCATCGATGATTTACCCAAAGAGGTTTTACTGGCCGAGGGTTTTACCGAAGAAGATCTGGCTGAAGACCTGAAAATTTACAAGGCAGTTGGCTGTGACCAATGCACCAACGGCTATAAAGGACGCGTCGGCATCTATCAGGTAATGACCATATCCGAAGAAATGACACGCTTGATCATGTCCGGCGCGAATTCGATCGATCTGGCTGACCAGGCCGCCAGCGAAGGCATTGATGACCTGCGCCGCTCGGCCATCAAGAAAATCAAACAGGGCTTGATCAGTCTGGAAGAAGCCAACCGCGTCACCAAGGATTAAGACTAAGGAAAACTCAGGAAATTGCCATGGCAAAAAAACCCGCTGAAAAAATAGAATACACCTATCAGGCTCTGGATCGGCAAGGCAATAAACTCAAAGGCGAACTGTTTGCCTTGAATGATACGCTGGCCAAATCGGAATTACGCAAACAGGGCTTGAACCCGATTCGGGTCAAGAAAAAGCCCAAGCCGATGTTTGGCGGAAAAACCAAGATCACTCCGGCCGATATTGCCGTGTTCAGTCGTCAAATGGCGACGATGATGAAATCTGGCGTGCCTCTGGTTCAGTCTTTCGAGATCATCGGCTATGGGCAGGAAAACCCGGCTATGCAAACCATGATTCTGGGCTTGAAAACCGAAGTTGAGGGCGGCTCGACCTTTGCCGATGCCCTGAAAAAATATCCACTGTACTTCGACCAGTTATTCATCAATCTGGTCAATGCCGGCGAGCAATCCGGCGCACTCGAGACCATGCTCGACAAACTGGCTACCTATAAGGAAAAAACCGAAGCATTGAAAGCCAAGGTCAAAAAAGCCATGACCTATCCGATTTCAGTATTAGTCGTCGCTTTTGTCGTGACCGCAATCCTGCTGATCTTCGTAGTACCGCAATTCAAGGACGTGTTCGGCAGTTTCGGCGCCGAATTACCTGCGCCCACACTGATGGTCATCGCCATGTCGGAATTCATGCAATCTTACTGGTATATTTTCATTCTGGTCATAGGAATTTCCTTGTGGATATTCAAGCGCATGATGGCGACTTCTGCTGAATTTCGTAAAAGAATGGACCAGTTGATGCTAAAAGCACCGATCATCGGTGAAATCACATCCAAGTCAGCCATTGCCCGATTTGCCAGAACGCTCGAAACCATGTCTGTCGCCGGTGTGCCACTGGTCGAGGCAATGGACTCGGTTGCTGGAGCTACCGGCAATATCGTGTTCGAAGAAGCCTGTATGAAAATCAAGACCGACATCTCCGGCGGTACCCAGTTGCAAACCTCGATGAAAACCTCCGGGCTTTTCCCGATGATGGCGATCCAGATGGTCGCGATCGGTGAAGAATCCGGCTCACTCGACTTCATGTTGAGCAAGGTCGCTGACTTTTATGAAACAGAGGTCGATAATCTGGTCGACAATCTCACCGCCCTGATGGAACCACTCATCATGGCCGTGCTGGGTGTCTTGATTGGCGGCTTGATCGTTGCGATGTACCTGCCGATCTTCCAGCTGGGTAACGTAGTCTGATTGCAGGAAATTTTGACCGTGACCCAACCCGTATTCGAATTTTTCGCCGCCTATCCGGCAGCGTTTCTGGGCTTTGTATTCATCATTGGTTTGATTGTCGGCAGTTTTCTGAATGTCGTAATCTACCGCTTGCCCGTCATGATGCAACGAGAGTGGCGTATTGATTGCCTCGAATTTTTAAAGCAACCGCCAGACCCGGACAGTGACAATGCCACATTCAACCTGATGCTGCCGCGTTCGCGCTGCGGAAACTGTGGACATCAAATTACTGCGCTGGAGAATATTCCGCTGATCAGTTACCTGTTTCTGCGCGGTAAATGCGCAAACTGCCAGACATCCATTTCGATCCAGTACCCGTTGGTGGAATTATTTACCGGCCTGGTTTCAGTCACTGTCGCCTGGCATTTCGGCGTCAGTCTGCAGACCCTGTTTACACTGATTCTGAGTTGGACCCTGATCGCGGCCAGCGGAATCGATATCGGCCATAAACTGCTGCCGGACAACCTGACCTTTCCGCTGATGTGGCTAGGGATATTACTCAGTTTTTTTCATGTTTTCGTTGACTTGCAAAGCAGCGTTATTGGTGCGATGGCCGGCTATCTGTCTCTGTGGTCGGTATACATCCTGTTTAAGCTTATTACCGGAAAGGAAGGAATGGGACATGGCGATTTCAAGTTGCTTGCGATGCTAGGGGCCTGGGTAGGTTGGAAAATGCTTTTCGTCATCATTCTGACTTCATCACTGGTCGGAGCCGTTGTCGGCATCAGCATGATCCTGCTGCGCAAGACCAACCGGGCTACACAAATTCCATTTGGGCCTTATCTGGCAGCAGCAGGCTGGATCACGTTGTTATGGGGTGAGCAACTCAACCGTTTTTATTTTTCCTTTCTGTAAATGCTACGTGTCGGCCTCACCGGTGGTGTCGCTTCAGGAAAATCCACGGTCAGCCGAATCTTTTCTGACCTCGGAGTGCCGATTATCGATACCGATGTGATCAGCCATCGCTTGATGCTACCCGGCGAAGCCGGTTACGAGCGCAGCGTGGCCCACTTTGGCACCGATATACTGACCAATGCCGGCCACATTGACCGCAAAAAACTGCGCCAAATCGTATTCCGGCAACCTGCGCAGCGCCGCTGGCTCGAAGCCTTGCTTCACCCGTTGATCCGACAACAGAGCCTGATCGAGGCAGACAGCATGAACGATGCGGATTATGCTTTGATCGTCGTGCCGTTGATGTTTGAAAGCGGTTTCGATGCAGTGGTGCAATACGTCATCACCATTGATTGTCCGATCGAAACCCAGCGGCGAAGATTGATGCTACGCGACCAGGCAGACGAAGAATTGGCCGACCGGATCATACAGGCGCAAACCGGAAATGATGAACGCATCGCTCGAGCCGATTTCGTCCTTCAAAACCATAACGAAGAAGATTTACACCCGCAAGTGGCCGCCTTGCACAGACACTTGAACACACTGGCCAAAGCGCCTGTGGAAGCCAAAGATAAGCCAGTGTATTTTAAACCCGATCAGTTATAATCCGCAGCAACCCTCTCGACCTGACTCAATATGGCGAATTCATCTTTTATTTTTGAACAACCGCTGAATGAAAGAATTCGCATCTTCCTGCGTATCGAAGACTTGATTCGACGGCTCGATTACTTCAGCCAGCAAGATTGCGATCAGGCCAGTCATCAGGCGATCTTGACCATTCTTGAGCTCACCGCCCTGCTCGAACGTGGCGATATCAAACAGGAAACCATCAAGGAACTGGAGCGCCAGCACAAGGTTCTGACCGCCTTGATTTCTCACCAGAAGGTCGATAAATCACGACTGGAACTTACGCTCAGTCGCATCAAGCATGGCTTGAGCCAGATGCATGCCATGGATGGACGGCTGGGCGAGCATCTGAAACGGGTCGACTTTCTGCTCGCCGTCAAACAGCGTGCCTCGATTCCAGGCGGCAGTTGTGATTTCGACCTGCCGCAGCTCCGTTACTGGCTGAATCTGAATTTCGCCGCCCGAAAAGACGATATCAAGCGTTGGGCTGCCCCCTATTATCGCCTCCATGAAGTCATCGTATTGATACTGAAATTAATCCGGGACAGTGCGCTGGCGGAGAATGTCGTGGCCAGCAACGGTTTCTTCCAGCAATCGCTCGATACGACGCTCGCCAACCAGATGCTGCGCATCGAACTCCAGACCGATTTACCGATTTACCCAGAGATCAGCGCTGGCAAGCACCGTTACAGCATCCGCTTTTTACAGGTCGAGGAAAGCATCGATGTGCTGCCGAGCCAGATTAAGCAAGACATCGATTTCCAACTTTTTCTGTGCGCTTTATAACGCCCAGAAATCGCGGATACCGGCCACCCCGACAGCTCCCTGATAGCGGGCCGTACAAAGGTCTTTTCGTGTCACCCCGCCTAGCGCATACAATGGCAATCGGCTTTGCTGGCACATCCGGCTGAATTGATACCAGCCGATCGGATTTTGCTGCGGATGGCTGGCAGTGGGACGCACGCAGGACAATAACGCAAATTCACAACCGAGTTGCCGGGCTTGCTCGATTTCAGCCAGATTATGGCACGAGGCCGTTAAAACTGTATCTTGAGGGAAGTCAGACAAGCGGACCTTGCTCAGATTGTCCGAGCTAAAATGTCGGTTCGGGAAGGGCAGAAATC
>JANTFI010000040.1 GCA_024763505.1 Gammaproteobacteria bacterium
GATACTCAGTGCGACCAGCCAGATTCCAGTCCGTTGTGGGCTCAACCGGCTCATTTCGAGGTTGATTTCATGCTGACAATACCGCAATGCCGCCGACGATCAGCGCCACTCCTGCCCAGCGCTGCAGGCTGATGTGTTCGCCAAGGCGGTAGCGCGAAACCAGCAGTACCAGCACATAGCCCAGCCCCAGAAAGGGGTAAGCCTGACTGACTTCCATTCTTGACAACACGGCCAGCCAGCTCAACATCCCCAGCCCCAACAGCCCGGCGGCCACCCAGGATTGCGGCTGACGCAGCAGATTGGTGATCATGCCATGCCGGTTGTCGGCCTGGCTGGCGCGGTCCGCCGATATTTTTTGCAACAGTTGCCCGCCGGTCGTCAGCAACAGGGTAATGGCGATCAGCAGGGCGGTCATCGTTGACAGAAAAGCAGGATGCGTTCAGCGTTGGCTGAGCGCCGCTGGCAGTGTCTGGTCAGGTCTTCGGTTTGCTGTGCGGGCTTGATCACCAGATAAAAACGTCCCTGAAGCGGGGGCTCGAGTACCTTTTTTGCCTGACCGTCGGTATAAAATTGCGCCGAGTACGGACGATTGGTCAGGTAAAAAACGGGGTCAGAGCTGTCGATGCCTTGTTCGAGCATTGCTTTTTCACTGTACTGGTCACCGATGCGAAAAATTACCAGCAATATTACTACACCAGCAATCAGCGGGCCGGTCAAAAACAGCCATTTTGTAAAGCGGTTTTCCGCAAACGGGAAAGCCAGCACCAGTATCAGACCCAGCGCCGGCATGCCGGGTAGCACATAGGCGGGCAGAATATTGGCGGCCATACTGAACAATAACATCGGGCTGATCAGCCACAGCGCCAGAAACAGCGATAATCCGGCTGGCTGCGGGTCGCTGCTTTGAGCGGGCAGTTTGCCGCGCAGGCGCTGTTGCAATTTCCACAGCAGCAGGAAAGACCAGGGGAATGCAAAAACCAGCCAGAATAGCCAGATGCTACCCTTCGGGCGGGCATGGCCTGAGCCGTACAAATCACCCTGCCAGCCGCTGTCGAGAAAGCGCTGAAAATGTTCGCCGATGATGAAATATTGCAAAAATCCGGGTGTGGCCCGTTCAGCCAGCAGATACCACGGCAGTGCGATGGCGAACATCAGGGCCAGCCCGCTTAGCGGATACAGTCGCAGCCAGATTTCCTTCCACATCCCGAGCAAACCATATTGCCATACCAACCACGGAAACAGTGCCAGTCCGACCAGTACGATGATCAATGGACCCTTGGCCAGCAAACCGATGGCCAGACCCACATACATCAGGTACGTCCAGCGTTTTTCTCCGTGCCAGCCACGCCAGAATCCGATCATCGCCAGGGCCATACCGAGGGTGAGCAGGGTGTCGGTCATGACCGTGCCGGCAGTGATGATGTACCCGACCGAAGTCGCGACTATGGCGGTACTGAGCAGAGACTTGCGGCGCGATACGCCTAGCGATCGCGTGAACTGCCAGATCAGCCACAGAATCGCTACTGCAGCCAGAAAATGAGGCAAGCGTTGGGAAAACTCATGATTGCCTAACAATGCGATACTGATCGCGCTGGCCCAGGCATACAGTGGCGGCTTGCCCCAGAAGGGAACATCATAATCGATTTGCGGGGTGACCCAGTTGCCGGTTTCGACCATGATTCGGGCAATTTCCGCATAGCGGGATTCGGTGGTATCCATCAGTGGATATGTACCCAGCGACAGCAGACGAAACAAGGCTATGGCCAATAACAGCCACCATAGCCATCGCTGGCGCAAAACAACTGAGGGCTGGCTCATGTTTTTTGTGGTTCGGCTTGATGCTGTGCGACCGTCTGCGGGGCGGATTGCTGCGCCTGACGGATGATGTAATTTGGACGTGCCTTGACTTCAGTGAAGATGCGGCCAATGTACTCGCCGAGGATGCCGATGGTGATCAGCTCGATGCCGCCGATAAACAGCATGACCACCATCAACGAGGGATAGCCCGGCACGGTTTCGCCGAACACCAGTGTTTTGATGACTACCCACAGGCCATACACCAGCGACGAACAGGCGATGGCTAGGCCGAGCAGGCTGGCCAGTCGCAGCGGCTTGTTGCTAAAGGCTGTGATGCCCGAGATGGCGAGTAAAAACAGTTGCCAGTAATTCCATTTGCTGTCACCGGCTGTGCGTGGCTCGCGGTCATATTCAATCGTAATCTGATGGAAACCGGGCCACGACAGTAAACCTTTCATATAGCGGTTGCGTTCCTGCAGGCGGTTGATTTCCTCCACCACCCGGCGACTGAGCAGGCGGAAGTCACCGACGTTGCGCGGTATCGGAATATCGGACAGATAACCGATCAAACGATAAAACAAACCGGCGGTGCGCCGCTTGAACCAGGTTTCGCCGAGACGGACACGGCGCTTCATGTTGACCACATCGGCCCCTTTTTTCCAGGCTTCCAGCATTTTCGGGATCAGCTCAGGCGGATCCTGACAATCTGCATCGAGAATGATCACCGCGTTGGCGTCAGCCTGCTGCAAACCGGCGGTCAGTGCGGCTTCCTTGCCAAAATTCCGGCTCAGAGCAAAGCACTGCAGGCGGAAAGCCTGTGGCTGATAATGGGTAATTTGCAGCCAGCTATTATCAGTGCTGCCATCGTCGACGAGAATCACTTCGCTGCTGGTATCAAGGGTTTGCAACACATTTTCCAGCCGACGCATCAGCGTATCGATGACCAGGGATTCATTATGTAATGGAATTACCACAGCCAGTTCGGCACGCGGGGTTTCACTGGAAGTGGGTGGTTGTGCTGTCATCAAAGCCGTCTGGAATAGGGTCAATCGGTAATCGTGGCATAGTATCAGTTGCGCGCGGAAAGTTGAATCCGCGCAGGTCTTTTGTGGTTGATCGGGCTCACCACGGCTGCGCTGATTGTCGAGTCATGGTCATTGCGATGCCGAGCGGGCCACGCGGTACACTGGTACTGATACGTTCACCGTCGCGTAATACTTCGATCAGCAGGATTTCTCCTTCCTGCCCGCGCGTGGTCGCTTGCTGCAGTTCCTGCATGCTGAAGATACGCAGTTGCGCATAACTCAGAATGACATCATGGGTCTGGATGCCAGCCTGATCGGCTGCTGAGCCCTGATAGACTTCGGTTACCATCACGCGGTTGGGTCGGCCAGCCGCATACAGATACTGGTCGTAAACCGCATCGCCTTCCTGCTCTCGCAAACCGCTGGCCGGGTCTTCGAGACTGGCTCGTTGCTCGAAGTATTTCGGGCTGTCCAGCCAGTCTTCCCGGATCGCACGATTGCGTAATTCAAGTTGCGCCAGACGGGTTTCACTGATGCGTTGATAAATACGCTCGACCGTATCTAGCGGCAGCCCGGCGTCGAGTAATTTTTGCTGCAGGGTGGGCGGTGGTTGCAGTTTAGTGACGGGTATTGCTGGTTTGGCGGGGTCGTTTTTTGTAGTCGATGGCGGCTCGGTTTGTGAGGGAGCTTTGTCCACTGCAAGTTGTTGTTCCAGTTGGCTCAGGCGTTCGGACAGCTGGCGATTTATCTGCTGTTGCTGAAACAGCGCATTTTCGAGAGTTTCGACCCGGCGCTTCAGCGGGTCGATAAATCGGGGCGAGGTACCGGTGTTTGTGTCAACCAGTGGGGGCGTGGGGTTGAATCGGGTTTGCTGCCACCAGATTACGGCGAGCAGGGTCAGGGCGAGTATGCCCAAAATGGTGATTCTGGCTCGGCTCATGTTGCAGGTTACACCCGTTTGAAACCTGCATTTTATCCTGAAATCAGAAGATCAGCCAAAAACCTGTTGCCAGAACGGCAGGCTGCGATCATCCTGATTTTGTATCAATTGAGTAGTATCGACCTCAGTATCATCATCGTCGGTCAATTCGGCAATTTCCTGTTCCAGCTTGCGGCGATCTTCTTCGCTCTGGAAAACCGTTTTATCTTCGTCGTCTTCATCCATGCCTAAAAAAGTCACGTTATCATTCATGGTTTCGTATTCAGGGTTGAAAGGCTGCACATTGTAGCGAATTGATGGTATCAAAAAGTGATTGATTACCCAATTTTTCCGGATTGTTAAATTTAGTTAATTCTTGCCGGTAGCGGTAATCGGGTAGCAGGCCAGGTCGCTTGAGAATTCGACCGGTCCGCTGAAGGATTGACGTATGATTTGCTGGGTCTGTTCTTGAACCGGTAAGGACCGCAACATGAAATGAGACAAAACCAGCGTCCCGATTCGGCTTTGCCGGGCCAGTTCGCCAATGACCGAGGGCGGCATGTGTAACCGCCGCGCGACACCGCGAGTGTCTTCGGCTATGGCATTGTGGGCCACCAAAAGATCACTGTCTTTGGCCAGTTTCGGTAACAAGCCGTACTCACCGCTCATGTCTCCGCTAAAGGTGACAGAGCCGCCATTGCTCAGATCGACGCGCCAGGCCAGTGCCGGTAACGGGCCATGGTGAACCCGGATCGCGCTTAGCCTGAGGCGCGGATTACTAAAAACCTCGGCGACCTGATCCTCGTCTGCGGCGACATTTTGGGTCTGTATTTCGTAAGCGAAGTGACGTTGCTTTGGTAGAAAATGTCCAAGGTACGGCCACACGCCCTGATCTGAAAATAATCGCTTTACGAAATCACGGGTCGAGGGCAGGAACTGGTTGCCTTGCGGCCCCAAAACCGGGAGCGGAGTTTTACGCTGTTCGAAAAAAGACGACTTGATCAATGCCGGAAAATCAGCGCTGTGGTCAACATGAAGATGACTGAATACAACCGCATCGAGTGTTTCCATTCGGGCGCCGCTTTGGCCGAAACGCAAGGCGGAACCACCGCCGGCATCGACCAGAATGCGAGCCTCGCCATCGATCCAGATCAGGTAACTGGATGAGGCGCGTTGATCCTGAACTTCTGGTCCGCCAGAACCCAACACTTGCATCCATAGACCTTCGCTCGGGCAGTTTTTGGTTTGCGCCTGAGCGGGCAAACTCAGGGTGATCAGCAGAGTAATCAGTGAAAATTCAAGTCGGCTTTTAGGGAAGATACAAGTCATGGTCTGGCGGTACGATTATGCTAAAGTAATCGGACAGCTGTCCGATAAAAAAGGTTTCAGCATCATCACATCAAAACAGAGGTAAAGTCCATGTTGGGTTTTTTGAACAAGTCAGGCCAGCAATTGCAACAGCTACAGGATCAGTTGCAACAATTGCAATCGGAAAATCAGGCCTTGCAAACGGACTTGACCGAAAAAAACAATCAGCTCGCGCAAGCGCAGCAAGAGTTATCCGGAATTCAACAGAAAAACCACCTGTGCGAGGGGATTTTCGAACAATTTTCCTATTTTGGCGATAGCCTGACCGCTCAGCAGCAGACACTCGCATCGCTCTCTAATCTGCTGTTGAATGAAAAGAAAACCGCCATCGAAGCGGCCAATGAGTCGATCAATGCCAATGAAGGGACTTCTCAACTGGTCACCAGCCTGAGCGAAGTGAAATCGACGGTGGGTGAAGCCGTATCCAATGTAGAAAACCTGAATACTCGAATTATCGCGATTGACAATGTGGTCTCTCTGATCAATGGCGTTTCGGAACAAACCAATCTGCTGGCTTTGAATGCCGCCATTGAAGCGGCCCGGGCCGGAGAACACGGGCGCGGATTTGCGGTAGTGGCGGATGAAGTCCGTGGCTTGTCTTCGCGCACCCACGAAGCGACGGATGAGATTTCAACCGAGGTGAAACTGATCCAGAAAGACACACTGGAAACCACCGAGAAAATGACCCGGATGTCGGAAGAGTCACAGCGACTTTCAGAAATCGGCCAGAAAGCCGGCGCAGGCATCATGCGATTGCTCGAGCTGTCGAAGAGAATGGAAGAGACCATTTCGGCCGGTGCCCTGCGAGGCTTTGTCGAATTGGCCAAGATCGATCATCTGGTGTACAAGTTCGAGGTTTACAAGGTGGTTATGGGTAAAAGTAGCAACACATCGGCAGACTTTGCCAGCCACACGGATTGTCGGCTCGGGAAATGGTATTTCGAGGGAGACGGGCATGCCTGTTTTTCCGAGCTGCCGGGGTATCGCGAACTGGATGTGCCTCATCAGGGCGTTCATAATAGCGGCAAAGCCGCAATCGATGCGTATTATTCGAATGATTCCGAAACCCTGCTGAAACAGGTGGCGGAAATGGAAAAGAATAGCTTGCAGGTTTTGAATATGCTGGAAAAAATGGCCGCATCCGGCGAAAACGACAGTAATCTATTGTGCACCAGTTAGATGAGCCTGAACCCGGTCGATATGGAGCCCGCTGATACTCAGGGCAACCAGCACTTGCCGGGCTTGCCGCGGCGTCATTTCGATACACTGTGCAGCCTTGATCAGCCGGTGCTCGTCCATATATAGCTGGCGAATATGTGGTCGCTGCTGCAGTCCTTTGAATACGTGCTTGATGATGGCGCTGACACTCAGCGTTGGCGCGTCGACAAAATACAACCGTCGCTGTTGGGTCAGATAAAACACCCGGCCGACGCAAAGGCTGCAGAAAATCTCCAGTTCGTTACCGGGAACGGTCAGAGAAGCCCGGTACTCGGCGCGTTTGAGCAATTCCCGCTGATCGGTGCAGATCGGGCCAATGCCTGCCATGTTGCTTGCCTCGAGAAACAGTCGTCTTCATTCTAGCAAGCCTTGGGTAAAGCCTCTATACCCGGATAATGCGTGGGCTGAATCTGGTATTTTCTACCGGTTTTGGAACGATACTCAGCTTCTGCGAAATCCCGTCGTAGCGACCCGGGCGCACCAAGATATGAAACGCCGCCCGCCGAGTCGACTCCCAGCTCGAATAAAACGTCCGGCAATTCATTCCCGCTTGGCCCGATCAGACTGAAACTGGCGCCGGGTCGCCGCTGATCCAGCAAAGTCTCAAGCGTATCATTGACCAGCGTCGAAGCGGTACACAAGATGTGATCGCAGTATGCCAGATCCTGTGGTTTATTGGTCAGGTTGACGCCAACTTCTTCACACACTCGTTGCGGGTTTTTCTCCAGCATCAGCACCTTGACTTGCTGAGCTGTCAGGCGTTTTATCAGGCGTTACACACTCGTTGCGGGTTTTTCTCCAGCATCAGCACCTTGACTTGCTGAGCTGTCAGGCGTTTTATCAGGCGTTTGAAATAACCCACCATGCCGATGGTTTGCCTGTGCAGGGGCTGACATGAACCGGTACTGTTCGCCGGCTGAGGGAGATATCCGGCACGCCGGAACAGATGTCGGCTGATCGCATTGAATGTCCCCAGCGCGATGGCACGTTGTGCGTTGTTGTGGCTGAGCATATTCTGAATCAGTTGGATCGGGGGGCGCCAGTTTTGAACGGGCAGGCAAAAGCGCATGACAGGCTTCCAGATCATCAGGCAGACTGGTGTAAAACGGCCCGATGCTGTCGTCGTCCAGAACCACGAAACCAAACTCATCAATCACTTCCAGCTGTTTTCGAAGCTGTGGCAGCAAGATGGCATTGACCAGTGGTAATTCTATGTGGTCGTTCACTTGTTGTGCCCTTAGCAGGGTTTGGCTGGAAAAGAAGGTCATCGCGGCCTTTTTTCCATGTGTCTTTGTGGGGTAAATTTCAGGACAAATCTTTCGGGTAACAGCAGGGTATGCCGAATTCTGCGGGTGCTGTGACTGACTATAGAGGAAAAAATAATAATAAAAAGAAGCAGGGCCACCTGTTTCCCGCGAGAGAGCAGCGGTAATGGCAGCAATAACAGGGTTTTGCACAGGATGGCCGCTCCCCTGACTTCGAAAACCGTGATAAAGCTTTCATATAAATCGATCGAAAACAGACATATCCCGCTGAAGAGCGTGAAATAAAAAGCCGGCAGTAATTGAGCTTGAATCTGCTCAAAATAGATCCCGCCTACAAGAATGCTGAAACTTGCAATATGTATGGCACGAAAATACTCAGCACCAGGCGGCACTGAGGAAGTATGCGTGGAGTCTCGGGAAACAGGATTATTTTGAGACACATGTGTAGGCAGCAAAGATCAAATATTACTGGAAAGATTCGAGCTTTATTAACTCAGGATGGCGCAACAGAATCAAGGGTTAAGTTGATAACGAGACATCGTATTGTCAGAATTCTTTACAGCTTTGTGTCAGAATTTTTTACAAATCGGGAAACAAGAAATTGGCGGGCCAGGGTTTTATCTTAAATTTCAAAACCTTATGAGTTGAGGCCTTATTCGGCCCGATTTGTGCTTGTAGAATACGAAAATGATCGTTTGAGATTTAAAAATATCTGGAGTCAGTCAATGAAGACCAAGCATTTATCAGTATTTTTCGGAGCAATATTGTTGGGAGCGGGCAGCTTTTCGGCTCAAGCCGCAGTTGTTGATCTGTATGGATATAGTTTGAATATTGATCGCAGCATCAGCGATGTGGTTGATACTTATTCACTGCTTGACCCTCTGCCTTCTGGTGTCGATGCCAGTTTGTTTGATAACTCGACCGGGCTGGGTGAACTCAGTATTACTATTTCGGGTCTGGGCGCTCACAGTTTTGACGCATTCTTCGACCATGAAATCACTGAAACAGGCAATACTTATTACAATGAGTCCGGTGTAGCAGTTGGTATTGCGGCAACGGGTCAAAGCTGGGAGATAGATGAGCCTGGTTGGATTGATGGTGATATTTACCAGAATTTTGAGGCCAGTAGGCTGGATGGCTTGATTGGTAAAAGTGTATATGGAGATACTTTTTTTCCTGACGATGTATCCATGGCTATGGGTTGGGATTTCTCTCTGGCAATGAATGAAAAAGCGGTAATCAGCCTGACATTGTCAGAGATTATGCCAACCAGTGGCTTTTACCTGATGCAAAGTGATTCCGATAGCAACAAGAAAATCTTTCTGTCAAGTTCCTTGGCGGTTTCGGCTATTCCAGAGCCTTCCATCTTGTTATTGTTTGGAGTAGGCTTGGCTGGCTTGGCATTTGGAACACGGCGACGACAGCTTAAATAAGGCTTCCACCTTTTATCGGCCGGATCGAGGTTTCGGGATAGTGAACAAGGATTTTTCAGAACATATTGTTTTGCAGTTGCAAGGTTCTGTTTTGTTCGGCCCGAATTTTCATTACCTTGCTATTAAATCCTTACTTTCTTTAAAGCTGGCGCTTTTGATATTAGTTTCGGCCTTTTTGGTGCATTTTGCTCCTGTAGCCAAAGCCGAAACCTCTACTCTCCCCTCTGTTTCAACTTCCAGTCAAGGTATTACTCGTCAGCAGGGTGATGCGATATTGCAGGAATTACGCTCAATACGAAAATTGCTGCAACAGCAACAAGCACAGCGGAAAGGCAAGGTTCGCAAGCGCCCGACCAGTGCAAAGATTAAACTCGGTGAGCATGCAGCGCTGGGGAAGGACGACGCTCCCGTCAGCATGATTGAATTTACCGATTACCAATGCCCTTACTGCAAGCGGTTTCATGATACGACTTTCCCGACTTTGAAAGAGAAATATATCGATACCGGAAAATTACGATATATTGCAATGGATTTACCGTTAAGTTTTCATAAACAGGCACGCATAGCTGCTAATGCCGCTTTATGTGCGAATGAACAGAACCGCTTTTGGCAGATGCGAACAGCGATGTTCAAGAACCCGAGAAAGTTGATGAAAGAAGACTTGCTTGGGTATGCCAAGGAACTGTCTATGGATGTTGATGCATTTGCGCAGTGCATGGCTCAAAACCGTTATGCGAAAAGAATTCAGAAAGATATCAATGTTGCCAATGCCGCTGGTTTTACCGGCACGCCTTCTTTTGTGGTTGGCAAGAATGTTAATGGGGTCGTCAATGGTGCTGCGCTGATAGGTGCTAAGCCACTGGCCGATTTTGAAAACCAGATCAATCGGTTACTACCTAAACTTTCGGCCGCTGCGGACTAGGATGTTTGATCCTTGGCAGTTTTGATATACAGATTACATGATTATTGAAAATCAAAGCAGTTTTTAGCCTTAAATGCCTTGATTTGAAAGGGAAATAAGTTTGCCAATATGATTGCCCAAAGTGGTAATCAGAACATTCGGTTTGAAGGACAAGCCGGGAGTAAAAAATGAATATTATGGCTATAGATAGAAACAAGCAAAATTCTCCTCGACTCGGTCAGGCAAAGAAAAACAGACAAAGCACCTCAATTCGAGCAATTCTAGCGATTTCGCTAGCCTCCATGATCTGGTTGCCGCGCGCCGCCGATGCTGGCTGGTTGTTTTTGAATTCGAATTCATTTGGGCCCAACACATCGGTCATTGCTGATTTGGGGGCTCCGAGTTATATCACCGGTTGTACAAGTGGCGTAAACGATTTTTTTGGTTTAGCTAGCGTCAATATTTTCATTGTACCGCAAGGGGAACCCGGTGCAGGCGCGATCAGTGATGTTTCTAATGCTGCCGGTATTCCCAATGCAGTTGTGACCTCTCCGACTGCCGGTTTTGTGGGCGAAGTATTGGGTAATACAGCGCCGGCTGGCTACTTGATCAGCGGCGATTATGCTGTGGTTATGGATGAATGCCAGAATAATAAATATGACCCGGGACAGGATTTTTACGGCGCCGAGTTCAGTGTTCAAATTCCCTCAGATATTACCGGGCTGGAAGACTCGGCTTTTGCCGCTCAGTTGAATGCTGCAAAGGCTGAAGCCACCAATCAGGCTCAGATCGCTGCTGCCGCTCAGGTGGCATTCGATGCCATGTTTCAATCCTTCATGCTCAGCACCCTTATCAGTGCTGCAACAGATCCACTCGATTTTCTGCTTTTTGCCTGCACCAATGTGACACCGCCCCAGTGTAGCGTCTCTAATTCGATACAAGGTTTAATTGACCTTCGTCTGGGGATGTTGGGCGTCATGCTGACCAATGTGTTGCATTATCAGGGTATAGCGGCTGATCCTCCCGACCTCAACTATACACTTTTACCTGTTCTTGATAGCGGTTTGAAAGCGAATATCAAGGTCGATGATCCGATGATGGATGCCGCCTTCAAATTTGGTGAAAAAATTTCTGAAGTTGTATCGCTGACAGGCGCATTGCTGAATGCCATGGAGCGTTATCAGGGTGCCGATCAGCAAGGTAATGGTGAATGGGCTTTTGTCCAGGCACGACAAATGGAAGATTATGCTCGTGCATTATCACAAGCTATCCCTCGTGCCAATGCGGCATTTCAGGAAGTTGCTTCGGCTGTGACCGGTAAGGAAGGGGATATACTGACCACAATGCAGACGTTGCACGCAACACAGCAACGAGTCGCAACCAGCGGTTTTACGCCTGAAGAGATTTTGCGAATGCGCGCTATGGGTTGGTCAGATGAAAAAATCGCGTCAGAGAAAACCAATTACCTGACCTACGATTTCGATAGCTATCAGGGCAATACCATGATCACAGATCTGGCTGCCCAGATGGCTGCATCAGAAGCAAGTGCGGTAGCCGCTTTTGGAGATTTTGCGGATACTATTGTTGCAGCGCAAACTCATTTGCAATCTCAGCTCAGGCTTCCTTTCCCGGATGCCGATGCTGGAGGGCCTTATGTGGTTAATGAAGGCGTGGCAATTTCTCTCGATGCTTTCGCCAGCAGCCATCCAGATCTGGCAAACTCGGATTTGACATTCAGCTGGGATTTTAATCTCGATGGCGTGTTTGATGATGCCAGCGGAGAGTCACCCAATGTAACTTTCGATCAGGAATTTGATGGTCTGATCGGCGTCAAGGTTTCAAGCCCTTCAGGGTATTTCGATGTGGCCTATGCAAGACTGACGGTCAATAACGTTAACAGTTCTCCTCAAATTGATGCTTTCAGCCCTCCCGGGGATGTAAGCATCCCCAGCGATGGCTCGCAGGTATTCAGTGCTACAGTCAGCGATCCGGACAGTGACCCGGTCAGCTATGCCTGGTTTCTTGATGATATTCAGGTTTCTACTGCAAACACATACACTTATAACGCGTCGGTCCCGCAGGCCGGTGAACATGTGGTTCGCTTGACGGTTTCTGATGGTTCTTCCAATAGCCTCGATGTCAGCAAATTCTGGGGTCTTCGGGTGATTGCCCCTGATAACGATGGAGATGGCTACCCTAGCAACGTCGATTGTGATGACAGTGACCCTGCGGTCAATCCGGGCGCCACAGAAATCGACTTGAATGGCATCGATGACGACTGTAACCCGGCCACCCCGGATAATCCCGACGTGGATAATGATGGCTATGACTACACCGTAGACTGCGATGATAATAATGCCGCGATTAACCCGGGCGCCACTGAAGTCTGTAATCTGCTAGATGACAATTGTGACGGTGCGATCGACGAAGGGTTCGATGCAGATGGCGACGGTTTTAGCGTTTGTGCTTCCCCGGCTGCCGATTGTGATGACAGTAATCCCGATGTTTATCCCGGAGCCACAGAAGTCTGTAACTTGATCGATGATAACTGCGATGGCGTGATTGACGAAAATTTCGATGTCGATGGCGATGGCGTCACATCATGCGGTGGCGACTGCGATGACTTCGATAACAATAACTACCCCGGCAATGCCGAGAGTTGCGATCTGCAAGACAATAACTGCGATGGCGTTATAGACGAAGGATTTGACCTTGATGGTGATGGTGTCAGCATTTGTGCGCCAACCGGAGTTGACTGTGATGACGCCGATTCAACCACATATCCCGGGGCTCCAGAGCTGTGCGATTTAAAAGACAATAATTGCGATGGCGCTATTGATGAAGGTGTGAATGATGATCTAGACGGTGACGGTCAGAGTATCTGTGCCGGTGACTGTGATGATACTGACCCCAATAACTATGTTGGCAATACTGAAATTTGCGACAACCAGGATAATAACTGCGATGCCAGCATCGATGAAGGCTTCGATCTCGATGGTGACGGCATTACCATTTGCAGTCTGCCAGTGGCCGATTGCGATGATGCCGATGGCTCCAACTTCCCTGGCAATAGCGAAATCTGTGATCTGCAGGACAATAACTGTGACAGCGTTATCGATGAAGGATTCGATCTGGATGGTGATAGCTTCAGCCTGTGCAGCGTACCGGTAGCCGATTGCGATGACAATGAGGCGGCCAGCTTTCCGGGCAATGCCGAAATTTGCGATGGCATAGACAATAACTGTGATGGTCAGATCGATGAAGGCTTTGATGCCGATGGCGATGGCGTCAGCGTTTGTGCCACACCGGTAGCTGACTGTGATGACAGCAACGCTGATGTTTACCCCGGCCGTCCCGAAGTCTTTCATAATGGTCGCAATGACGACTGTGATGCCGGCACCGCTGACGATTATGCCGACACTTTCATCATCGTCCCTGATGACAATGGACGAATCTATTATGCCTCCAGCAATGGCGACGGCACCTGGACCAATTACAAACAGGTCGATACGCTAAGTGGCGCGATTCGCGGTGCTGCCATTGCCGACTACGATAATGACGGTGATCTCGACTTCGTGCTGGGCAGTCCGAGTGGGCATACCTTGACGTTTTATCTGTACCGGAATGATGGTGCGGATAACTTTACCAGAACGAAGATCGGTGTTGGCAATAACACCAACAGCTACCAGATGGATATGGCGGTCGGCGATTTTAATCATGATGGCAACATGGATTTTCTGAGCAACTCCAACTGGACTTACCAGCACCGGGGTATGGGAGATGGTAAGGGTAATTTCGTCATTACCACGGTCAATCTGAATATCGGTAATGGCCGAGGCATGGACAGCGCTGATTTTGATCATGATGGTAATCTGGATTTTGTCCGTACCACCTATTCCAGCGGTCAAATTGTGCTGTTCAAGGGGGATGGCAGTGGCGGGTTTACCAACGCAGGCGTGATCGGTGATCCGGGATCAGATCCCTATGGCGTGACTGCTGCCGATTTCAACAATGACGGCCACGTCGATGTGCTGGCCAATAATGGCGGTAATGGCGATGCCTATTTTTATGCCGGTAACGGCGATGGCAGCTTCCAGGCCGGTGTTTACACAGCTTCGGTTGATTTCAATAATCATGGTGCCTATGACAATTACGATTTCAACCGCGATGGTAATCAGGATCTGGTCGCCTCAAGCTATAGCTCGCGCAAGATTTATTATTACCCGGGCAATGGCGACGGCACCTTCGGTCCGGTTGTCGTGGTAAACCCGAGTAATACAGCCGGTTATATCCTAGGCATATCGGCACCGCCGTCCGCGCCGCCACTGGGTGATCCCGTGCCTTTCTACACGCCTAATCCATATACTGGCGTTAAAGGCGATACTGTCAACTTTGACGCGAGCTTTTCTACCGATGACGGAACCATCACCGATTTCAGTTGGGACTTTGGTGACAGCTCAACCGGGGCAGGCAGTACGACTTCGCACACCTTCCCGAACATCGAAGATGAATTCTCCATTTCACTGCAAGTGACCGATGATGATGGCAAGGTTGTGATAGGTACTGGTCTGGTCACGCTGGTTGGTGACGCACCGGTCGCTGATGCTGGCGGTCCCTATATTTTTGGTGAAGACTTCGCAACAGCCGGTATTTACACCGTACCACTGGATGGCAGCGCCTCGGTCGATGATGGTGTCGATCCGTTGCAGTATCTGTGGGATCTGGGTGATGGTTTCAGTGAAGATTTTTCATCGGGCTTGATCGACAGCAATATCTGGCAATCCGCCGGTGCGACAGTGTCGGCCGAGCAAGCGGTTGTGACTGGCAGTGGTAGCTGGGGTGCTAAATATTTGGTATCCGGGCGCAGCTTTGCACGCAACAGCACCGAAACCGTTACTTTCACTGGGAAAGTGGGTACGGTGGTCAACCCCACTGTTATGTGGGGGCTGAAGAATACCGGCTCTGACTACAGCTATACCCAGTTCACTTATGCAATTTATTTCAACAATAATAGCTGGATTTATATCTATGAAGATGGCTCAAGCCGTGGAAACAAGGTTCAGTACACCGAAGGGCAGGATTACGAAGTTCGGATAGACCTGAAGCCTTCTGCCGGAGCAAGCTATTATTTCCGCCCGGTAGGCGCTAGCAACTGGACACTGATCTATAATTCAAATCATTCCTCAGCACAGCAATTTCGTTTCGGTGCTACGGTCAATTCCGGAGCTATAAGGCTGGATGATTTTGATCGAAGCCTGTCTTCGACCAAAGAGAAACCAACCGTTGTATATAACAGTCAGGACACCTTCGATGTGTCTCTGACAGTGACTGATATTGCTGCTCAAAGCGATACCAATGCCACCACGGTGCAAACGGTTGCCGGCGACCGACCTGTTGCCAATGCAGGTGGGCCATATCAACCGGGTGAAGCCAATGCCAGTTGTGGTAACTACAGCGTTGTCTTCGATGGTTCTGGTTCGACTGATGATTCCGGCAGAATTTATCGCTACGACTGGGATTTTGGTGACGGCAACGTCGGCAGCGGTGTATCACCATCGCATACCTTCAACGCGGGTGGGCCGGTTCCGGGTAACTTTACCGTCACCCTGACGGTGACCGATCATGCCCTGCAAACCAATCTGTTGAACGAAACAGTGGCGGTTAACCCTCAAGTAGGGAACCCTCCCGTGGCCATCACTGCGAACTACAATGTCGATGAAACAGCCGCCAATGCCGGATTTTGGACTGTCAATTTCAATGCCACCAGCAGTACCGATGACTTCGGCTTTTGCGATTATGTCTGGGATTTCGGCGACGGTGCCGGCGGCACCGGCCCGACACCGAGCCATCAATATGCAGCGACGGGTACTTATAATGCCACGCTGACGGTACGTGATAATGCACTGCAAAGTCACCAGACCAGTTTTACCGTAACGGTGAGCGCGAATGATCCACCCAGCAGTGATAATGGCGGACCTTACAGTGTGGATGAGGCCGCTGCACAGAATGGCCAATGGACCGTAAATTTCGATGCCAGTTCTTCCACCGATGATTTCAGTATCTGGAAATACAGCTGGGATTTTGGTGACGGTAATACCGGCACCGGAGTGACACCGACTCATAATTATACTGCAGCAGGAACTTACGATGTCACGCTAACCGTGTATGACCAGGCTGGGCAGACTACCTCTTCTACCACTCAGGTGACGGTTAATACCAATGGCGCACCGGTCGCAGAGGCCGGACCAAACCAGATCACTGAACGAGGTTTTCCGGTTACACTGGATGCCAGCGCTTCGACCGATGATTTTGTCATTTTGTCCTACCTGTGGGATTTTGATCTACCGGCATTTTCCGAAGACTTTTCAGAGTCATCACTAAATAGTGATATCTGGTCACAAAGTGGCGTAAGTGTTAACAGTGGAGAAGCCATAGTGACCGGCGGCGGAAGCTGGAGCAATCGTTATCTGGTAACCAAGGATACTTTTGTTCGGACGGCCGGAGATTCATACACAGGGCGGATACAGACTGAAGCCGGCGGTAATCGCTATGTTATGTGGGGATTGAAGAATACAGGTTCAAATTATTCTTATACCCAGTTTTACTACGCGATTTATTTTAATAACAATTCTATCCAGGTCTATGAAAGCGGAAGCTACAGAGGTGCTTTTGGCAGTTTTACCGATGGAACCAGTTATGATGTCCGTATTGATGTCAAGGCCGATGCAGGTGCGCTTTATTACTATCGTGAAACCGGTGCAACCGACTGGACATTGCTGCGGGATTCTACTTATTCCAATGCCTCAAGCTTTAAACTGGGCGCAACAGTGCATAGCGGCGTCATCCATCTGGATGATTTCAAAGGACCCGCTCCGACACTGGCCAGGAATAACAGAGCCATTGCTGAAATCAGTTATGAAAGTGTAGGCAGCTATCAACCAGCAGTAACGGTAACCGACCATGCCCTGCAGACCGATACTGACAGCACCACCATTACCGTGATTGAAGGTGCAGCACCGGTTGCCAAGGCGGGTGGGCCGTACCTGACCAATGAAGATGTACCGACCCGATTCAATGGTCGTGCCTCAACTGACGACTTTGGTATCAAGTTTTATAACTGGGACTTCGGCGATGGCACCACACTGACGTCCCGAAATCCGTTTGCAGACCATCGCTACACCGCTGCTGGCAGTTATACCGCGACCCTGACAGTGACTGATTTTGCCGGTCACTCTCATAGTGACAGCACAACTGTGAATGTCAGTGCCGATCCGGTGGTTGCTGCCGTGCCCTGGCGTTTTTCTGGCGGAATTGAAGTACCGCATGATACCTGGAGCGGCAAGGAAGTCGTTTTGAAAGCCGTTGCCTGGTCATTGCAGACTCCGCTCAGCTATGAGTGGGATTTTGGTGATGGTTCTGCCAAACAATCCGGTACGGTCAGCAACAAGCGTTTTATACAGGCCAAACACACCTACAACGGTGTGGAAGGTAAGCCATTCATCGCCACTATTAAAATAACCGATGCCAATGGACGGACAGCCACTGACCAATACCTGTTACGGGTTCGTGCCAAGTCGCTGGATATCGAAACCAACGTCGCGATTGATGATGGCTTATGGTATTTGCATGGTCGCCAGACTCGCTCTGAAACCGCACAATGGTTGTATGGAACCTGGAATGAAAGGTATCAGGAAGGCGCGACCGCTTCTGCAATCCAGGCCTTTGAGATCAATGGTCATCTGGAACTGGGAGATGTGCGTGAAGACCCTTACGTTGAAACAGTAAGCCGCGGTTTGCATTCATTGTTCTCATTGTTGACGGTGCAAAATATCTCCGCACAAACCTACGGTGATCCGGACAGCAATGGCAATGGAATCGGCATATCCGTCAATACCGGCAGGTTGCCCATTTACCAGGGTGGCATGGTGATGGATGCCATCGCCAGCTCGGGCTCGGCCAATACTTTTGCCGATACCGGTCCAAGTGGTGTCGTCAATCGTACCTATAAAGACATTGCTCAGGATATGATCGACCAATATGCCTGGGGACAATATGACAGCGCCACAGTAGGTGGTGGCTGGCGCTATTACTGGAATCAGCACCCGGATAATTCAGCCGCCCAGTGGGGAGCCATCGGTGTGCTGGCACTGAAACATGTTTTCGATCTGGATTTGCCGCAGTGGGCGAAAGATCGAAATAATGCCTGGCTGGACTACAGCTTCAGTGGCACGGGTTTCGGTTACACCGGCAAAGGCGCTGGGCAGGCACAAACACCTTCCGGCATGGTTCAGATGCCTATGGATGAAAAGGATACTTCTGATCCGAGGTGGATCGCTTCTGAATCGACTGTAACCAAGAACTGGGCGAACTGGTACAAGAATACCAACAATTATTATGCCTTGTTCGCGCTCACCAAGGCGATGCGTCTGGCTCTACCTAACCCGATTGTTAACCTGACCGGACCCGGCACCTACAATGGGCTGGACTGGTTCAGCGATCCGGTATCCGGCGTCAGACGTACCCTGATCGACGATAATTTCGCCAGCGGAAATGGCTCGTTTGCCGGCGCATCTACTTGGGTGAGCGGTGATCTGGCAGATGCCTGGGGCGTCATCATGCTGACTCCGACGCTATTCGTTCAACCACCGGTTGCCGATGCGGGCTCTGATCGGGTTTGGGGTGTGGACGTTCCGCTTACTTTTGATGCTTCGGGTTCTTTCCATCAGGATCCATTCAGAAGTATCGTCAAGTACGAGTGGGATATTGATGGTGATGGGGTCTACGATTCCAGTAGTAGTGATCCGACGTTTACCTACACCTTTTCCTCCAGTGATTATCCAGAGGCCAGTTTGCCGCAAACCGTGGTGGTCAGATTGCGTGTAACGGATAACAATGATCCGGCCAAAACCGATACTGACACAGTGAATATCATTATCGCCGTGCCGCCGCATCCTCCGGTAGCTGTTATAGGTGGCCCATACAACTGTACAGCAGGTTTACCATGTAAACTCGATGGTTCTGCTTCGTTTGATATCGATCCAACCGATTTCATTACCAGTTGGGAGTGGGATCTAGATAACGATGGCCAATACGATGATGCCAATGGCGCCAAGCCAGAGGTGATTTTCCCGAACGCCGGATTGCCGTTTATTGGTCTTCGTGTGGTCGATAATGCCGTGTTGAATGATCAGGATGGCGATGGCGTGCAAGACCCTGAAGAAAGGTTGGATAACTTTGACTTTACCTCGGTGACTGTCAATGAGAATCAACCGCCACAGGTCGATATAGGAGGGCCTTACACGGTCAACGAAGGTGGTAGCATTCTTCTTGATGGTTCTGCCTCCAGTGATCCTGATGGTAACCCTATCAGCTATGCCTGGGATCTCGATAACGACGGACTGTTTGACGATTCATCGGCTGAGACGGTTATCTTAGATGCAGGTTTACTCGATGATGGCAGTTACCCGGTCGGATTGCAGGTCTCTGATTCGTTATTGGACGACAGCATTACGACGCTGATTCTGGTTGTGAATGTCGCACCGTCTGTCGATGTCGGGCCCGATGCCAGCATCGACGAGGGTACAGATTTCATCCAAACCGGCCATTTCACCGATCCGGGTCAGGATAGCTGGACCGCTACCGTCGATTACGGCGATGGCTCCAGTAAGCAAGTGCTGACACTGAATGCCGACAAGAGCTTCGATCTGAGCCACAACTATGGTCAGAATGGAAACTATACCGTGACGGTAACTGTGACCGATGATGATGGTGGTGTTGGCAGTGACAGCCTGCAGGTCAGCGTCAATGATCTGGCCCCGGTCGCCGCGCTTGTGGGTGATAGCGTATTGAATGAAGGTCAGGCTGGCTCATACGATGCCAGTGGCTCCAGCTCTTCTTCAGATGCAATAGTCAGCTATGAGTGGGATTGGCAATACGATGGCAGCACTTTCAACCCATCCGGCGATACCGGTGCCACGCAGACGCATGTCTGGATGGATAACGGTAATTATATTGTCGCGGTCCAGGTGACTGACGCTGATGGAAGCCAGGATATTGCAACTCTCGCAGTAACCGTGAATGATCTGGCACCCATTGCGAAATTGACCGGAGATACGGTAGTGATTGAAGGACAGAGTGGAAATTATGATGCCAGTGGTTCCACCTCTGATCCGGATGCTATTTTCAGCTACGAATGGGACTGGAACTACGATGGTAGTACGTTTGTTCCATCCGGATTGACCGGGGTGAGCCAGACATATACCTGGGCGGGTGCCGGTTCTTATAACGTAGCGGTTCGTGTGACGGATGACGATGGAAGCACGGACATTGCAGTGCTTGGCGTGACCGTTTCTGGCTCCGGGCCGGTCGCCCAAATCAGTGGTGATGACGTCCTGAATGAAGGCGAGACCGGCTCGTATGATGCCAATGGTTCTTTTGTCAGCTCGGGCGTCATCACAAGCTATGAATGGGATTGGGAATACGATGGCGGCACTTTCAACCCATCCGGCAATACCGGTGCTACGCAGACACATGTCTGGCTAGATAATGGTAACTATATCGTCGCGGTGCGGGTGACTGACGATGGTGGCAGTCAATCGATTGCGACCCTGCCGGTCACAGTCAATGATCTCGGCCCGACCGCA
>JANTFI010000041.1 GCA_024763505.1 Gammaproteobacteria bacterium
TTGCATCATCAATTCGAGCGCCCACACAAATTGTCTAATCAATTATTAAAGATCATACCCCCAGGGAACTCCCAGGGCCTGCCTCTCAACAGGGGCGCAAATTATAGTGAAATGACAAATCATGTCAACGAAAAATTCGCTAAAAGTTTCATTTAATTTCAGCCGCTTAGCGGCTTACTGTAAATAGGGCTTCTTCCCTCATTTTCAACCCGGAAACCTGCTTCATTTGCTGCAGCTTTCTGTGTCGAGGCAGCGCATTATTGTGATATTTGAATCCGAGTCAACAACTATTTGCTTTTATTTTATCCAACTGTGACTTTAGCGAATTTTCGCTTGCCTACCTGCGCTACGACAACAGTACCTTTGCCCAACTTCAAGGCCTTATCCTCGACTTTTTCTCCATCCAGTTTCACTGCGCCCTGCTTGATCATGCGGAAACTTTCCGACGTGCTGCTGGTCAGTCCGGCTTCTTTCAACAGATTGGCGATACCGATCCCCTCATCTTCTGCACTCAGCGTGATTTCCGGCAAGTCGTCCGGAATTGCGCCTTTCTGAAAACGTTTGATAAAGTCCTGTTGCGCGGCGGCGGCCGCATCGGCATTGTGAAATCGAGTGATAATTTCTTCAGCCAGCAGGAATTTCACATCCCGCGGGTTTCTGCCTTGCTCGATTTCCTGCTGAAAGCCTTCGATCTCACTCATCGGACGAAAACTCAGCAGCTCAAAGTAGCGCCACATCAAGTCATCACTGATCGACATAAGCTTGCCAAACATCTCGTTCGGCGCATCGGTGATGCCGATGTAATTGCTCAGCGACTTGGACATCTTCTGCACGCCATCAAGCCCTTCAAGTATCGGCATGGTCAGGCAGATTTGCGGCTCATGGCCATAGGACTCCTGTAACTGACGACCGACCAGCAGGTTGAATTTCTGATCGGTACCGCCGAGTTCGACATCGGTTTTCATCGCCACCGAGTCATAACCCTGCACCAGCGGATAGAGAAATTCATGCACCGATATGGATTGTCCGTTTTTGTAACGCTTATTGAAATCGTCGCGCTCAAGCATGCGAGCGACCGTGTGTTTGGCCGCCAACTGAATCATATCGACTGCGCTCATCGAGCCCATCCACTGCGAATTGAACAGCACTGTGGTTTTTTCCGGATCCAGAATCTTGAATACCTGATGCTCATAGGTTTTGGCATTTTCCAGCACTTCTTCCCGCGTCAACGGCGGTCGGGTGGCTGATTTCCCGGTCGGGTCGCCGATCATAGCGGTGAAATCCCCGATCAGAAACTGGACTTCATGACCCAGATCCTGAAACTGGCGCAGCTTGTTGATGAGCACCGTATGCCCCAGATGCAAATCCGGTGCCGTTGGGTCAAATCCGGCCTTGATTTTTAATGGCTTGCCTCTTTTCAGCTTTTTAATCAGCTCCGATTCCACTAGAATTTCATCGGTGCCTCTTTTGATCAACTGCAAAGCTTCATCTATTGAGCCCATTTTTACCTCGATTGTTTTAAATTCACGGCATCATGCCTTTACCGATACAGCACTGAATGAGTTATCTGGACCTGGACCTGAAATCGACCCGAGCCGTTACCCCAAAACGCCGCTCTTTGTTGTCCACTCTTCACCTGAAACGCATTATTCGGGGAACAACTGCACTGATTACTGTAGTCGCCGCGGTCTATTTAATGCTTTATTTGTTACCGGAGTCACCGGCAAAGATCGAGGATTCTAACCCCAAGCAGCAACGATTACACTATTCTGTTCCGATACCCAGACAAGAAAATCCTTCGCCAAGCGAAACGATAAAGCCGACCAACAGCCTGCAAGCCTCTCAAACGACCAATGACCATCGGCCCGAATGGCTGGAAACCAGAATCAAGACCGGCGATACACTGGCGTCGATTTTCGCGAATGCCGGTTTGACTGCCAGCACTACCTATGAAGTGGCGCAACTAAACAAACAAACCAAAAAGCTGACGCGCATTCGCCCGGGACAGAAAATCTCGATTCTGAAGAACGAGAAAAACCAGCTGGTCAGCCTGAAGTACATGCCGGATCTGACTCAGACCTTGCTGATCAAACGCCAGCAAGACGGCAAACTGAAAAGTGAAATCCAGCACCACCCGCTGGAACCGATCCCGGTATTCAAATCCGGCATCATAACTTCATCCCTGTTTGAAGCGGCCGACAAAAGCAACATCCCCGAAAATATCATTATGGAACTGGCGGCGATTTTCGGCTGGGATATCGACTTTGCACTGGATATTCGCAAAGGCGATCAATTCGCCGTGGTTTACAATGAATTATTCAAAGACGGAGAAAAAATCCGTACCGGCCGGATTCTGGCGGCGGAATTCGTCAACCGGGGAAAATCCTTCAAGGCGGTCTGGTACACTGACCCGAAGGGGAATAGCGACTATTTCTCCCCGGACGGCAAAAGCATGAGAAAGGCTTTTTTACGCAGCCCGGTCAAATTCTCACATATCAGTTCGCGCTTCACACGCAAACGCTGGCACCCCGTGCTATCCAAGTGGCGCTCTCACAAGGGCGTCGATTATGCAGCTGCTCGCGGCACCCCGATACGGGCTTCCGGTGATGGCAAGGTTCTGAAAAAGATCGTCAGCAAAAGCTACGGCAAGGTCATCTTTCTTCAACATGGCGCCAAATACACCAGCGTATATGCCCATATGTCGCGGTTTGCCCGCGGCATCCGCCCAGGTAAGCGGGTCAAACAGGGGCAAGTTATCGGCTATGTCGGTAGCACCGGTTTTGCTACCGGCCCGCATCTGCACTATGAATTTCGTGTCAACGGGGTGCATCGAAATCCATTGACAGTCAAGCTGCCAGCCGCCGAGCCCATCAACAAGGCTTATCTGCAAGACTTCAAAAAGCGCACCCGGACATTTCTCGCCATGCTGGATCTGATGGATAACCAGAAACTGGCCGCACGCAGCGAGAATGAATAAGCCTTCAGCCGAAATTTTTATTGGCACCATGAGCGGCACCAGTCTCGATGGACTGGATATGGTTGCAATCCGGTTTGATAACCAACGCCCTTGCCTGTTGCATCAAACCACAGCGGAATATCCGCAATCGATCCGGCAAGATTTGCAGCGATTGATCCAAAGCCCGCAAAGCACGATCGAGCAAATGTGCGAAATGGATACCCGGCTCGGTAAATTTTATGCTGACCAGATCAATGCATTCATCAGCCGAAACAAACTGGATAAAAACCGTATTCGCGCTATCGGCTCTCATGGCCAGACCATTCGCCACGCTCCGGAAACCCGACACCCTTACACCCTCCAGATTGGCGACGCCAATATTATTGCAGCGTTGTGCGAAATTGACGTGGTCGCCGATTTCAGGCGGCGCGATATTGCTCTCGGCGGCCAGGGCGCACCACTCGCACCCGCCCTGCATCAACAGTTATTTCATTCGGATCAGCACAATCGTGCCATCATCAATATTGGCGGCATTGGAAACATCACCTTGCTACCCAAAGATATGGACAGACCAGTGATCGGTTTCGACAGCGGCCCCGGCAATACCTTGATAGATCACCTGTGCCAGCAGCAACTGAACCGTAACTACGACCCTGAAGGCAACTATGCGCGCAGCGGCAAGCTAAACACTTCACTGTTGCAAGCCCTGCTGCAAGACCCGTACTTCTCTAGGCCTCCACCCAAATCGACAGGCACCGATTATTTTTCTCCGCATTGGTGGCAACAAAAATCTCAGGAAAAAACCTCGACCGTCGATCTGCTCAACACCCTGACCGAGCTCACCGCAGTTACCATTGCGAAAGCTGTGCACAGGCTAGAGAGCGAAATCGATGAGATATATATTTGCGGTGGCGGCGCTCACAACAGTTTTCTGCTGGAGCGGCTTGGCTTTCACCTTTCATCTTGCCCGATTCGCAGCACCGAAGCGCTGGACCTGCATCCTGACTGGGTTGAAGCCACGGCTTTTGCCTGGTTTGCCCGACAAACCCTACATTGCAGCCCGGCCAATCTACCCTCGGTCACACGTGCAAAACATGAAACAGTTCTCGGTGCTGTGTTTTTTTCGAATAGACAACCTGCAAACTTATGCTAAAATAACAAACCGATTCAACTTTTTCCTGCCGACATGACACTAACACGGAAAGTCACCATTATCGCCCTACTAATGGGTGCTACCAGCCTGCCAGTTTCTGCGGACTTTGTCGGTTTGAATATTGGCGCTGCCCAATGGACTCCTGATTTGAGCGGGTCATTCTCCACAGATACTGCCGGCAGCGTAAATCTGAATTCTGATCTGGGGTATGCTGACCAAACATCGACTGCGTTGAGCGTCAGCTTTGAACACCCGGTTCCATTGATACCCAACGTCAAGTATCAGGGCTTTGACCTCAATAACAGCAGCTCATCGACGCTTTCTGAAGACATCACATTTGATGGCCAGATTTACAGCGCATCGACCGATATCAATTCAACACTGGACCTGTCACACAATGATATCGTGCTGTATTACGAATTACTGGACAACTGGATCAACCTCGATGTCGGTCTGGACCTGAAAAAATTCGACGGCAAGGTTTCCATTAACGATTTGAACGACAGCGCTAAAGATCGCTCGATCACGGTTGATGAAACCATCCCGCTGCTGTATCTGGCCGCTCGTATCGATCTACCTTTTACCGGTCTGTATGTTGGCGCCAATATTCAGCAACTGGGCGTGGGTGACAACTCCGTGGAAGACACCACGTTGATGATCGGTTATGAATCCAGCTTCGGATTGGGCATTGAAGGTGGAATCAAGACTTTCACGCTGGAACTTAACGATGCCAGCGATCTCAATACCAACCTGCAATATGATGGCGTTTACGTCAACGGCTACTTCCACTTCTGACATACCTCTCATTTGCCGCAGACACAAAAAAGGCCTGATGAATCAGGCCTTTTTTTATGCCTTCGCATAACCGCGAAAGCCAAACAAAACTCATCATTATCAAACCGAAAACGAAGACCCGCAGCCACAAGTAGTGGTCGCATTCGGATTATTGACCACAAACATGGAGCCTTCCAGGCTTTCCTGGTAGTCCACTTCAGCGCCGGACAAATACTCCAGACTCATTGGGTCTATTACCATCGATACTCCGTTTTTCTCGATCACCAGATCTTCATCATTTACCTTTTCATCAAAGGTAAAGCCGTATTGAAAACCGGAGCAACCGCCACCCTGCACGAACACTCGCAAATTGAGGCGCGGATTTCCTTCTTCCTCGATCAGCGTTTTGACTTTGCTGGCCGCGGCATCGCTGAACTTCAAGTCCGCGCTGGCCACCGGATTCAGCGGCTTTCCGAAATCGGTACTAATATTGACACTTACCATAACCTTCACCTGTACCTGTAAAATTGGTTGAGACTATCTTTCCTGACTAAATTAGTCAAGTATTCGGGAAAGAGGTTTATTCCGCAGCCAGATCCGCATTCGACTGTTTTCCCGACTCGTCAGACTTGTCTTCCAGCCGGCGCGGGGCCAGCGCCTCGGGACTTTCATGCACCAGGCCTCCATTGACTTCAGCTCCGATCGCCATTTCGATCAGGTTGTAATAGACACTGCCATTGATGCTGCATTTGGCCGCAAGCTCGACCCGCTCGGAGCCAAACACATCACCAATGATCTGGCCATTAAGCACCATATTCGGCACTTTGACTTCCCCTTCGATGCTGCCGAACTCGCTGAGAATCAACATGGCGTCACTGCCGGGCTCGGCATTGACATTACCGATAATCTTGCCATCGACATGCAAACCTCCGGAAAATTCCAGATCGCCATGGATCACCGTACCCTGACCGATCAAAGTATCGATTCTGGCAGTATTGAAATTTTTCTTTTTTCCCATGCCTAACATTAGTCGCTACCTCCGGACACAGCCTGTGCCCATGAAATTGTTTCAGAAAAAGATTTGATTTTCTTTGTCGATGGATTGATTTTCAATTGGATGTCATAAGGCACATATTGATCCGGTATCAGGATATCGCCTTCAAACACTTGAAAATATCGAAAGGAAAATCGCTTATCTTTGGCAGTGTAATCCTGCTTGATCTGCTGCAATGGCAAGTCGACTTGCCCCCCGTCCTGTTGCGCCTTGACGATTACATCCAGCTGGCCTTTGACATAACGGTCGCTTTTGCCACGTTTGGATAGCACCAGTTTATACCGATACAAGCCCAGATCATTCTTGCGGGATAATTCAAAAGACTGGATATTGACACCAAGCGCCAACTCCTCGGGACTGACGATACCCTGATAAAATACCAACTGCTCTTTCATCTCGAGCAATTGTCTCTGAAGCTGAACCAGTGATTCATTGACTTCCAGATAGGCATCATGCTCGATGCGGCTGGAACTCTCTAGCCGGGCATTTTTCTTGACCAGCGAATCATTACGCGCCTCCAACTCGTCGATACGGGCCAGATGAGTCTGCTGCTGCATTTTCAGTGCAGACACTTCATAGGCTTGATAAGCCCGACCAAACAGAAACATAACGATCATCAACAGGATCAGCAAAGCGCCGATCAACCAGTTCCGCCAGGGATTGTGCTGTTGAACACGAAACCCGGCATGCAGTTTGCTCATGGTACCAGCCCGATCCCCTGCAACCCTTCGGTCTCCGGTATCGACATCATCAGGTTCATGTTTTGAACGGCTTGCCCGGCGGCTCCCTTGACCAGATTATCGATGACAGATAACACCACAATCCGGTTACTGTCGGGAATCCGGTGTATCGCAATGCGGCAATCGTTCGCACCTTTGACCGAGCGGGTTTCCGGCAAAGATCCGGCAGGCATGATATCGACAAACGGTTCTTCGCTGTAAAATGTCTCGACCTGTTGCTGGATGTGATCGATGGCTTCCAGTGCCTCGCAATAAACCGTGGCATGAATACCGCGAATCATCGGCATCAAATGGGGTACAAAAACCAGATCTGCCGAGTCATGGATATAGCGCAGATTTTGCCGGATTTCGGGGTAATGCCGGTGACCACTGACAGCATATGCCTTGACCGACTCGGACACTTCACACATCGCGGTAGCAAACCCGCCATTACGCCCGGCACCGCTGACGCCGGATTTACAATCCGCAATAATGCTGTCCGGCCGAATCAATTCATGCTTTAACAGCGGCAGCAAAGCCAGCGTCACTGCAGTCACATAACAACCCGGATTGGCTACCAGTTGCGCCTGTCGGATCTGTTCCCGATTCATTTCCGGCAAACCGTAAACCGCTTGCTCGACACTGGCCGGACTGACATGCTCCGCGCCGTACCATTTCTGCCATTCCTGTAAATCTTTCAATCGAAAATCGGCCGCAAGATCAATCACACGAATGCCAGCTTGCAGCAATTCATCGACCTGGTGCATGGCAACCGTATTCGGCGTTGCGAAGAAAACCAGATCGCATCGCTTATAGTCATCCAGCGATGGTTCAGTAAATACCAGGTCAACCTTGCCACGCAAATTGGGAAACAATTCACTGACCGCCGTACCGGCATTGGAGCGAGAGGTAATGATTTCCAGCGAAACTTGCGGATGGTTAGCCAGCAAGCGTAATAATTCGACACCGGTATAGCCGGTGCCACCTATTATACCGACCTTGATCATACGATATTCACAAGGCAGGGCAAGGTTTTCAGAAAATGTATATTGATGATTACTGTCATGAATGTCTCGATTAGCAGTGCGCAGGCAACCACCGCAGGGTGCGCCGTGAATTGAGCCGGGAATTATACATCTCAGCTTCAGGTCTGACAAAGCATCCCGGCCTATAGCGTCGGGAAATTATCCACTTTACTTGGCTAAGTGATTGCGACTATAGTCGCGAATTACTGAATTGTCTGGCTTAATTTCGAAGGAACTCCATGCTCTGGTTAAAAGCGTTACACCTGATCTTCATGGTGGCCTGGTTTGCCGGTATTTTTTACCTGCCACGACTGTTCATCAATCATGCCATGACCGACAACCCGGACAGCATCGCTCAATTCAAGCAGATGGAACGAAAGCTGTATCGCTTTACCACGCCCTGGATGTGGCTAACTCTGATATTCGGCGGCGCGATGCTGTGGCAATATGCCTGGGATGTCTGGGGTAACAGCCTGTGGCTGAATCTGAAATTGCTGTTGATCGCCGTACTGGTCGGGTACCACTTTTATTGCGGATATCTGGTGAAGGTTTTTGCCCGGGATCAGAATCAGCGCAGCCACCGCTGGTATCGTTATTTTAACGAGATTCCGGCCCTGATCCTCTTTATTGTTATACCGCTGGCAGTGTTGAAACCTTGATTTCAGGGCCAGGCCCAAGCGAATTTTTCCAGTCTCGTTCCGGACGGTGAAAAAAATCGATTGATCTTACTTGCCGGCTCGAATCAATCCGCCCAGGCCGCGCTGTTCCAGTTTTTCGATATAAAAACTCCGGATATCGTCGGCCTCGAGCGTCCCTTCCGCTTCCCGAATATACGCCTTCAATTCAGCCATACTGAAAGAACGAATCACTTTTTTGGCTCGCGGCAGACTGCCGGTGCTCATCGACAGGCTTTCGATTCCCAGCCCGATCAACACCATCACCCCGATCGGGTCACCTGCCAGCTCGCCGCATACACTGATGGGGGTATCCTGCCGCGAAGCACCAAGTACCACTTGCTCGATCGCCCGAATCACAGAGGGGTGCAACGAAGAAAACAGAGCGGCGACCGATTCATTATTGCGATCTACAGCTAGCAGGTACTGGGTTAAATCATTGGTGCCGATGGAGACAAAATCCACCAGTCGGCAAATTTCATCGATCTGATAAATCGAGGAAGGTACTTCAATCATCGCTCCTACCCGTGGAAAGCGGATTTCCTGCTGTACCTCTTCCTCGGTTTCATCCTTGGCCCGGTGGATCAGAATCAGCGCATCGTCGAGCTCCTGAATGCCACTGATCATCGGCAGTAAAATGTGCAGATTATTCAGCCCGATGTTGGCCCGCATCATGGCGCGTACCTGGGTGATAAAGATATCCGGATGATCCAGCGTGATGCGTATGCCGCGCCACCCCAGAAACGGGTTGTCTTCGCGGATCGGAAAATAACTGAGCGGCTTGTCACCGCCGACATCCAGTGTGCGCAGCACCACTGGCTTACCCTGAAAGGTTTTCAATACTTCCCTGTAGATACGAAACTGATCTTCTTCACTGGGAAAACTCTCGCGCACCTGAAAGGGTACTTCGGTTCGATACAGTCCGACGCCCTCGGCTCCACTCATCAGAGAAGGCGTCAGATCAGCCATCAGGCCGGAGTTGACGAACAGCGAAACCCGGAACCCATCCGTGGTTACCGCCGGTTTATCCTTGATCGCACGCAGGCTGTCGGTCAGGCTTTGCTCGTCGGCAATATGCTGTTGCAGCTCTTGCTTCAGTGATTGTTTGGGGTCAATAAACGCCTTGCCGCTGTAGCCATCAGCCACCACCGTCAAGCCTTCCATCCGGGTATAAGGCAGGTTTGCTACCCCCATCACCGCGGGAATACCCAGCGCATGGGCCAGAATCGCGACATGGGAAGATCCGGAACCATGCTCGGACACGATTCCACGCAGGCGATCCAGTGGCACACTGGCCAAGTCGGCGGCTGAAATCTGTTCACCCACCAGCAGAAATTCTTGCGGATAATTTCGCTCGCGGCTTTGCGAAGACAATAACCGCTGCAGCACCCGGCGCCCCAGATCGAGAATATCATTCGCCCGCTCGGCCAGATATTCATCTTCCATCGAAGTAAAAATTTCGGCATGCGCCTCGACGGTATTGCGCCAAGCTGCCGGCGCCCACAAGCCTTGCCTAATCAATTGACAGGTGTCATCGATCAGAGAGCCGCTGTCGAGCATCTGGGCATAGGCTTCAAACAGCGCGCATTCTTCAACCGGCAGAGATTCTTTCATACGGTCCGCCTGCTCATACAGGCTTTGCTTGACTGTCTCGACCGATTCATCAAAGTTGATTATTTCATCGAGAATCGCCTGATCGCCCGACACGTTTTTGTCCGGCACGCTGTGAAGACTGACGCCATGATTGATCACGACCGCTTGCCCCATGGTCAAGCCGGGTGCGCCTGCCACCCCTTGCAAGGTGCAGGAAACCGAAACATTGTCCTCGCTCAGCAACTGACTGATCTGGCCACTCCTGCTGGCATGGCTAATGGCATTGGCCAACTGGGTGGCGAGCGTGGTCATAAAGGCTTCATCGTCGCTATCGAAAGCCAGTTTCGCACGCTGCAAAACCAGTACACCGAGAACCTTGCGCTGGGAAATAATCGGTATCCCCATAAATACCGGGTAGGCTTCTTCGCCAGAGCCTTCAACGTGATAGAACGACTTGTGCAGATGCGCATCCTGCAAGCGCACCGGTTCAGCCTTTTCGGCCACCATACCAACCAGCCCGGCACCACGTGACAGCCTCACCCGACCCACGATACCCTGATTGAGCCCCCGGTTGGCCATCAGTAGAAGCTTGTCGTCATCATCCGGAGAATTGATGAAAATCGAGCAAATATCGATCTTCAGCGCATCGATCAGATTATCCACAATAATATCCAGCGCCTGCTGAATATTCGGGGCCTGGTCAACCTTTCTGACCAGCTTTTGCAAGGTGTGGATCAGTGATGGCATAAACGCGTCATTCAGTCGACAGATGTGGGTTCAATTGCTGCAAGGCGCAGCGATAGACGCGTTTCTTGAAATACACCACATTCTTGACCGGATACCAGTAATCGACCCAGCGCCAGCCTTCAAACTCCGGATCATCCGTGGCCTGCAGGTTCAACCGGCTTTCATCGCTAATCAGGCGCAGCAAAAACCATTTCTGTTTTTGCCCGATACATACTGGTTGCGCATGCCGGCGCACCATACGCTGGGGCAGTTTGTAGCGCAGCCAGCTATTGGTGGCTGCAATCAGTTCGACATCTTCTTCGCGCAAACCGATTTCTTCCCACAATTCACGGAACATCGCTTGCTCGGCCGTTTCATCCGGGTTGACGCCACCCTGGGGAAACTGCCAGGCATCCTGCCCCATGCGCTGCGCCCACAACACCTGCCCCCGATCATTGCTCAGGATAATGCCCACATTTGCTCTGTACCCATCAGAATCAATCACTTAGCCGATTTTCCTGTTTCTAAATTTAATCTGTTATTCTTGCATAAATTCCTTATAGTGACCAATTTCTCCATTAGCAGCCCCTGATATGCCCTTAGCCCTGTTTGATCTCGACAATACGCTGATTACCGATGACAGTGATTTCTGGTGGGGCCAGTACCTGGTCGACCAAAAGATTGTCGACGCCGCGGAATACGAAGAAAAAAACCGCATGTTCTTTGAAGAGTACGAACGCGGTGAGTTGGATATCGACCAGTATCTGAAATTTGCGCTGCATCCGCTAAGCCGTTTTTCTACCGAACAATTACACCGCTGGCGAGAGCATTTTATCGATCAGCATATCCGCCCGATTATCGCACCCGGCACACCGGCGTTAATCGAGCAACATCGTCAGCAAGGCGATACCCTGATGATCATCAGCGCGACCAACCTGTTTGTCACCGAACCGATCGCCGAGTTACTCGATATCCCACACATCCTGGCGACCGAACCGGAAATGCGTGACGGGCGCTACACCGGTGATTATGTTGGCTTGCCGACCTTTCAGCACGGCAAGGTGCATGCGCTGGAACAATGGCTGCAAAAAAATGACATGGACCTGACCGGCAGTACGATGTACAGCGATTCGCACAATGACTTGCCCCTGCTCAACCGGGTCGATCATCCGGTCGCGGTCAACCCCGACGAAACACTGCAACAGGTCGCCACCGAAAAAGGCTGGCCAATACTGGATTTGCGCACATGATCATCGACTGGCGCGACATCGACACCGTACTGCTGGATATGGATGGCACGCTGCTGGATTTGAATTTCGACAATTATTTCTGGCTCGAATATCTGCCGCAGCGTTACGCTCAGACTTTCGATATGGACGCCGATGAAGCGCGCGCCATGATCAACCAGAAAACAGCCGCACTCGAAGGCACACTTGAATGGTACAGCACCACCTACTGGAGCGAAGCGCTCGGCATCGACGTGGTGGCGCTGAAGCATGAAGTACGTCACCTCGTGCAGGAATTGCCGTATTGCCATGAATTCCTGGATGGATTGAAACACGCCGGCAAGGATATCGTGATGGTAACCAATGCTCACCACGACAGCCTCAATCTGAAAATGGACAAGACCGGACTGGCGCATAAATTCGACAAGTTAATTACCGTACACGAATTCAGCCTGCCGAAAGAAGACATTCGCTGCTGGGACGAGGTACAAAAACGCCACCGTTTCGACCCGGCGCGCACGCTGCTGATCGATGACAACCTGCATGTACTGAAATCTGCGCAGCGTTATGGCATCGCGCATTTACTGGCCATTTACCGGCCCGATACAAAAGCGCCGATCAAGGATGTCGAGCATTTCAAGGCACTACATTCATTCGACGAAATTCTGCCGGTGGAGCCATCCCAACCATAAAACTCTGGGCATGAAAACCATGGACATAAAAACCATTGGATTGATCGGCGGCATGAGCTGGCACAGCAGCGCCGAATATTATCGCCTGATCAACGAAGGCATCCAGCAAAAGCTCGGCGGCTTGCACTCGGCGCGAATCATCCTCTACAGCGTCGAGTTTGCCGAGATTCACCGCCTGCAGCACAGCGACAACTGGGACGCGGCAGGCGCGATTCTGGCCGATGCCGCGCAAAAGCTGCAAGGTGCCGGGGCCGACTTCCTGCTGATCGGCACCAACACCATGCACATCTGCGCACCGCAGGTGGAAGCGGCCATCGACATTCCGCTATTGCACATCGCCGATGCCACGGCCGATGCCATTCTGGCACAGGGCATACGCAAGGTCGGCTTGCTCGGCACGGCATTCACGATGCAGATGGATTACTACAAATCGCGCCTGATCGACAAGGGACTGGAGGTGATCGTGCCGGACGACGAAGGCTGCGAGCGGGTCAACCGGGTGATTTTCGATGAACTGTGTTTCGGCGATATCCGCGAAGATTCCCGCCAGCAATATCTGCAGATTATCGACGACTTGTCCGACCGGGGCGCCGAGTGTGTAATCGAAGGCTGCACCGAGATTTCACTGCTGGTGAAGCAGGCCGACACCGCGGTGCAGTTGTTCGACACTACCACCCTGCATGCACAAGCGGCGGTTGAGCTGGCGCTGGCAGAATAACAGCAAGCAAATCATCACAGCCGCAGCCCGAGGCTGCCTCGAAACAACCCGAATTCAGGCTGCGGACAAATTTTCACCCGGGAAATAAAAAAGCCGCGCAACATTTCTGCGGCGCGGCTTTTTCTAACTAATAGTACTTCAGGCAAACAATGATCAAGCTGCCTTGTCTTGATGGATATCCATCTGCGGATAAGGAATCGAGATACCGGCCTGGTCGAATTCGAGCTTGACGGTTTCATTCAAATGCCACAGCACAGCCCAGTAATCGGCTGTTTTCACCCACGGGCGTACCACGAAATTGACCGATGAATCCGCCAGTTCGCCGACTGCAATTACCGGTGCCGGGTCGCTCAGCACGCGTTCATCGGCAGTGATAATCTTTTCCAACAAGTCTTTGGCTTTCTTGATGTCATCGTCATAGCCGATTCCGAAAACCATATCGATACGGCGCGTATCCCGCGCGGAATAATTGGTGATCGTGCCGCCGTAAATCGAACCATTGGGAATAATAATCTCGCGGTTGTCACCGGTGCGCAGTGTCGAACTGAAGATACCGATGGTTTCGACCACACCCGAGGTGCCGGCTACTTCTACAAAGTCACCCGCCTTGAAGGGGCGAAACACGATCAGCATGACTCCGGCTGCGAAATTTTGCAGCGAGCTTTGCAGCGCCAGACCAACCGCCAGACCAGCAGCACCAAGCAAGGCAATCAGCGAAGTGGTATCAACCCCGAGTTGATCGAGCGCGGCGATGACGACAAACAGCAACAGCACGGTTTTGAAAATGGAGGTCACGAAGTTGATCAGGATCTGATCCATCTTCGATTTGCCCAGCACGGTACGCAGAATACCAGTCAGCGTATTAACGATGATTTTACCGACGATAAATATCGCCAGCGCCATCGCGATGTTAATGCCCCAGGGAATGACGTAAGTGGTCACCAGATTAGCTATATCGATATTTTCCAGCATTGATGTCTCCTTCATGTTTTTGAGTAAAAATTTTCCGTGTTCGACCGCTACACAGTAGTTTGCCCTTTATACACTCGAAAAATAAAATTAACAGGCGTAGCGTTTAAATTTACAAGCAATTAACAATTGCCGCCCATAACCTGAATCCCAGGCAAAATCCAGGCAAAAAAAAGCGCCGACCATAGACGGTCAGCGCTTTTTTCAGAACCGGTTTGAACGCTTAGTGGTGATGCCCGTCCGGACCATGCACATGCCCATGCTCGATTTCCACATCTTGCGCTTCGCGAATATCCATGACTTCTACATCGAAATTCAATTCGACACCGGCCAGCGCATGGTTGGAATCAATCTTGACCGTCTGATCATTGGCTTCCAGTACCGTGACTGTGATGGTTTCGCCATTGGGGCCTTGCGCATGAAACATCATGCCCGGTTCAATCTCCTGATCTTGCGGAAACATTTCACGCGGCACGTCTTCCACCCGACTGTCATCGCGCTCGCCATAACCATCCTGCGGCGAAACCTTGACCGTGAACTTGTCGCCAACCTGCTTGTCGGTTAACTCGTTTTCCAGCCCGGGAATAATATTCTGGGCGCCATGCAGATAAGCAAAGCTGCCATCCTGCGATTGATCAATCACCTCGCCATCATTATCGGTCAGAGTGTAATTGAGTGTGACTACATGCTTGTCTGCTATTTTCATCGAATTCTTTTAGTGAGTAAAAAACCGCACCTTACACAATTAACGACAGAAACTGTAGAAATTTATCCCTGTTCGGAGATTTAACCGAGCATTTTTTCGATTTCTGCCAGCTTGCGGTTTGATTGCCGGATCAATTCGATACTCTCCTGCGGCCCCATATTCAGCTTGGTCATCGCCGGAATCTTGTTGATCGGTGGCATTTGCTGCATTTCCGAAGACCCCATCAAGCTGTGGTATTGCGCCACCAGCACCAGATCGCACAAGTCGGCCTCATCGCCGGGGTTGCGAAACCAGTCTTCGCATTCTTCCGCCACGGTAATCATATCTTGTGCAAAATTCCATTTTCGCATCAGCATTCCTGTGATCTGCGGACGCATCAAGCGAATGGTTTGTTCGATTCTGTCTTCGTCGTCCATCTGTTCACTGTGTTTTTGCAGATACTCGACGATCACAATCACGCCCAGATCATGCACCAGCCCGGCCAGCATGGCTTGCTCCTTGTCAAACAGACCACTGCTCTGGGCCAGCACCCGACTGATCGCAGCCACCTTGCGGCTGTGCGTGGCAACCCTTTCCATCCGTTGCGCTATTTTTGGCGACTGACTGTTGAACAATTCGTTGACCGCATACGCCATCACTTGCTGATAGGTGGTTTGCATGCCCAATCGCACGATGGCCGCCTGCAGGGTTTCGGTCGCGGCCACGCCCGAATAGACCGGGCTATTGGCCACCCGGATCAATTTACTGGTAATCGCGGGGTCGGTCAGAATAACTTCGGCAAGGCGGTCGGCATCCACATTCTCATCGCGAAATACAGCCTGAATCTTCAGCGCGACTTCGGGCAGGCTGGGCAGAGAGATGTTATCCGTCATCAAGTCCTGATACAGATGCACCGCCAGCGGATTCATTTCCTGCTCGGTTTCGATCATGTGTACGCTGATATCTTCGTCGCCGGTTTCAGTCTGGCGGGCGAATTCATTGAGGTAATTTTTATCGATACGCAGATATTCCAGCGGGCCGCTGGCGGCCACCCGGAAAATACTCGGTCGCAACTGGGCAACCGGGTTCAACTCATCGCCGGCGCTGAAAGAGAGTTGTTTGACCGCTCCGTCTCTTGCCGTCAGTGTGATGTCACCATGCAAAACAAACAGGCTGAATTCTTCACTGCAGTCGAGCTCGACCAGAATGTCTTTTTTTCGCGCCTGCTGTATTTGCAACTGGTTTGCCAGTGTCTGCAATTGTTCATCCGAAAATTGCTGCAGGGGACGTAACCGGCGCATTGTGGCCAGGTCGGGTTGTTGCTGTGACATAGAAATAGATGTAATTTTGGTTTTGACCCGCTAATGGGGTTCGCTGTAGCTTAATCCGCGGTCAGACCAGCGGGCAGAACCCGATGCCTGGCGCTCTGCTGAGGGCTGCCAAGGAATACCTCAGCAAGGCCGGTCGATTCGGGTCTTGCCGAATCCCGACTCTCAGGTTCGATGGCTATGGTGTAGATACCCCGGATAAAAGTCAACCGGTCAAGGCAACAGGCAAACTGACAGTTGTTCACTCAAAGTGGCCACCTGTTCGGCAGAACAGGTTTTCCGGTAAGGCTTTTCCCACACCACTGCCGGCCAATAACAGTCATCCACAAAACGCCCTATTACATGGATGTGCATTTGTGCAACCACATTGCCGATGCTGGCGATATTGATTTTGTCGCAATGCCAATGACGCTCGAGACAGTCACCGATCGAATTGATCACGTCGAGCAGAGGTTGCTGCTGGCTTTGCGGCAAGCGGGTGAACTCGGTAATTTCGGTATGCGGAATCAGGATCAGCCAGAGCACTTCGGCATTTTCGTGCAAACGCAGCTGCCAGCCATCCGCTTCGATCAGTAGATGACTGCAGCCCTGTAAAGCTGGATCCAGCGCAAATCCGGCCACTAGAAACCTGCAGTCAGAAACAGGCCAACGCCACCGGCGTCCACGGACAAATTATTGGTTTCATAGGTCAGATTGGTATATCGCCCGCCGAGCACAACGTCATCAGACAAACGATAACCGTATTCCAGCACCAGCCCGACGGCATCATCGAATTCAATAGTAAAGCTAGAATACCCCCCACCTGTTTGCGAATACTCGGGTGACATATGCAGGGTCGCACCGACCCCGAATTGATGCGGACCGGAGCGCATCAGGTAAGTCGCATCCAGCGTGATCGCACTGGAGTCGGCGCTGCCGTCGACCGCATCGAGCGTATCGAACAAATATCCCGCCGCAAAACGCAGCGAATCAGTGCCATCGCCCAATTGGTTTTGACTACCAATTGCCAGCTTGATACCACTTCCGGCAGAAATACTGTCACCAGTGGTGGTCGCGGCCAGCTCTTCTCCTCCCGCCTCATAGCCCAGTTCGGCAAACAGTTCGGCCGGTGCATTTGCGGTATAGCCCAGAGCTGCTGCCATAGCGATTCCACTGATAATTTTTTTCATTCTTATTCTCCATTTGTTTTCGCAATCAGGGCTGCTACTATAGCGCGCCCGCATCATCCGCTCAAAGCCAAACTACCAGCTCACTTGACCTCCATCAGTTTTAACTTAAAACTGTTAAAGGCCTGTCCATCTGGGTTATGATGCGAAAAAAATAACCGTCTGGGCTCACTCGCAACCCCCTTGTGGCTTGTCTGCATGACAGATTGTTGATAACAAAATCCCCCAAAGAAGACTGCATTATGAAGATGGAAAAATTTGACCCATTGAATGGCTCGATCGCCCATATCCTGAATTGCCTGGGCGAAGGCTGGTCAATGTTGATCATACGCGAAGCCTTTTTCGGCATTCGCCGTTTCGAAGAATTTCAGAGTCATCTGGGCATTGCACGCAACATTCTGACTACCCGGCTCAAGCGCCTGTGTGCAAGCGGCATTCTCGAGCGCGTACCGATCAAGGAAGGCGCCAAGCGCCACGAATATGTACTCAGTACCAAAGGCAAGGAATTGATGCCGTTGCTGATTACCCTGACCCAATGGGGCGACAAATGGATATATGGCAAGGGCAATGAACCGGTCGTATTTCGCGACCGTAAAAACGGAAAGCCGATCCGCCAGATTCAGGTTATATCGCAAGATGGCCGAACCTTACGCCCGCGCGACATGATCCCGACCGCTGGCCCGGGCGCTAACCAGCAAGCCAAAGACCGGTTGACCGAGCTGGCTGAACTGGTGGAGAAACTGGACCGTAATTAAGCGGAACCATCTTGCACCGGGAGCATCAAAAATATGTAGCTCGCAACATCCCTGTCGGGGCAATCCGTTTCAGCTAACCGGGAAACCTGATGTGCAGCAGTCCCAAACCTTCAATCACACTACACCGGCCTTCGCCGCTTGCTGCCGCGACACTGCTGGACGCTGATTTTCACCAAAACTTTCGCACCAGCAATGACAATGTCGAACGGTTGCAACAGCAACGTCTGCGTGCATTCGAACTGCAGCAACCCGAGTTCCATCAGACAATCGAAATCGAACAGCTCCGCAGCCCGGGTCATATCCTGCAAATGAAACAGGCTCTTGCCTCGCTAGCGCTCCACCAGCGCCTCAAAATATCCAGTCATTCGGCTACCGTCATACAAGACCTCGAAGCCTGCGCCCGGATACTGCAACTGCACTGCCAGCGGCTGGCTTTCCGCCGCCGTCATTTCCTGTATGTCAGCGAAACCGGTTAAGTCGGCTCCCAAGCGAAATCCAGAAGTGCTACCATCGCGGCTGCTCTGATCACAAACGCACCCTGATGTCTCAACCCGCCATTTCCCAGTTCGACCATTTCATTCCGCTGACCACGCGGCAATTGATCGTAGCCTTGCGCCAAAGCGGCCTGGCCGCTGCACACATGGATGTGATCCATAAACTGCGGCAGATTCTGTCATTTGAATACGACCTGAAACTGCGCGCTCTGAAAAAACTCTATCTACCCTTCAACCCGGATGCCGAGCACCCGCAGACCCTGCCGCCGACCCTCGAACCGACCCGTTGCCTCGATGCCATTCAACAATTACTGATCGACGCCAACTACAACGAGCTCGACCAGCAGCAACTTGAATATGCGATGCAAAAAACCTCACCTTACGGGCTGGAAATTCATATCGATTTCAGTGCTTTTAGCGACATCCGGCTTTTTTATCAGGGCAAGTCACGACAGCAAATCAGGGTGAGAGACTGGAAAAAGGCATTCATCGGTCACAAGACGGTGGAATTGATTCGCTATCATCGTCTGTTTCTGTTGCTGCGCTATCGGGATACGAGCGAGCACCCCGGGCTGGAACTGCGCCTGTTCAAGGATATTCTGCGCCCCGATCTTGAGATGCTGTTTCCCGAGTGTCGAATCCGCATGAAAGTCTTCGACAAGATCAAGCTGGCGATTACCGGCGGCGGAGGCACGGCCGGTGGCGTGTTTGCCACGGTCGGAAAGATTTCGGCTGCAGTCAGTCCGTGGGCCATCTTCATCGCCATCGGTGGCTTCGCTCTACTGTTGTGGCGACAGATCAGCAAGGTGTTCACGCTGAAAACCCGCTACATGGCTACACTGGCACGCAACCTGTATTTCCATACGCTGGATAATAATGCCGGCGCATTGAGCTATCTCAGTGATCTGGCCCGGCAGCAGGAAATCCGCGAAATCATTCTCGCCTACGCAATGATCAACCTGTATTCACTGCAGGATGCCCGTCAACTCGATACCGCCTGCGAACAATGGCTGCAGAAAAATTTTGACCGCCACACCGATTTCGACATAGATGATGCGATCAAAAAACTGAAACAGTTTGACTTGCTGGAAAGCGACTCACCGATGAAAACCCGTAACCCCAAGCAGATTTCACAACAGCTCGAACAACGCTGGCGACGATTCATCGAAAAAGAACCGAGCGACTAGCGGTTTTCATATATTTCGTCGATATGATGGTTGAGGATTTTTTCTACCGGGGCCGGTAAACCGAGCGAACCGAGCTGCGCTAACGGCATCCAGCGCAATCCCGTTTCTTCACAAACCTGTCCTCCAGCCGCAATCAAGATCGAAGCATCCACCTCGATCTGCAGCAGGGAAATCATCAGGTCGAAATGGGTAAAAGAGTGCTTGAGCAGGTTTTTCTTGCGCAAACTGACTTCCGGCTCGGCCTTTAGCAATTGTTGCTGCCACTCCTCCAGCTGTTCGGGGTTTTCGATTTCCGGCAACGACCACAACCCGCCCCAGATTCCGCTGGGCGGCCTTTTTTGCAACAGCAACTGGTCATCACAATAATGCAGTAACAGCCAGCGATGACGCAGCGGGTTGACCTTTTTCGGGCGAGGCTGCGGAAAAAGTGCCACAGTACCGGATTCATAACTCTGGCAAATTGTTTGCAATGGGCACTCTTTGCAACGCGGCTTGCTGCGGGTACAGACCATCGAGCC
>JANTFI010000042.1 GCA_024763505.1 Gammaproteobacteria bacterium
GGAAATACAATCAGGCTCGGCTCCTGCTAGAGGAACTGATGGGGGGGAAAATTGATTATCAGGCTCGAATCAAATTGCTCGATGTATTACAGAAAAGCGGGCAGCGGGCGGCCTGGCTGAAACTGCTGGAAGCCAGTCTGTCCCGGTATCCGCAGAATGCTCAATTGCAGTGGATGGATGCCGGTTTCCGGTTTGCCGAGCGTCAATACGATGTGCTGTTACAACGTTACTCAGCAGAGACTCAGGATAAGCAGATTCTCAATTATGTGGCCGCAGCCAGCCAACAGCAAAAGGATTACCCGACTGCGATCCGCGCCTATCGGCAATCCCTTTTGCTGGATCCAGCGCAGCCGCGCAACTGGGTCAGTCTGGGTATTGCCTATGAACAGCAAAAACAATTTCGCGAAGCACTTCAGGCTTACCGTCAGGCGCAGCAAGATGGCGCTTTGAATCGTCGCCTGAGCGAATTCGTCAACAACAGAATCAGCCAGTTAAGCGGCGCAGGTTAATACGGGATAACACAATGGTTTTCAGAAAAAAAATCAGGCTGGGTGATTTGCTGGTCGAGCAGGGATTGATTACCGATGATCAGTTGCAGATGGCCTTGCAGGAACAGAAGAAAATGGGTCGCAAGCTGGGTAACATGCTGATCGAGATGGGTATGATCGATGAAGACAGTTTGCTCAATCTGTTGTCCAGCCAGCTTAGTATCCCGCTGATTGATTTGACCAACTTCAACTACAAGGAGGATGTGGTTCGAACGCTGTCCGAGAGTATCGCGCGGCGTTATCGTGCAATCGTTCTGGAAGAGCGTGCCGGAGATTATCTGGTCGGCATGGCCGACCCGACCGACCTGTACGCACTGGATGAGATTCAGGACAGGCTGTCCAAGCCAGTGAGTCTGGCCATCGTCCGTGAAAGTGAATTGCTTGAAGCCTTTGACCGGGTCTATCGGCGCACTGAGGAAATCAGCGCACTGGCCGAGGAACTGGGTCAGGAACTGTCGGATGGCAGTGAAGAACTGTCGGCCCTGCTGCAATCGGATATGACCGATGCACCGGTGGCCAAACTGTTGCAATCGATCTTCGAAGATGCGGTACAGGTCGGCGCGTCGGATGTTCATATCGAACCGGACAAGGATGCAATCCGAGTGCGTCAGCGTATCGACGGCGTTTTACAGGAGCAAGTGATCAAGGAAATCCAGATTGCTCCGGCGGTGGTGGTGCGCCTGAAATTGATGGCCGATCTGAATATTTCCGAGAAACGTCTGCCGCAGGACGGCCGGTTCCATCTGGTCGTCAGCGGGCGTGAAATCGATGTACGTTTATCGACCATGCCGGTGCAATATGGCGAATCAGTGGTAATGCGGATTCTGGATCAGACCCGTGGCGCGCTGGACATCGAGCAACTTGGCATGCCGCCGGATTTGCTCAAACGCTTCCGCAAGAATTTTCATTTACCGCATGGCATGATTTTGGTGACCGGTCCCACCGGTAGCGGTAAAACCACCACACTGTACGCCGCACTGCAGGAATTGAATCGACCCCAGTCGAAAATCATCACGGTCGAGGACCCGGTCGAATATCAGTTGCCCCGCATCAATCAGGTTCAGGTCAACAGCAAGATCGGTTTAAATTTTGCCCAGGTTCTGCGCTCCGCGCTGCGTCAGGATCCGGACATCATCATGATCGGCGAAATGCGCGATGCTGAAACGGTCGAAATCGGCGTCAGTGCAGCGATGACCGGTCACCTGGTGTTATCGACCCTGCACACCAACGACACCGTGTCCACCGCGACCCGACTGCTGGATATGGGGGTCGAAGGTTACCTGCTGGCGACCACCTTGCGAACCATTATCGCGCAGCGCCTGATCCGCAAGGTTTGCAGTTATTGCGCCGAAGATTACCAGCCCGACCCGTTTGAAACGAGTTGGCTGAGAAACCAGCTTGGGGTGGAAAGTGGGCAGCATGTGTACAAAACCGGCAAGGGTTGTCTGCACTGCGGTTTCACTGGCTATCAGGGGCGTATGGGCGTATATGAATTGCTCGACATGAATGCCGAGCTGGCGGAAGCCTTGCGTCGCAATGACACCCAGGATTTTGTCGATGCGGCACAACGGGTGCCGGGTTATGAACCGCTGGTCAATGTAGCCCACCGCTACGCCGCCGATGGCTTGACCACACTGGATGAAGTGCTTCGGCTGGCCGGAGAATCGCGCGATGAATTGATCGAAGAAGAAGTACAGGATCTGGAACTGGAGCCTGAGCAATGAAGCATATGAATTTACCCGACCCCGGAGAGCATCGTGCCATTGTTTAGCTACAAGGGGCGAAAAGCGGATGGCGCGCTGGCGGAAGGAGAAATGGAATCTTCCAGCAGCAGTGCAGTGGCAGGCAGCTTGATGGAGCAGGGGATCACGCCACTACAGATTACCGAACAGAAAAAGCGCGTTGACCTGATCGAGCAAATCAATAAAAAACTCGATCTGCACAAAGTCAGCATCGAAGAATTGCTAATGTTCACACGCCAGATGTCGGCACTGGCCAAGGCCGGAATTCCGATTACGCGGGCCATCGCCGGTATTCGGGAATCGATCCAGAATCCGCTGTTGATCGAAGCCTTGCAGGATGTGTTGGAACAGCTTGAATCCGGGCGCAGCCTGTCGATCGCGCTGGCGCGTCATCCCCGCGTTTTTTCCAATCTATACATCAGTATGATCCAGGTCGGTGAAAACACTGGCCGACTCGATCAGGCTTTCGATCAAATGGCGGCTTATATCGACCGAAACCGCAAGATGAGCCACAATATTTCCTCTGCGCTGCGCTATCCGACCACGGTGATCGTGGCTATTCTCATCGCTCTGGCGATCGTTAATCTATTTGTCATTCCGAAATTTGCCGATTTCTTTCAGGCCAATCAGTTGGAATTACCCTGGCAAACCGTTTTTCTGCTGGCGACCTCGAACTTCTTTGTGGCCAACTGGGTATGGATGCTGTTATTGATTGTCATCGCCGGGTTTGCCTTCCGCCATTACATTTCAACCAGCGAAGGACGCTATCGATGGCACCACTTTATTCTGCGCGTGCCGGTGGTCGGCGGCATCCTGCTGCGCGCCTATCTGGCGCGCTTCGCCCGCTCTTTCGCCATGGCCTATGGCGCCGGTGTTCCAATTGTGCAGGGCATGGGAGTGATTTCACGCTCGGTCGGCAACGAATATATCGCGCGGCACGTAGCCGATATGCGCGAAGGCATCGAGCGCGGTGAAACGCTGGCCGTTACCGCCCACCGTACCGGTATGTTTACCCCGGTGGTCATGCAAATGTTCATGGTCGGGGAAGAAGCCGGAAACCTCGAAGAAATGATGAGTTATATCGCCGACTTCTATGAAGAAGAAGTCGATTACGACGTCAAAACCCTGTCCGACCGGCTCGAGCCGCTGATCTATGTCTTTGTCGGTATCATGGTGCTGGTGCTGGCGCTCGGTATCTTCGTGCCGATGTGGGATATCGCCCAGCTAGCCGGGCGCTAGCCGCACCGCGGAGCCGGAATATGCCTCGATCCATCTCATCACCACCGGGGGCGAATCGCTTTCGATCGCTGGCGGTATTGATTCTGGTATTGATCTGTATCTCGGTATTTCTCGGGTACAGTCAGTATCTGACTGGCAAAGCCGAGCAAGTTGCGCGTGAGCGCGTAATCACTGAAATCCGTCAAGCCATGGCGATGATGCTGTATCACTATGCGGTGAAGGGAAAGCTGGGGGAGTTGCAGAAATTCGACCGCGATAATCCATTTACATTGATGGCTGCATATAGGCCTTTGCCGCTGAATTATCACGGCGCGATCAAAAAACAGCATGCAGAGATGCCGGCTGGCTGGTATTTTGATTTATCGACGCGTCGGGTTTTATGGGTCGGCTTGAGTAGGCAACGTCAATATTATGAACTTCGGTTTGGATTTGATGATCGCAACTCAGATGGTCGGTTCAATCCGGGAACGGAAACTGTACTGGGGCTGGAAATAAAAAAGGCCTCTTGAGAAGAGGCCTTGATTTAGGTCAAAACGCAGTGAGGTTTATTATTCGGTGCAAACGATAGTCGCTGTAGCCGTCGCTGAATTTTTGCCATTGATGGTGCAAGTATAGGTGTCTCCTGCGTTATTGGCGCATTTTCCACCGGTGTCATTGGTTATGGTGTAGTCGGTGGGTATACCGGATGTCAGCAAGTTGGCAAGCAAGGTGTCATCACAGGCATCGCTACCTGAAGCGGTATCCAACTGGGCAACGCCGCCGGCAGCCGTGTCACCGATACCCAGAGTATGGTTCGATCCAGTACCGATCAGGCTTTTAGCGTAGTTAACAGACGAAGCAGCCGAGAGTTCGGATGCGACACCCTCAACAGCCGCCGTGGACGCTTCGCCACTCAAGTCCTGAAATTTGCCCAACGCGGTAACGCCGAGAATGCCGAGTAAAACGATAACAACGACCAGTTCAATTAGAGTGAAGCCGCTTTGTGAGTTTTTCATGATTTGTTCCCCTGTAGAGGTAAAATGGTTGGTCTATCCTGACGGGCAGGTTTTCAGTTAATGTTGTATAGCTGCTATAGTCTATAAGTAAATGATTTAGCGGTAATTTCAAACTAATATAGCTGACAATTATGGTAATGCAAGGTCGATTTCAAAAAGCATTCAGTATGATCGAATTAATAGCCGTGGTGCTATTGCTGGCGATTCTGGCGGTATTCGCCTTTTCGCGATTGGGTAATCTGGGTTCGTTTGAACAAAAGGCTTTCTTCGATGAATTTACCTCTGCCTTGCGCTATGCACAAAAGCTGGCTCTCAGCACCGGATGCAATGTTCAGGTGAGTATCACCGGTAGTTCCTATGCGCTGCGTCAGGGCAGCACCTGCACCTCGAACAGTTTTAACCGTAACGTGTTGCATCCGGCTCATCGAAATCAGGCTTATCAAAACCTTTCCTTTCCGTCAGGTGTTACGATTTCTCCGGCTGCCAGCATGCAATTTACCCCGCAGCAACAGGTTAATGGCTTGACCGGTAATACGACATTTACGGTTGCCGGTTATAGCCTGACGGTTTATCAGCAATCGGGGCTGGTCGATGTCAATTAAACCGGCATGGATTCAATCTCGGGCATTTACTCTGCTCGAAGTGCTGGTGACGATCGTGGTGCTGGCAATTGCTGCCACTGCAATCATTAATGTCTTTGTCAGCACGGTTCGAAGCAGTGCCGACCCGCTGATCCAGCAACAGGCCATCGCCATTGCCAATGCCTATCTCGAAGAGATCGAAGGTCAGCATTTTGCCGACCCGGTGCAGCCTGAAACCGGTGGCGCCGAAGCCGGAGAAACCCGCGCAACCTACGATGATGTGCAGGATTACCATGGCTTATCGGATGCAGGGGCGAAAAGCCAGTCGGGATTTGCAATTACCGGGCTAGGCGATTTTCAGGTGGATGTCAGCATTGCTGCAGCGACTCTGGCCGGGATTACGGCTGCCTCGGGTAATGCCTTGCGCATTGATGTAACTGTCTCGCATGCGGCCATTGCACCGATTTTGATATCTGGATATCGGGTGAATTACTGATGCCGCATCGAAATGCAAAAGCGTCGGGTTTTACCCTGATCGAGTTGATCGTGGTGATCGTGCTGCTGGGTGTCATGGCCACGGGTGCCGGATACCTGATTTCCACACCGATCGAGGCATACCGCGATCAAAACCGTCGTCAGCAATTGGTCGATTCTGCCGAGATGGCTTTGCATCGAATCGAAATCGATATTCACCGGGCTTTGCCCAACAGTATCCGGGTTATCGATAATGGTCCGGGCGGCTGGGCGCTGGAAATGGTCAATACGGTCGATGGCGCGCGATATCGCGATGAAGCGGGGGGCGGGGTGAATGCTGCCGATGATATCTTGTCTTTTACCACGGCCGGTGGCGATCAGCATTTCAGTCTGTTGGGTGTATTCAGTCTGTTGCCACAAAGCGGGCTGCCGCAAGTCTTTACCAATTACCGCGCGGTGCTCTACAACACCAGTCCGGCGCAGGTTTACAACGATGCTGCGAGTTCAAATAATCCCGGCGTCATCACACCGGCTGGTATCACGCTGGATATCGATCCGGGTGGAAGCTATCACCGGGTGTCACTGGGTGGTGCTTTTCAGTTTCGCTATGCCTCTCCGACTCAGCGGCTGTTCCTGGTGGATACGGCGGTGACCTATCTGTGCGACAGCAGCAGTGGTGTGTTGTCGCGGTTTGACGGTTATGGTTTTGTGCAAAATCAAAGTGATATCGATAGTCAGGCAGAGTTGCTGGCGCGCGGTGCTGAAATGGCCCGGGTGGCCACTCAGGTTGGCGGCTGCGATATTGATTACAGCCCTGGCAGCCCGCTTCGCAACGGATTAGTCACTCTCGATCTGATGCTGCAGGACGGTGCAGGTGAGTCGGTCCGTTTGCTGCACCAGGTACATGTGGATAACGTGCCGTGAAGAAGACTCGTCAACAGGGCTTTTCACTGGTCACCGCCATCTTCATGCTGGTAGTGCTGGCCACATTGATGACTTATATCCTGAACCTGAATGTGTTGCAGCAATCGACCGTGGTGTTGAATGTGCAGGGTGCCAGAGCCATGCAGGCGGCCAGAGCGGGGCTGGAGTACGGGGTGTATCAGGCGCTCAATGGTGCTTCCTGCAGCCCGGGTTCCGATACCAGCGAAACACTTACCTTCAGTGCTGCCGAGCCGGCGCTGCAAGGTTTCACGGTAACGCTGGATTGCACGGCCAGCTCACATACCGAAGGTGTTGTTTCGCTGACGTTCTACACCCTGACTGCGTTGGCCGAATCTGGTCAGCTGGCACTGGGCGCGAATGCGAATCCGGACTATGTGTCGCGGCGCTTACGTGTGACAGTTTCTCAGTCTCCACCCTAAAATTCTTTAAATATCAATAATTTTCAAGATACTCTTAAAGATTTTATTGAATTGTCGAAAATTCAACACTATACTGGCCGGATACTAACTTCGCGGGCCGTCGAGCATGAGCTCCAGTTCTCTGCCCTCTTTACTGCTGGTGGACGATGATTCCATCATTTCACAAAGTCTGCAGTATGTATTGAGTGATGAATACGATGTCAGTCTGGCGCAGGATCGCAGCGATGCCATCGACCAGTTGGCGGCCCTGCAGTCACCGCCAGTGCTGATGCTGGTCGATCTCGGCCTGCCGCCGGATACCCACAAACCGGATGAAGGCTTCGCCCTGATCGAATTTGCCCGCTCCCGATATCCGGCAACCCGGGTGATTGTACTGTCGGGGCAGGATGAGCAGAAATATGTCGAGGCCGCGAAGAAACTCGGCGCTGTGGATTTTGTTTCCAAGCCCTGCGATGTCGCCGAACTGAAGGCCCGACTCAAACAATATGTCGATCCGCAGCAGACTCCTTCCCCGTTGGTGCGTCCCATCGAGGGTATTGTCGGACAATCTGCCGCGATTGAATTGCTGCGTATGCAGATTCGTCAACTGGCCGATTCTCCGTATCCGGTGCTGATTGAAGGACCCTCCGGCAGTGGCAAGGAATTAACGGCGCAAAACCTGCATAGTTGTAGTACTCGCAAGCAGCATCCTTTTCTGACCCTGAACTGCGCCGCCTTTAATGATGAATTACTGGCTTCGCAATTATTCGGCCATGTGCGTGGTGCTTTCACCGGCGCGACTGGCAGTAAAGCCGGTTTTTTTGAAGAGGCCGGGCAGGGTACACTGTTTCTCGATGAAATCGCCGATATGCCGATTGATTTACAAGCCAAGCTGTTGCGTGTACTGGAAAATGGCGAATACTATCGGTTGGGCGAAACCCGACCACGCAAAGCACAGGCCCGTGTGCTGGCTGCGAGTAATGCCAATCTGCTGCAGGCAATCGAGCAGGGTCGGTTTCGTGAAGACTTGTTTTATCGCCTCAGTGTGCTGACTATTCGGGTGCCCTCAGTGGCGGAACGGGGCGATGACAAACTGTTGCTGCTCGAACATTTTCAGCAACAGGTCAATCAGCAAATTCAGGGCTTTGTACTGGACCAGGAAGCACAGCAGTTGTGGCAGTCGTATGATTTCCCCGGCAATGTACGCGAAATGCGCAATATCATTATCCGTTTGTCCGCCAAGTATCCGGGGCAAACGGTCAGGGCCGGTGCGCTCGTCAATGAAATGAAGCAAGATGTCTCTTTTTCGGTGCCTGCGTCTGGCGAGCAGGCCATGTTTTTGCAGAACCTCAATACTGAAGGGTTTCAATTGAATCACGAGTTAAACCGGATCGAGCAGGCTTATATCAATCTGGCCCTACAACAGAGTCAGAATAACATGAGCCAGGCAGCGGCCTTGCTGGGTGTCAATCGCTCGACCCTGTATGGTCGGGTGGAGCGGGGTGACGAGAAAAAATGAATCGCTTGCGCAGAATGAACTGCCAGGTCAGGCAGCAATGGGTCGGGTAACGCAGTATGTATGAAGAATATTTTGGCTTGACGCGTTCGCCATTCAAGATCACCCCGGATACCTCATTGTTTTATGAGGGCGGGCATCGCGGCGATATTCTCGGTGCGCTGGTGTACGCGGTGATGCGCGGCGAAGGCATCATCAAGGTGGTCGGCGAAGTGGGTAGCGGCAAAACCATGCTCTGCCGAATGCTGCAGCAGGAGTTGCCAGAGTCAATAGAAATTGTCTATATCGCCAACCCCAGCGTTTCTCCGCAAGATATCCTGTTTGTAATCGCAAACGAGCTGAAATTCGATATCGACCGGCAAGCCAGCAAGCATGAAGTAGTCGCGATGCTGCATGAGTACCTGCTGCAACGGCATGCCGAAGACCGTCAGGTAGTCCTGTTTGTCGAAGAGGCACAGGGCATGCCGCTGGAAACGCTGGAAGAAATCCGGCTACTGTCCAACCTCGAGACCGATCAGCATAAACTGTTGCAGATCATTCTGTTCGGCCAGCCTGAACTAGATGAAAACCTTTCGGAAAAATCGATTCGCCAACTGCGCGAGAGAATTACTCATGATTTTAAGCTGGGGCCATTGGGCGGTGCCGAGATTCATCAATATCTCAACTTTCGCATGCGCGAAGTCGGATATACCGGCCCCGAACTGATCAGTCGTAAGTTGGCGGACAACATGGCGAAATATTCTGAAGGTTTGCTGCGCCGGATCAATATACTGGCCGATAAAATGTTGTTATCCGCATTTGCAGATGGCACCCACACTTTGACCTTGAAACATCTGAAGGCTGCGGTCAAAGACAGTGGCTTTACCGCCATCAACTCGAATACGGCAAAAACAAACGGCTGGATGGCTGCTATCATGCTGCTGTTGCTGGTCGGGGGATTGCTACTGGTCTGGTGGCAATTTTCGCTACCGGAAAAGCAACCGGGGTTCAATGCAGGCACTTCTGTGATCGAAATTCCAGATCAGCCTGCCCAGAAACCTGCCGGAGTGGCCTCAGTGGCTGCGGCAGCGCAGCCCGAAACAGCAGTTCTGCAAAAGCCACTGGAAGCAGAAAGTGCAACAACGGAGACTGAGCTGGAAAAATCGCAAAAGAAGAATGCAATCGCCGATTCAGAACCTCTTCGTTTCCATTTACCGGAGTCAAAACCAGAGGTTGAAACCATGCTGCCAGGGTCCCGACTGGCGGCCGCAGCCCGTGCGGCGAAGGAAGAATTGGAGGCTGGTTCAAAAAAAATCCGGCAATCCACTGATAAACTTGATAAAGTTAATGCAAATCAGCCGGTTAAAAAGCAACCTTCAAGTGAAGGCTACCAAATCTGGCTGGAAAACAAGCTGCGAGCCAGCAAAGACTGGTTGAGAGCAGCAAACAGACAAGGCGTCTCGATTCAGGTCATGATGCGAAGCAAATCCGCTGCCAAAGATTTGGTCGAGTATTTGCAAACCGAATGGCCGCTCGAGCTGGATAAAACCTATCTTTATGAAGTGAAGATGAGTGGCAAGGAAATATATCGGGTGTTTTATAATGAATATCCGTCCATTACCATGGGGCAGATTCAATTGAAAAAATTGCCGCAGTCAATCCGCGTAAATTCGCCCTATCTGCATTCCATATACCGCATGCAAAAAGCATTATTATGAAATCGAATTACACCAATCTTGGATTTTCAATAAACCAGGACAGCCAGTTGCTGAACGTACCGGGAAAAACAATGAAATATTTGCTGATAATTATGATGATGTTGGGGCTTGCGGGATGTCAAACGGCGGTGCCGCCAAAAGATCCTCGTATGGCAGTTGCCGGTCACATTAACGAAGCTGTACCACAAGTGGCCGCCGAAGAGGAAGCGATTCCTCCGGTGGTCAATCAGGTGCCGGTGATTGCGGCTCCCGAGCCTGCTGAAAAACTGCAGACATTTACCGTAGTCGCCGCCGACTTGCCCGCCGCTGAGTTGTTATTTGCATTGGCCCGGGATGCCCGCCTGAATCTGGACATCGATCCGGCCATCAGCGGCAACGTCAGCATCAATGCCATCGACCAGACCCTGCCACAGATACTCAAACGCATCGCCAATCAGGTCAGCCTGCGTTACTACATCGATGGCCCCAATCTGGTGGTGAAACGCGACCTGCCCTACATGCGTACCTACAAGATTGATTATCTGAATATGTCGCGAGAAACCAAATCTGGTGTCGATGTAGATACCAAGATTGCCACCGGCGGTTCAGTAGAAGGCGGGTCATCCACCTCGGTTAAAAATACATCCACCAATGATTTCTGGAAAACGCTGGAAGAAAACCTGATAGCGCTGGCCAAATCGGGCGGTCAGGCCGGGCAGGTAATATCCAACCGGGAATCCGGCACCATCAATGTCATGGCCAACTCGCAGGGACATGAAGCGATCCGGGACTTTCTTGATAATGTACTGGCGAATATTCGCAAACAGGTGCTGATCGAAGCCACTGTAGTAGAAGTCACCCTGAATGACGACTTTCAGGCCGGTGTAGACTGGAGTCGCATTGCCAATGGTGAAGGCTGGGATCTGGTGCAATCCACATTGGGTGGAAATCTGGCTACCGGCCAGTTTTTATCGGCCACATTCAACAGCAGCAATTCGGACCGCAGCATCAGTGCTTCGATCAAGGCGCTGGATGCATTTGGCAATGTATCGGTCATGTCCAGTCCGAAAATCATGGCGTTGAATAACCAGACTTCGGTACTCAAGGTGGTCGACAATCGGGTCTATTTCACCACTGAACTCAAAACCACAGAAGCCACCACAACCACACCGGAAAAAAATATTTTCACCACCACTATTCATACGGTTCCAGTCGGGTTTGTCATGAATGTGACGCCGTTCATAACCGAAAACGATGAAGTGATTCTGAATATCAGACCCACTATTTCGAGAATCTTGCAGTTTATCGATACCCCGACGTTTGGCGGTAATGGCGTAACCAGTAAAGTACCCGAGATTTCAGTGCGTGAAATGGAATCGGTATTGCGAGTGGGCAATGGTAACACAGCAGTAATTGGCGGCCTGATGCAGGATTCCACCAATAAAAACAGTGCCGGTATTCCGGGGCTGCATGACACGGAAGGCTTTGGAATGCTGTTCGGCACTCAGGAGCAGGGGTCTCGAAAAACCGAGTTGGTGATCTTTCTGCGGCCACGCATTATTGGTAATGCCAGTATCGATACCAACCTTAGCGATTTTCAGCGTTTTCTGAAGCCAAAGCTGCTAACAGAATAAAGAGCGCAGGGGTTTCCCATGAGTCTACTGTTAGATGCATTAAAAAAAGCGGCAGAAAAAAAGGCGCAGAAATCTGCCGAGCAAGGCATCGATGCGACCGAAGCGGATCTGACCGAACAAACCGAAGCGATGACCGGGGTCAACCCGGATATGGATGCGACCCGGACTGAGACTACAGGTGTCGACTCGACTCAAATCGATGCGACTGAAGCCGACCTTACCCGGGCCGATGAAACGCAAGTCGACTCGACACAAATTGACGCTTCCGACAGCTCGGATCCCACCCTCCTCGATACCACCCAGTTGGATGCCACTGAGCACGATGCCACTGAGCGCGATGCAACTTTACTGGATACGACCCGGCTCGATGCAACGCAGGTAGATGCCACCGAGATTGATGCCACCGAGCACGATGCAACGTTGCTGGATACAACTCAACTCGATGCTACAAAGGTGGATGCGACCGAACAAGATGCAACTTTACTGGATACGACTCAGCTCGATGCCACCCAACGGGGCGCAACCGAAACAACTCATTCAGGCGGCTTTCAAAACAATGAATCACCCGATTCTGAATCTCGCTCGGTAGAGCTATCCGGGGATGCTGACGAAATATCGTCCTCAATAGATCAGTCGGACGAAACCGGGCAGTCGTCCGAGCAGGCGACTACAACGGATGACGAGGTTACGGTGGTAGGTGAAGGTGAAGAAACTCGGTTGCCGGGTAACGCCACGATCCTCGACAGTACCCAGACCCTGCCAACAGTCGAGCAAATGGCCGCGCTGTCGGCTGGTTCGGAAGAAGCGCTGACCGAAGACGATGTGACCGATTTTATGGGGGACGGTTACCGAGATCCAACCCTGTCACAAAGCGACGATACCACCCTGACCAACCCGGAATCATTGACCCTGACCAATTTTGGCTATGTCGATGAAGATGCTTCGCTGCCACCCTCCGGGCATTTCGACACCCACGACAAAACCACGACCGAAAATGTCTATATGCAAGGCGTGCCGGATGAAGACCAGTCAACTCGAGTCAATACGGACGCCACTCGTACCGATTCGGCTGTCGATATCGAACAGTTAACCAGCGATGAAACGGTTACTGTAGAAGGCAAGACATCCACTCGCACTTTTGCGCCGGACAATTACGATCGCACTCTGGTCAATCTATCCGACCAGGATGTATCGCGAATTTTTCCGGGCATGAAGCCAGAGTCAGATGTCGTGATGACGCCGGATTATGCAAAGCGCGTGTTCCAGAGCAAATCCAGTCACGCCAAGACTGGGTATTTCAAATGGTATGGCGGTTTGGCACTGCTGTTACTGATGGTCGTTGTGTTGTTCGGCATGTTTCAGTTGGTGGATGAATCCGAAGTCATCGATCAAAAACTGGCGCGCTTGAAAAACGACCCGATGCCAGGGGTTATCCAGCCACAGAAGGCAGAGCCTTCACCACGGTTGTTCGATGCAGATAGACGTGAAGCCGATGAACAGGCAGCACGGGTGCTTGCCATGGCTGAGGCAGCCAAAGCAGAAATGGAAGACGCTAGCCTGGCATCACCTGATAATGTTTCCGCAAATACATCAGAGCAGCAGGCCAGCCCAGAAACAGTCGAGGATGAAATTACGACACAGACAGCGCAGGCCCGTACCGAGTCGGCAGGTACTACGGCCCCGCAACAATCGATACAAGACGGTTCGACTAGCGAAGCGCCTTCCGTGGCCACTGTGCAGACTTCGGCGGCTCGGGAACAGACCGCACGTTCAGGCGCAGCCGGCCAGAATGCGCAAGGCCAAAGCGATGTGCAACAGGCTTCCGACAACAGGTTGGTCATTACGCGTGGCGAAAAAGCAGACCCGCAAACGCAATTGCTGGTTCAAGCCTATCAAGCCTATCAACAGGGTGATCTGGCCGCCGCTGCGGCGCAATACGATCAAGTGCTGGCGCAAGATCCAGTCAACCGGGATGCCTTGCTGGGACGCGCAGCCGTTTATGTACAGCAAAACGATTATCAAGCCGCGATCAATCTGTATCAGCGCCAGCTGGAGCAAAACCCGAAAGACAGTCTGGCCATGACGGCCTTGATTTCCGTTGCCAATATCGACCCGCAAGCGGCAGAATCGCAACTGAAAACCATGCTCGACGAACAACCTGATTCTCCCTATCTGCACTTTGCGCTGGGTAATCTGTACGGCAGCCAGAACCGCTGGAGCGAAGCGCAGAAAGCGTATTTCTCGGCACTGTCGCATAAACCGCAGGATGCGGATTATGCCTATAATCTGGCGGTCAGCCTCGACCACCTGAGAAAACGTGCCACAGCTGCTCAGTTTTATCGTCGAGCTTTGAAGTTGGCCGGCACGATGCGTACCGGATTCGATACCAATCTGGCACGGCAGCGCCTCGAGGTGCTGACGCAATGAAGACACAGAACCGCGCCAACAAGCCGAAACGGCTGGGCGAAATTCTGATCGATGAAGGGGTGATCACAGAAGATCAGCTCCATATCGCGCTGACCGAACAGAAAAAGGTCGATCTGCCACTGGGCAAGCTGCTGGTCAATCTCGGTTTCGCCACCGAAGCGATCATGCGCTCGGCGCTGGGCGAAGCACTGGAGCAAGACAGCGTCGATCTGTCCAACGTGGTGCCAGATCCGGAAGCGATCAAACTCATTTCGTCGGATATGGCGCGCAAGCACAAGGTCATTCCGCTCAATTACGATCCGGCCCGCGGCACGCTGAGCATTGCGATGTCGGATACCTTCAATCTGTTTACTCTCGACCGGATCCGTATTGCAGTCGGGCAGCATATCGACATCACTCCGGTGCTGGCCGGCGAAACCGAGATATCCAACGCGATCGATCAGTTTTATGGTTATGAATTATCCATCGACGGCATCCTGCGCGAAATTGAAACCGGTGAAGCGGACTACAACGATTATCAGGGGGATATCGAAGAGTACAGTCAACCGCTGGTACGCCTGGTGGATGTCATGCTGGCCGATGCGGTCAAGCGCGGTGCATCTGATATTCACTTCGAGCCGGAAGAGAGTTTTCTGCGGATTCGCTACCGTATTGACGGCGTGCTACGGCAGATTCGCTCCCTGCACAAAACCTACTGGTCCGCCATTGCGGTACGTCTGAAGGTCATGTCGGACATGAATATCGCAGAAACCCGCGCGCCGCAGGATGGTCGTATATCGCGTCTGATCATCGGCCGCCAGATCGATTTCCGGGTGGCGTCACAGCCGACCATTCATGGCGAGAATATCGTATTGCGTGTGCTCGATCGCGAAAAAGGCGTCATCGCGCTCGACAAGATGGAACTGCCCTCAGACTCCATGCGTAAGCTGAAGATCATGATGGCGCGACCGGAAGGCATTATTCTGGTCACCGGCCCGACCGGTAGTGGTAAAACCACCACCCTGTATTCATTGCTTAATCATATCAGCAATGAACAGGTCAACATCATGACGCTGGAAGACCCGGTTGAATATCCGTTTCCACTGATTCGACAAACCTCGGTCAGTGAAATGGCCGGGATGGATTTTTCCAACGGCATCAAATCACTGATGCGGCAGGATCCGGACATTATTCTGGTCGGCGAGATACGCGATGAAGAAACTGCCGAAATGGCTTTTCGCGCCGCCATGACTGGTCACCAGGTGTTTTCCACCCTGCACACCAACTCGGCCATCGGTGCCTTACCACGGCTGCGCGATATCGGCATCATTCCTGAAATCATGGCCGGCAATATTATCGGCGTGGTGGCACAGCGGCTGGTTCGCAAGCTATGCAAATATTGCAAGGAGCAATATTACCCGGACGAAGACGAACAACATTTGCTGTATTACGAGCGCAATGACGTAACTCAGGTGCAGGCAATTTTCCGACCTCGCGGTTGCAAGGCCTGTGACAATACCGGTTACAAGGGAAGGATGGCATTGCTGGAAATTCTGAAAATGAACTCCGAGCTGGACGACATGCTGGTGCGTGGCGCGACCGCCAAAGAGATCAAGGAAGCAGCCTACAAGCAGGGCTTTCTGACGCTCGCCGATGACGGCATCCGCCATGTCATGAATGGTGTGACTTCGTTGCAGGAAATCAGCCGTGTGGCTGACTTGACCGAGCGGATGAGTTAGCGATGCCTTTATTTCAATACAAGGCGATCGACAGCAGCGGTAAATATGTACGCGGCAGTCTGGATGCCGGAAATATCGCCGATCTGGAAGCGCGTCTCGAAAAGATGAAGCTTGATCTGGTCACCTGCAAGCCCAAGCAGCCCGGTGCTGATATCTTCGGGCGACATAAAATCACCCGCCGGGATCTGATCAATTTCAGTTTTCATCTGGAACAGTTAACCCGCTCTGGAGTACCGATACTGGATGGCTTGATCGACTTGCGCGATGGCGAAGAAAACCCGGGCTTCAAGGATGTGATCTCCAGCGTAATCGAAGCGATCGAGGGCGGTAGTTCCTTTTCCCAAGCGCTGGCGATGTACCCCAAGGTATTTGATGATGTTTTCATTAACCTGATCCGGGTCGGCGAGCGCAGTGGCCAGATGGCCACGGTGTTGTCGGATATTACCGAAACCCTGAAATGGCAGGATGAAATCATCGCCAAGGCGAAAAAAGCGGTCACCTACCCGGCTGTAGTCGGCACCCTGATTTTTGCAGTGATCATGTTTTTAATGGCATTCGTCGTACCGGATTTAATGAATGCCATCGTCGGGCTTGGCGGTGAAATTCCTTTTCTGTCGCTGGCGCTGCTGGAAACCTCCAACTTTATTGTTGACTACTGGTATCTGGTGGTAGCGGCACCGATCGTGCTGATTGTTACACTTCGATTACTCTACACCTCGCGCCCTGGTTTTCGCTACAAGATGGACGGCCTTCTGCTCAAGATATGGATGTTTGGTGAAGTCAATGAAAAGATCAAGATTTCGCGCTTTACCCGTTATTTTGCACTGATGTTCGCCTCCGGCATCACTGTGCTCGATGCCATCAAGTTAAGCAAGACTGTGGTCAGCAATGCAGTACTGGAAGATGGAATTGACCGCGCCTGGGTGCAAATCTCGGAAGGTGGCAGCATTAGTGAAAGCTTTCAGAATATCGGCATCTTTCCGCCGCTGGTTATTCGCATGCTGCGCGTCGGTGAGTCAACAGGGCGAATGGACGAATCGCTGAAAAATGTCAGCTATTTCTTTGAACGCGATATAGATGAACGCATGGATAAAATGGAACCCATGCTACAAACCGCATTGATGTCGGTGATCGGTTTGATCATGATCTGGTTGATCACCGCTGTATTCGGGCCGATGTATGACACCATCAGTACACTGAATTTCTAAAGCTTATTATGAAAAGAATACTCTACTTTACCGGATACAGAATGGTCGCCCAGGAATGGAATGGGCGCAAACTGAATAGTAGTGTGTACTTCGAGCCGGATGAACAGGGGCTGGATCTGTTCCGCGCTTATCTCGAGTCCTTGCGTTCCGAACCGGTGCGTCTGTTGCTGGACCTGATCGAAGAAGAATTCCGCCAAGTCACCATTCCGCTGTTACGCGGTGCGGATCGGCAAAATATTATCGAGCGTAATTTCACCAAGCTGTTTCGCAATTCCGGTTTTCGTAATGCGATATCCCAGCAAGTCATACGAAAAGGCCGCAAGGAAGAACGCTTGCTTTTTACCGGCCTGACCAATCAAGAATTACTCAAGCCCTGGCTGGAGATGCTGGAGGCGACCCGTACCCCTCTGGTGGGTATTCTCAGTTTGCCATTGATCAGCGAAAGCCTGGTCAACGAATTTGAAACCAATCACGACTGCGTCATTCTGGTTAGTCAGCAAGTGCCGAGCAACCTGCGGCAATCGGTGTTCATCAAGGGCAAGTTGGTGCTCAGTCGGCTGGTGCCGATCGCCAGTTTTTATCAGGGTGATTATGCCGAAGATGTGATTCGCGATATCGAGGGCACGCAGAGATATCTGGTCAGCCAGCGTCTGATCGATCGAAATGACACCATTTCGGTGCAGATTCTGACCAACAAACGCCATTACGACAAACTGGTCATCAAGTGTGAATCGGGCGGCACGTTCGATTACCAGATTCATAACATCAATGAATTGATCGAAAAAGAAAAGCTGGAAGTGAGTGAAGAACAGGACTTCAGCTCGGTGCTGTTTTGTTATCAGGCGACGCAGAAAAGCTTTCCCAATCATTATGCCGGCACGGCCGAACGAAAATATTTTTACCATTACATCGCCCGCTTGCTGGCACGCTTCACCGCCATCGGGCTGGTTACAGCCAGTCTCGGCTTTCTCGCGGTTTCGATCGCCAAAGGCATGTTGTACGACTCGACCATCCATGAAATGCAGTTGCTGGAACAGAAATATGTCTCCAAGTTCAACCAGCTTAATGAGCACAAGATCGATTCGGATATCAGCACTAGCGACATGAAAAATGTCATTCAGACAGTCGAAAAAATCAATAAAAATTATCTGCGCTCACCGAACCAGATGATGGCCATGATCAGTCAGGATATCTCACTGTTCAATGATATGAGAGCAACCTCGTTTGACTGGTTTGTCGCCGACTCGATCGATGCGACCGAACCCACTCCACAAGCCAGCAAGGTAAAGGATAAAAAGGCGCGGCGCGGACGGCGGGGAAATGTCCGGCGCAAGGGCAAGCAATTGTTTGAAATCGTCAGGCTCGACGGCAAGCTGCTGAATTTCGATGGTGACTATCGCTATGCCCTGAGCCTGGTCAATGATCTGGAAGATACCATGATCATCTCCGGTAAATACAAGCAGGTGGAAATCACCCGCCGCCCGTTGAATGTTGCGCCGAGTGAATCGCTGGCGGGCGATGTCAGCGTCAAGCTGAACAAAAAGAAAGATGATGCCCGGGCTGAATTTTCGCTTCGTGTCGTCAGAGAGGTGAAATTGAATGCAAAATAAAATCGACTTTTCCTTTCTCAAATCTTCACTGATCATTCTCGGGGTTGCAATCCTGTTATCGGTCGCGCTGGTGGTTGCCGGGCAGCAATACGAACAGGAAAAGGTAGCAGAGTACAATCAGGTAAAATCGTCACTGCAAAAAGCGCATAATCGCTATATCAAGCTGGTGAAAGATATCGACTTGCTCGATCAATATACCCAGGACTACAAAACCTACAAAAGCAGCGGGTTGATCGGGCCGGAGCGACGCCTGAGCTGGATAGAAACACTCGAAGCGGTTAATGATGAACTGCGTTTGCCCGGCCTTAGCTATAATCTGGCTCCGCAGCAGGAATTTGTCAAACCCGGACTGAAAGCCGAAAAGCATATCAATATCAGCAGTACCCCGATGCAGTTGAATATCGCCTTGCTGCATGAAGGAGATTTACTCCGTGTTTTTGACGGCATCAAAAACAGAATTGATAATCTGTTCAGCGTAGAAAGTTGTGACATCCAGAGAAAGCGTGGAGCGCAGGAGAACGTGCTGAGTACGCAGAAAGAAAATCTAACGGCGAACTGCTTGATCAGGTGGGTATCGGTCGATGTACAAAAATAAATATACATTCTTGCTGGCGTGGTTGATGCTTTTTGCCATCAACGCTCAGGCGCAATCGGTTAGCGGGTCGGATGAATTACTCACCTTGTTTACAACGCCGCAAGAAAGGGCATTGATTGACCGCAACCGTTACCGCAAGACACCGCAAAAAGTCTCCGCCGAGACCCGCCCGGTAGAACCGGAAGAACAGCAAGTCGTTCTGCAAACCGTGACCATCAACCCGCTTCTCAATGGCGTCAGTTTCAGCCAGAGCGGTCAGCATGTTGCCTGGCTCGATGGCCAGGCCTATGAAAATGGTGCCAAACTGGCGGATGGCTCCAAGGTCGTTATTCGAGCCGGTCAATCGTTGCAAGTGCAAATCAAGACACCGGATGGCCGTTTTCATCCGCTAACCACCGGTGAGCAGAGCGAAATCAAATACCAAAAACCCATCGGAGGCTGAAGCCGTGTCTACCCGGCGCCATCAATCCGGTTTTGCATTGTTGTTGTTTATGGTGGTGTTGATCGGGTTTGTTACTGCGGGCGCTTCCAAATTTCTCAGCTCTTCTGTAATCCAGCAAAATGATCAGGTCCGCAAGAAAACCCAGACTGCTTTGATTAAAGCCAAACAGGCCTTGCTCAGTTATGCCGTTGATTACCGGGCTGAAGACAAGGGGCCGGGCGGCGGGCCAGATGGTAATGTCGACCTATACCGCATGGGGCGTCTTCCTTGTCCAGATGCATCAGCAGCTGGCACCGAAGGAAATCAGGACCCCGGTTGTGGTGCACTGGGTGTCAACTCCGCAGGTTATCTACCCTTCAAATCCATCGGACTCGGTAAAATTGAAGATGGTAATGGCCAATGTCTTTGGTATATCGTTTCCGGTGATTATAAGAACAGTCCTTCTGCCGAAGC
>JANTFI010000043.1 GCA_024763505.1 Gammaproteobacteria bacterium
TCTGTCTGGCCAGCGCCAAGGCATTGGGTATGCCACCGCGCGAACTGGCGCAGTTGCTGCTCGAGAATATGGAGAAGGCCGATTGGCTCGAGCGGGTTGAAATCGCCGGGCCGGGCTTCGTCAATTTCTTTCTGCGCGCCGGATACAATCAATCGGTGGTTGAACAGATTCTGCAATTACAGGAGCAATACGGGTGCAGTGAAATCGGCCGTGGGCAGAAAATACTGCTGGAGTTCGTTTCGGCCAACCCGACCGGACCCCTGCATGTCGGACATGGCCGGGGCGCGGCTTATGGCGCTACACTTGCAAACCTGCTGAAGGCGACCGGGCATGATGTGCAATGCGAATATTATGTCAACGACGCCGGTCGCCAGATGGATATTCTCGCCACCTCGGTGTGGCTGCGCTATCTCGATCTGGCGGGTGAAAAAATCCAATTTCCGTCGAATGCTTACAAGGGCGATTACATCTGGGATATCGCGGCCACGCTGCACCGCGAACATGGCGAAGACTACCGCATCGACGCTGCACAGGTGTTTGCCAATGTTCACGCCGATGCCCCGAATGGTGACAAGGAGAAGCATATCGATGACTTGATCGACAACGCCAAGCAATTACTTGGCAGCGAGAAATATCGCTTTGTGTTTGATCTCGCGCTGAACACGCTGGTGGATGTCATCCGCAAGGATTTGAGTGCTTTCGTCGTTGAATATGATGTCTGGTTTTCAGAGCGGCAATTAACCGAACAGGGTCTGGTGGAGCAAGCGATTGAGCGCTTGCAGCAAAACGGCCATGTGTATGAGCAGGACGGCGCGTTGTGGTTTCGCTCGACCGCGTTTGGCGATGAAAAAGACCGGGTGGTGCAACGCGATAACGGGCAAACTACTTATTTCGCATCCGATATCGCTTATCATATGAACAAATTCGATCGCGGCTTCGATCATTTGATCAATATCTGGGGCGCGGATCATCACGGTTATATCGCACGGGTCAAGGCGGCATTGACAGCGCTGAAGTATCCGGCCGATGAGCTGGAGATTTTGCTGGTGCAATTCGCAAATCTTTATGAAAATGGCGAGCAGGTGGCGATGTCGACACGGTCAGGCGAATTCGTACCGCTGCGCACGCTGCGCGAGGATGTCGGTAATGACGCGGCACGTTTTTTCTACGTCATGCGTCGCGCCGATCAGCATATGGATTTCGATCTTTCGCTGGCGCGCGCACAGTCGTCCGACAACCCGGTGTATTATGTGCAGTATGCCCATGCCCGGATTTGCAGCGTCGAGCGTCAATGCGTCGAGCAATCGATTTCGATCGACCTGGACGGTATTGATTTGCAAAAGCTCGACAATAAACACGAGCAGGCCGTGCTCAAGCAATTGATGGTTTTTCCCGAGCGTGTCAACCGCTCGGCCCAGCGTCGCGAGCCGCATATCATCATCAATTATTTGCGCGAGTTGGCACAGCATTTTCATTCCTGGTACAACGCGCACAAATTTATCGTGGATGATCCGGCCTTGTGCAATGCCCGGGTCGCACTGGCGCTGGCTACCCGGCAAGTGCTTAAGAATGGTTTGACGCTGATGGGTGTCAGCGCGCCGGAAAAGATGTAAACACGATGACCACACAGAAAAAAAAATCGATCTGGATCTGGCTGGCACTCGGGCTGATCATTCTCTCGTTTGTGGCGTTTATTCTGTTTCTGGATCGGAATATCGTGCGCACGGCACAGCATGCGCCTGCGCAACCTGCGGCGAGTGGCAATACCGAAAAACCGGTGTTCGATTTTTATACTGTGTTGCCCGAGCGTGAAGTCGAGATACCGGAGGTGGTCGAGCCGGAATCCGAACGTCCGGATGAATCTTCCACGCGCAAAAAGATTGCTGCCGATGCGCGTTATATTCTGCAGGTCGGTTCGTTCCAGACGGTCAGTGATGCTGATCGCCAAAAAGCTCAGTTGGCCCTGCTTGGACTGGAAGCAAAAATCACGTCCGCTCGAGTCAATGGCGCTACCTATTACCGGGTCGAGATGGGGCCATTTGATTCTATCCGCTATTCATCGGTGCAAAAAAGCCTGATCGAAAATGATGTCGATTTTTTACCGCGCAAGCTGCCCTGAGCCATCGTTAAATAAGTATCGAAAAACTCTGTCGCGCCACAGCCGGGTCAATAGCGAAGTCTTTTTTATCAATTATCCTTAAAAAGTTTCATGCCTGGCGAGTGGGTAATATTGGAAAGATTTTCGTTTATCATTAAAAAAAATAAGCTCAAAAAATTGGTGATCAGAGATGAACTATGCCTGATCTTTGTAGTGTGAGCAGTTAAAAAAATTCCAGCTGGACTGGAACCAGAAAGCCGATCTGGGCGGCACGCTGGAAAATACCGGAATAATTTCAGTGATGGGCAGGGATTGATCCAGTCTTCTTGCGCAATAAAAAGGGGGCAGTGTTCCCTTTTTATTGCGTCGATGTTGTGGCGGAATATAGCTGTCGTATTTTCCGGACTCTTTTTCGGTTCACACCCATATCGGATGTACCGGCTCGAGAAGCACTGCGAAGATCAATCCGGTCGTTTTCGAGCCTGGCTTCCAGATCATCCCTGAATCGAAACAAAGACGAAGTAAAAACTGCGTGCAGATACTGGCCGTCATCTAGCAGAATTTCTCCTCCGGTTTTTTCAATGGTCTGTTTCAGGCGATTCCAGCTTTCGGCCGGGTGTTGGCGGTCGATCGCAAAAGGCCGTGTCCGGCTGGAAGAGTCACTGGATAAACTGGACACGCAATTGGGTGTTGCCGGGCAGGGTTCCAGTTGCCGTTGCTCGGGCGGTTTGATGCGGTTGTGTCGGGTCAGATACGAGAGACTGGCCAGATAAATGATGATGATTAGCGCAATCGCGATCACGCCGAATTTAAGCAGGGTCATTTTTTCAGCATGGATTTGAGGTCAGCAAACGGATTGTGGGTGGCTTCGCTTTGTTGCGCCTTGCCATGACCGTATTGTCCGCCCTTGACGTAATCTTCGTAACGCGAATGTTCATTATCGTGGCAGTACAGGCAGAGTAATTCCCAGTTACTGCCATCGCTCGGATTATTATCGTGATCGTGATCGCGGTGATGCACGGTTAGTTCACTGAGGTTTTCGCGGGTGAATTCACGCGCACAGCGTCCGCAGATCCACGGATACAGTTTCAACGCTTGCTCGCGATACCCCATGCTGCGCTTGTCCCGGTTGGCGTGGGCGGCGGCGACGATTTTATCGAGCTTGTCGTGATCGAACTGTCTGGACATGGCTGGTCTCCCGGTTATCGTGACATTATAAATCGAGATAAGCGACAGCAACAGCCCGACCTGTACAGTCAGCGGGCAAATCGCTATAGTCCGCTTTCAATCGAGAGGGGGAGATGAAATGAGGGGGAACAGATTCGCACCGACGATGTTATTGATGCTGTGGTCTTCGACGGCTTTTTCTTTCAGTTTTCCCGAAATCGGTTTTTGTCCGCTGGGTGGGCCGCCGGGCTGGTTCAATCGCGTGACTGGCCAGCATGATCGTCGTTATCTGCCGCTGCCTCGCTGGGCGTATCGCCCTGCACCGCCGATGAATTACGGCTATTCACCGCAGCCGCCATTTTACCGCTTGCCGCGGCATCCGGTTGCCATGCCTGCGCCGCAGAACTAGCGTATAAACCACGTATATCAGAATAATTCGATATCGGATCCGCCATTCGATTTTGTTTCCTGCTCGGTCCGGTTCTGGCTTTGCACCAGATTGTCGTAATCGCCTGAAATACTGTCCAGCAAATGCAGGACTTCGACGCTTGCGTTCTCCATTTCATACAAAGCCGAAATGCAGTCGTCGTGGCGCTTTTCCTTTTTCGCCACCAGCGCCTTGATGCCGGCCTTGTGCACTGACTCGTGAGGCGGCTCGAGTTGGCGGTAGCTGTCCAGATGATTGAGACTTTTACCCTTGCCTTCGTAATACCATTTGCCGAGCCGGCATTGATGATGGTCGGCAAAACTGTCGATCGATTTTTCACTAACGCCGAAAATTCGCTGATATACATCAATCTTGTACATGACATGGTCGAGTTTGACCGTTTCTATAAAAGAAGCGGTAGAGGAAGAACTGATCACGCGCACCATGTTATCGGACAATGAAGTGACTTCGTTGATCACATCGCCGATGGTGGACACCGAGCTGGTAATGCTGTCACCGGCCTCGACTATCTTGTTGAAATCACTCTGGGTATCTTGTGACAATTGATTGATATTTTGCACCAGATCCTTGATCTGGCTGGTTGCATCGGCCGTTTTTGAAGCCAGTTGGCGGACTTCATCGGCAACCACGGCAAAACCGCGTCCTTTTTCACCGGCGCGAGCCGCTTCAATGGCTGCATTCAGTGCCAGCAGATTGGTTTGATTGGAAATATCAGCAATGATCTGGGTGAATTGCTCGATATTTTTAGCCGAGACTTCCAGCTTGTCGACGGTTTCCGAGCTTTGCCTGGTGGTTTCGTTCAATGTCCCGATGCTCGAAGAAATCAGCGAAAGAATTTGAGTGCTTTGCTCGAACAGGGAAGAGGTTTCTCTCAGTTTGCCCTGTTCGTTATCCAGTACCGTGGCGGTGTCCGCTGCCTTGTTACGGATCAGGTTCAGCGAATCACCGAGGCTGGAGAAATGAGTGATTTCGGAAGTTCTTTGGGCCAGAAATTGCAGCAGGCTATCGATACCCTGTTTCTGGTCTTCTGCCTTGCTGCGGGTATCTTGCAACTGCTGCTCTTTTTCGGCCAGTTGCTGTTCGAGTTGTTCAATGCGTTGCTGCAGTTGGTGTGTCTTGTTGTTTTTGAAAAGCATGGGCCAGTCCGGATATTGCATAAAGGCGCTCAATTATTTTGGCATCTTTATGACAGCTAAAGAAATAATGAATATATTAACAAGTATCAAAGTCTTACCGTCCAATCGCTATGCCGGTGCTAGCACGCCTGGCGCGGCCGATAGCACGGCTTTTCACTCAAATCGTAGCGATGGCTACACTTTTCGCTGCAAAGTCGCACTCTCGAACACGTCAGACGCGCCATCATCCGGCACCTTTATACAACATCCGGGCTAGGCCCGGTTCACTTGGGGGTACGACTATAACGGCCGGATATTGGAAATATTGAGTCTTCCGGGTTACTTTTTTTGATTCAATTGACGCACCATTTCAAGCAGATTCGGGTCATCCCATTCCCGGCTGCCGATCGCGCGGTATATCAGTTGGCCCTGCGGGTCGACCACGAATGTGGTCGGCAGGCCCTTGACCGGCCAGTTGCCGATTACCCGGCTGTCCTGATCCATCAGCGTCAGAAAATCGATGGGATAATCACCCATAAAGCTGAAGATGGTGTCTTCATCTTCACCGACATTGATCGCAATCATCACCACATCATCATTTTTCAGATTAGTCCAGGCCCGGTTCATCGAAGGTAGCTCGGCGCGACAGGGTGGACACCAGGTCGCCCAGAAATTGACGATCACCGCTTTGCCGCGAAAATCCGACAGTCTATGGGTTTCACCATCCATATCCTTCAGGCTGAACGCCGGGGCGGGTGGCTTGCCAGCAACGGGGGTGAGCGACTGTTTTGCAGCCAGGCTATTGCCAGATACGGCAGCCAGAACCAGGCCGAGCCAGAATAACCGAAACAATGGAGAAGCGAAGATTAACGATCGGATGGACATTGCAGGTTCCTGATCCAGGTTTTTCGGGGTTGCTGATTCTGCCGCCACTGCACCTTCAGGTCAAATACGCTGCCCGGTGGCAAGCCGAAGCTGATCATGCCCCAGTTGAAATCGCCATCAGGTTCGAATGTCTGCTGGCTCGGAAAGGTGGCCCAGCGAAATGCGATTTTCGACGACGGGCTGGCCGCCTGCTCTCTGGCCCACTGCTGCAGCCATTGGCTTTTCAGTTTGATGCCCTGCGTTTTTCCATCGAACCGCACGCGCCAGTCGGCAAGGTTGTACTCTATGGTCGAGCCGTCTGGAGCATGAGAAGTGTTTTTGCCGATCGCTTGCAATACACAACTGGTGGCGATCTGGTCGGCAATCGGTTGGTTGAATCCACGCGCAAGGAAAAATGCCCGGGTCTGATCCGGCAGGCGCTGAATCAATTGCAATGAAAAATCATGATCTCGCAGGTGCCAGCTTTGCAGACCGGTTTCGGGGTCAGTGGCGGTTTCTACGGCGGCGGTTGAAACGCCAGCAGACAGCACCGTGAGGGTAAAAAGGACCAGAAATGGTCGGGAAAAATCCACCGGGTTACTCCAGCCGATCGCGAATGCCACGCAACACAATATCGGTATAACCGACGATGCCCAGCACTTTCTTGTTTTCGATGACCGGTGCTCGACTCAGGCCAAAGTTTTCAAACAAGCGGGCGCAATAGCGGATATCCATTTGCGGGTCGATGCTGATCACCGGCTTGGACATGATTTCATAGATATTGACACGTTCCGGTGCGCGGTTGCATGCCAGCACTTTTTTGGCGATGTCCGACAGGAAAACGATGCCGTATTCATCATCCGGGTGGCGCATGTCGACGATAAAGCACTTGGTTTCCGGATTCTCCGAATTCTTCAGCAAATCAGCAACCGTGATCATGCCATCGACGATATCAAAATCGGTTTTCATTACGTCTTTGACCCGGACAATATTCTTGTTTTTCATAATTCCTCCTCGATTAAATCAGCCAGTTTACTGACCTGATGTGATACCCCGACGGCATCTTCGACGTCGATGACATAGGCGATGCCGGAGCCGGGGTTGGCCTCAAACTCACCCACTTCGGCGATGGTTTCGAGAATTTCCCGGCATAAATGTTCTTCTACCAAAAACAGGATGACATCGCGCTGTGTTTCCAGATTCAGCCCGAGAAAGGTTTTGGCCTGAGTCATGCCGTCTCCCTTGGCGCTGGTGATAATAGTTGAACCGGTCGCGCCTTTTTGGCGCGCCGCCTGACAGACCTTGTCGGTAATGCTGTCTTCGGTCAAAGCGGTGATTAATTTGAAGTGCATGATGAATCCTCAGGGTTGGGACGTGGCGCGGCGCGCGTTCCACTCAGAGATTTGCGCGTACAGCATCACGGACATGATAGGAAAAAGACTGGCAAAGGCAATCAGCCCGAAGCCGTCAAGCAGTGGACTGCGCCCCGGCACGGTACTGGAAAGTCCGAGCCCGAGCGCGGCCACCAGTGGCACGGTCACTGTTGAGGTGGTCACGCCACCCGAATCATAAGCCAGCGCGATGATCATGCGCGGTGCATACAAGGTCTGGATGATGACAAACACATAACCGGTGATGATATACCAGTACAACGGTGTGCCACTGATGATGCGATACGCGCCGAGTGCAATGCCGACCGCCACCCCGAGAGCGACTGCGATGCGTAGCCCCCACACCCCGATACTGCCGGCCGAAACCTGATTGGCCTTGATCGCAACCGCCAGTAATGATGGCTCGGCAATGGTGGTGGCGAAGCCGATCGCAAAGCCGAACAGGTAGACCCATTTGTAATGCCACCAGTCGAGCTGGCTGAGATCATCCCCGTTCAGGATGAAGGCCGGGTCGGTGAGCTGTTGCGCCATCAATTTGCCCAGCGGAAACAGCGCAGCATCCAGTCCTTCCAGAAAAAAGCCGAGTCCAAGCAAAACATACAGAAAGCCGAGTAGTATATTTTTCAGATTGGGAATGCGCTTGCGTAAAACAAATAGCTGAAAGCCGAAGATGATCGCGGCAATTGGCAGTACGTCGAGACTGGTGGCGAGAATTGCGAAAAACAGATCGTGCAGTATTTGCATCACACCACCAAGCCGTAAGCCATGACGAAAATCATCGGTGTCAGCGATGCGAATGCAATCAACCCGAAACCATCGATCATCGGATTGCGTCCCTGAATCGAGTTGGCCAGTCCGACACCCAGTGCCGTGACCAGCGGTACGGTGATGGTTGAAGTGGTTACACCACCGGAGTCATAGGCAATACCGATGATTTCCTGCGGGGCAAAAAAGGTCATGATGACGATGCCGATATAGCCACCAATGATCAGATATTGAATCGGCCAGCCGCGAATGATCCGCAACACACCAATCAATATCGCCAGCCCGACCGACACCGCTACGGTGATTCGTAAGCCATAGGCGTAACTGTCACGCGCCTGTTCGGTGTCTTCGATCATGGCGCCACTGGCCGCGACCTCGGCTGCTTCATCGGCGACTGCAATCAGTGCCGGTTCGGCCACCGTCGTGCCAAAGCCCAGTGCGAACGAAAACACCAGTAGCCACAGCAGGCTGCCTTTCTTGGCGAATTCATAAGCCAGCGTTTCGCCAATCGGAAACAGGCCGAGGTTGAGGCCATACACGAACAGGGTCAGTCCGATCACCACGAACAGCACGCCGACCAGGATTTCGGTGAAGTCGGGAATCGGTTGTTGCAGCACCACCAATTGAAAAAAACCGATCACCGCGATAATCGGTAGCAGGTCGCGCAAGCTGTCGAGCAGTGATCTGGCAAAAGCCTGGATTGATTTCATGCATGCAATCAGAGTGGAAGAGTTCTCAATGTATCGTTTGTGGGTAGTCGGGTAAAATGATCGGGGTCAAGCAAACCAACGCTGACGATTCAAGCACTAAACAACAGTGATTCAAGTCAGACTCAGGGGCGATTCAAGTTGCGGCCATTTTTCAGGTCGATCATTTCGCCGATAATCGCGTACTCGCCATCCTCGCTGAGAAACAGGGTTTTGTCCTTGAAGCGGATTTGATACAACTTTTCGATCGGTGTGGGTTGCGCGCTACTGATATCGGTTTTACCCAGGCGCTGTTGCAGATACCCCAGATTTGGCCCGGGCTTGAGCAGTTTTTTCAAGTCGTCGGCTGATGGCAGCGGTTGCGCTGTGCCGGTTTCGACAAAGCGGCCCGCCCATTTTCGATAAGTGTCCTCAGGCCACAGTGATTGAAAATACGCGATCGCGGCATCGATTTGTGCGGCTTCAAGAACCGATTCAAACGCAGGCATGTAGCCGCCGAGTTTTTGCCCGCCTTCGCGCACTGTACGGCGTAGCAATTCGAGGTCATGGTGCCAGGCATGCGCGCTGCCATCGAGCGGAGGCGGCGGATAACGTCCATTGGCATCGGTCTGTTTCCAGTTCGGGGTAGAGGCCGCTTTCGGGCCGTGGCAGCTTGCACAGTTTTGCAAAAATACCTGCTTGCCGTCGCGAACCTGCTGCTCGCTGTACCAGCGCTCATTTGCCCGGGCTTGGCTCAGAGTCAGGCTCAGCAAGACAGCAATCCAGATTTTCATAGCAAATCGACCGTTACGCGAAAAGGTACGCCAGCGGGTAAATTACTGGAAACCGGACAATGGTGCTGGCGTTCATGAATGTACTGGATGTTGGCCGGGGTCGGCGAGCCTTTGCGAATCTTCGATTTGAACAGCACCTGGATATCTTTCAAGTGCCAGGTTTCATCGGTATCGACGATCAATTCACCATCGGCCGAATCCAGTTCTATGCCGCATTCCGCGCAATTGGCGCGCATGTAAAGATGCTGGCAGGAAAACAGTGCATTGATATAGAGCAGAAATCCGGGCGAACGCTTGTCGATTTCCAGCGGCTCCCAATTTCCATCATTCAACACTTCGAGGGTCAGATCCTCGATCTGGTTTTCGTCGGTTCGGTAACGGCTGTGCAATTTCAAATGAAAATGACGGTCACTCATCGGCAGGCCTGCAGTGGTTTTGGGTGACACCATAAAATGAACAGATTTGGTTTACAAGAGGCGATTTAGTCCGGTATTTGTTTCCAATTGGAAACAAAAGAAACTACAATCATACCTGTTGTTCTTTCGATACGATGAATAAATGAAACCTGAAACAGTTTTCCAACCACTCAAGCTGGGTGAAAAGGTCCGGGAGATCCGGCTGCGTCATCAGTGGACGCTGGATGAGGTTGGGCGTCGTACCGGGTTGGCCAAGTCCACTCTTTCGAAAATCGAGAACGAGCAAGTGTCGCCGAGCTTCGATGTGGTGCAAAAGCTTGCCGCCGGGCTGGATATCGATGTGCCGCAACTGTTTGTCAGCAGCAGCACTGAGCCGGTATCGGGTCGTCGCGCAGTGACGCTGAAACAGCAGGGCAAGCCGCATCCGACTCGCACTTATGAGCATGAATTGCTGGCGACCGAGCTATCCCAGAAGAAAATGATCCCGTTCAAATCGACCGTGCATGCGCGCCGGTTTGGAGACTTTGAGGACTGGGTGCGGCACAGTGGCGAAGAATTTTTGCTGGTGCTGTCCGGCACAATCACCTTTTTCAGCGAATTCTATGAACCGGTCAGCCTGCAGCAGGGTGACTCGATCTATTACGATGCCGCGATGGGTCACGTGTGCGTGTCTGAAAGCGAGCAGGATGCGCAGATTCTCTGGGTCTGCACGCCGTCCGGGGATCTGACCATCTGACCCGGCCGGATCAGCTGGAATAAAAAACATTGACTGCCTGAATAGTAGTGTTACATTGCGCCAAAAGTTTCCGATTGGAAACATGAACCGGAGTAAATACATGAGCCAGCCAGACGAAACAACCCGACACACCGCCCTGCATGATTTGCATGTTGAGCTGGGCGCCAGAATGGTGCCATTTGCCGGCTATTCGATGCCGGTACAATACCCGATGGGGATTTCCAAAGAGCATATCCAGACGCGCACTCACGCCGGGTTGTTTGATGTTTCGCATATGGGACAGGTCTTGCTGAAAGGCGAGAATGCGGCAAAAGCCATGGAAACCCTGGTACCGGTCGATATCATCGATCTGCCAGCGATGAAGCAGCGTTATGCGCTGTTCACCAATGAGCGCGGTGGCATCATGGATGACTTGATGGTGACCAACGCCGGTGATCATTTGTTCGTCGTGGTCAATGCCGCCTGCAAGGAGCAGGATATCAATCATATGCGCGAAAATATCGGCGATAAAGTCGAAATCGAAGTGCTCGAAGATCATGCCCTGCTGGCGTTGCAAGGTCCGCAGGCAGCGGCGGTGATGTCACGCCTGACCACGATTTCGGACGATATGATTTTCATGACCGCGGCGAACCTGAACATCGATGGCATTCAGTGCTTTGTCACGCGCTCCGGTTATTCCGGCGAAGACGGTTTTGAAATCTCTGTGCATAATGACGATGCGATGCAACTGGCGCGCACCTTGCTGGCTCAGCCCGAAGTCGAGCCGGTCGGCCTCGGCGCACGCGATTCGCTGCGTCTCGAAGCCGGCTTGTGTCTGTATGGACACGATCTCGACCAAGACACCTCGCCGGTCGAATCCAGCCTGCTGTGGGCTCTTTCGAAAGTGCGCCGTGTCGATGGCGAACGCCCTGGCGGGTATCCCGGCGCCGACATCATTCTGGCGCAGATTGCCAACGGGGTTGAACGCAAGCGCGTCGGTATCCAGCCGCAAGGTCGCATGCCGGTACGCGAAGGCGCGGTATTGACCGACACTGAGGGCCATGAAATCGGCAAGGTCACCAGCGGCGGATTCGGCCCCAGCGTGAATGGCCCGGTGGCGATGGGCTATGTAAAAACGCAACTGGCTGTACCGGGTACAGATTTGTTCGCGATCGTGCGCGACAAGCCGGTGCCGGTGCAGGTGGTTAAACTGCCATTTGTGACACAGAAATATTATCGCGGTAAATAATCAACAAGTTTCAACAGAGGAATCCATGATGAGCACAATCAAATTTACAGAAGACCACGAGTGGGTGGTCACCAACGATGATGGCACCGCACTGGTCGGTATCACCGATTACGCGCAGGAGCAACTGGGCGAACTGGTATACATCGAATTGCCGGAAGTCGGTAGTGAAGTGGAAAAAGGGGACGCAGTGGCCGTGATTGAATCGGTCAAGTCGGCCAGCGACCTGCTGATGCCGGTATCCGGAGAAATCATCGAAGTCAATGAAGAACTGGATGCCGACCCCGGCAAGGTCAATGAGGATGCTCTGGGCGCTGGCTGGTTTCTCAGGGTCAAACTGGCCGATGAAGGCGAGCTGGATGAATTGATGGATGAAGACAAGTACATGGAAAGTCTCGAAGACTAGCCTCCCAACAATCCGCCCGGATTTTCAGAGAACATTATGAGCAATACCCGTTTGTCACTCGATGCACTGCAACAGGCTGATAACTTTAGCCATCGACATATAGGACCTGATCAGGCGCAACAGCAAGCCATGCTGAAGGCGCTTGGTATGGAATCGATGCAGCACTTGATCGATAAAATCGTGCCAGAGTCGATTCGCCGCCATGACGCAATGGCGATTCCGGCTGCGCTGACCGAGCAACAGTCGCTGGCTGCCCTGAAAAAGATGGCGCAGAAAAACAAGCGGGTCAAGTCCTGTCTCGGCATGGGGTTTTATGACACCTTCACGCCGCCGACCATTCAGCGCAACATTTTTGAAAACCCGGCCTGGTACACCGCGTACACTCCGTATCAGGCCGAGATTTCCCAGGGCCGGATGGAAGCAATGCTGAACTTCCAGACCATGGTTTCCGAACTGACAGCGCTGGAGCTGGCCAATGCCTCGATGCTGGATGAAGCCACTGCCTGTGCCGAAGCGATGACCCTGTGCCAGCGCATGAGCAAGAGTAAAGGCAAGGTGTTTTTTGTCGATGCCGATTGTCATCCGCAAAATATTGCAGTGGTAAAAACCCGTGCCGAAACACTGGATATCGACATCGTGGTTGGCGATCCGCTGCAAGATCTCGACGGGCTGGATATCTTCGGTGTGCTGCTGCAATACCCCGGCAGCGGCGGTGAAGTGCGCGATTTTTCTGCCGTTTGCGATGCCGCTCACGAGCGCAAGGCGCTGGTCGCGGTTTCGGCCGATTTGTTGGCGCTGACATTGCTCAAGGCGCCGGGCGAATTCGGGGCCGATGTCGCGGTGGGCAATACCCAACGTTTCGGCGTGCCGATGGGTTACGGTGGACCGCACGCCGCTTACATGGCGACCCGCGATGCGTTCAAGCGTTCGATGCCCGGACGTCTGATCGGTTTATCGATCGATTCGCAGGGTAACCCGGCTTACCGCCTTGCGTTGCAAACCCGCGAGCAGCATATCCGCCGCGAAAAGGCGACCAGTAATATATGTACCGCGCAGGCATTGCTGGCGGTGATGGCGAGCATGTATGCGGTATATCATGGTCCGCAGGGCTTGAAAAAAATTGCCCGCCGCGTTCAGCGATTGATGACGGTTTTCTCGGCCGGTCTGGCCCGTGCCGGCGTTGCGGTTCAAACCAGAAATTACTTTGACACCATTACGCTCGAAAGCAGCGACAACACGGCCGCATGGATGCAAAGCGCGCTGCAAAAAGGCTATAACCTGCGCCAGATTGACGACCAGCACATCGGCATCGCTTTTGATGAAACCACGACCGTGCAAGATGTGGAAAATCTGTGGTCCGCTTTGCTCGGTGATGACCACGGTTTACAGGTCGCCGAACTGGATGCGCAGCTGGATGACAGTATCGCCCTGGCGTTTGCCCGTGAATCCGATTTTCTGACCCATCCGGTGTTCAACCGCTATCACTCCGAAACCGAAATGATGCGCTACATGCGATTTCTGGCGGACAAGGATCTGGCACTGGATCGGGCGATGATACCGCTTGGTTCCTGCACCATGAAACTCAATGCAGTGGCGGAACTGCAACCGGTCAGTTGGCCTGAGTTCGCCGGCATCCATCCCTATGCGCCGCTCTATCAGACTGAAGGCTATCACCAATTGACGTCAGAGCTGGAACAATTGCTGTGCGCGGCCACCGGTTACGATGCGGTATCGTTGCAACCGAATTCCGGCGCGCAGGGCGAATTCGCCGGCTTGCTGGCGATTCGCGGTTATCATGACAGTCGTGGAGAAGGGCATCGCAATGTTTGCCTGATACCGGCTTCGGCGCATGGCACCAATCCGGCTTCCGCGCACATGGCAGGCATGCAAGTGGTTGTGGTCGCAACCGATGACGGCGGTAATATCAGTCTCGACGATTTGAAAGCCAAGCTCGAAAAACACAGCGATCATGTCGCCGCGATCATGATTACCTATCCCTCCACGCACGGTATTTTTGAGGAATCAGTGGATGAGGTTTGTGATCTGGTGCATCAGCATGGTGGTCAGGTTTACATCGATGGCGCCAACATGAATGCGATGGTCGGCCTGTGTTCGCCCGGTAAGTTTGGCGGTGATGTTTCGCATCTGAATCTGCACAAAACCTTTTCCATTCCGCATGGCGGCGGCGGCCCCGGCGTCGGGCCGATCGGAGTAGTCGAACACTTGAAACCCTTCTTGCCCGGTTTCGCAGTCATGGAAAACGGGCCAGAGTGTGTCGGGCCAGTGTCTGCCACGCCGTGGGGCAGTGCCAGTATTTTACCGATCAGCTGGGCTTACATCCGCATGATGGGCGCAGAAGGTTTGACCCGCGCCACTGAAGTGGCGATTCTCAATGCCAATTATCTGGCCGAGCGATTGAAAAGCTATTATCCGATTCTGTATACCGACAAGAATGGTCGAGTGGCGCATGAGTGCATTATTGACCTGCGGCCGATCAAGGAGCAAACCGGCATTACGGTAGATGATGTTGCCAAGCGTCTGGCCGATTACGGCTTTCACGCGCCGACCATGTCGTTTCCGGTGCCGGGCACGCTGATGATCGAACCGACCGAGTCCGAATCGAAGGATGAAATCGATCGCTTCTGCGATGCAATGATCGCGATCAAGGCCGAGATCGATGCGATCACCAGTGGTGAAATCGATGCCCACGACAATGCGCTGAAAAATGCACCGCACACTATCGCGATGGTCAGTGCCGAAGAATGGGGCCATAGTTATAGTCGCAAGCTGGCGGCTTATCCGGTGGCGACTCTGAAAGCCAGCAAGTACTGGCCGCCGGTTGGACGCGTCGATAATGTCTATGGCGACCGGCATCTGGTTTGTTCTTGTCCGCCAATGTCCAATTACGAGGAATAATTATGGCAAGGTCACTGGTCATCACGCTGATCGGCGACGATCGCCCCGGCATCGTCGAGTCGGTTTCCAAAATTATCGTCGAGCATGACGGCGAATGGGTGGAAAGCCGCATGGCCAATCTCGGCGGCAAGTTCGCCGGAATTCTGCGCGCTAATCTGCCCGATGAGCAATGCGAAGCCTTTAGCGAAAAACTGAAATCAGCCAGCAACGGGCTGGACATTCATATAGAGCAAGTGGACACAGAGCCGGCGAACGCAACCGAAAAATATTACCGGCTGGGACTGGTAGGGCAAGACCGCCCCGGAATCATCCACCGCATTTCTTCGTTGCTGGTGAACCACGGTGCGACGGTGGAAGAGCTGGAGTCAGAAGTTACTGAAGCCTCGATGTCGGGCGAAAAACTGTTCAAGGCCAATATCAAGCTCTGCCTGGCCGATGACCATAGTGAAGATGAATTACGCGAAGTGCTGGAAGATCTGGCGAACGAACTGATTGTCGATATCGAGCTGGGGTAAGGCGATCAAACAAGAGGAAGCCGGCACAATTCAGGTCGATTTCCATCATAAATTGAATAACCGGTTTATTAACTGCAAGGTGAATAGAATGTTTAGTAAAAACGATCATATCAAAGGTTACGATGATGAATTGTGGAATGCCATCGAAGCTGAAAACAGGCGTCAGGAAGAACACATCGAACTGATTGCATCGGAAAACTACACCAGCCCGCGCGTGATGGAAGCACAGGGCAGCAAGCTCACCAATAAATATGCCGAAGGTTATCCGTCGAAGCGTTATTACGGCGGCTGTGAATTCGTTGATACCGCCGAGAGTCTGGCGATCGATCGCGCCAAACAATTGTTCGGCGCTGATTACGCCAACGTGCAACCGCATTCCGGCTCGCAGGCCAACACCGCCGTCTACATGGCGCTGGTGCAACCTGGCGATACCGTACTGGGTATGAGTCTGGCTCACGGCGGGCATTTGACTCACGGCGCCAAGCCGAATTTTTCCGGTAAGATTTACAACGCGATTCAATACGGGCTGGACGAGAGCACCGGCGAAATCGATTACGATCAGGTCGAGGCGTTGGCCAAAGAGCATCAACCGAAGATGATCGTGGCCGGTTTTTCGGCCTATTCGCGCATTGTTGACTGGCAGCGTTTTCGTGATATTGCAGACAGCGTCAGCGCCTATCTGTTTGTCGATATGGCGCATGTGGCCGGCCTGGTGGCGGCCGGAGTTTATCCTAACCCGGTACCGATTGCCGATGTGGTTACCACCACTACGCACAAAACCCTGCGCGGTCCACGTGGTGGTTTGATTCTGTGCAAGGCCAATGAAGAATTGCAGAAAAAATTCAATTCTATCGTCTTCCCCGGCATTCAGGGTGGCCCGCTGATGCACGTCATCGCGGCCAAGGCAGTGGCTTTCAAGGAAGCACTGGAACCGGAATTCAAGGCCTATCAACAACAGGTTGTCGCCAATGCGCGCGCAATGGTTGAAGTATTTCTCGAGCGCGGTTTTGATATTGTTTCCGGTGGCACCGATGATCATCTGTTTCTGGTGGATTTCATCAAGCGCGGAATCACCGGCAAGGCGGCCGATGCGGCACTCGGTGCCGCCAATATCACGGTCAACATGAATGCCGTGCCGAATGATCCGCAATCGCCTTTCGTTACTTCCGGCATTCGCGTCGGCACCCCGGCGATTACCACGCGCGGCATGGGCGAAGCCGAGTCGCGCGAACTGGCGGGCTGGATGTGCGATATTCTGGATGATCTGGAAAATGAACAAGTGATCGCCGAAGTGAAACAAAAGGCACTTGACCTGTGCAAGCGCTTTCCGGTGTACGAACAATAGTGCCAGAGTAACCGGGCGGCAGATTTCGATGGCGATCAGCGTTTTTGACTTGTTCAAGATCGGCATCGGGCCTTCCAGCTCACACACCGTCGGGCCGATGCGCGCGGCTGGAAAATTTGTAGCTGAATTGCAGCAGCGTGGTTGTTTGCAACAGGTCCACCAGGTTGCTGTTGAACTGTTCGGTTCACTCGGGGCAACCGGACTCGGTCATGGCAGTGACAAGGCTGTCATGCTCGGGCTGCAAGGGGAGCATCCCGAGTCGGTCGATCCACATCAAGTTGAGTCTATGCTGCAGCAGATTCGCATCCACCACAGCCTGTCGCTGGCGGGCCAGCATCCGATCGAATTTGATGAAGCCAGGGATTTACGATTACATCAGAAAAAAAGCCTGCCCTATCATCCCAATGGTATGCAGTTTTTGGCCCGCGATCGGCAAGGCTGCGAGCTGCTGAAAAAGATTTATTACTCCATCGGCGGTGGTTTTGTGGTGGAGCAGGAGGATGCCGAGCAAAATCATTTGCATGCCTCGGATGCCACTGTGCAACCTTTTCCTTTCGACTCGATGCAGCAATTGCTGTCACATTGTCGTGAACAGCAAGCCAGCATCAGTGACATCATGATGCGCAATGAACTGGTCTGGCGCGACCGCAATGAAGTTTCGACCGGCTTGCACGGCATCTGGCAAGTGATGCAGGATTGCATCGAACAGGGTTGCCATAACGAGGGAATCTTGCCGGGCGGTCTGGATGTCAAGCGCCGAGCGCCGGGGTTGTATAGTAGCTTGACCAGCCGTCACGAGCAGGCGCTGAATGATCCCTTGACTACGCTGGATTGGGTCAACCTGTATGCAATCGCGGTGAATGAAGAAAATGCCGCCGGTGGCCGGGTCGTGACCGCACCGACCAATGGCGCGGCCGGGATTATTCCGGCAGTGCTCAAGTATTATCAGCAGTTTTCAGGCCGGGCCAGCGAAGAGGGTATTATCCGGTTTTTGCTGACCGCCGCCGCGGTCGGTATTTTGTACAAGAAAAACGCATCGATCTCGGGCGCGGAGGTGGGTTGCCAGGGCGAGGTGGGTTCCGCCTGCTCGATGGCGGCGGCCGGGCTTGCCGAGGTTTCCGGCGCGACGCCCGAGCAAGTGGAAAATGCGGCCGAAATTGCGATGGAACATAATCTGGGCCTGACCTGCGACCCGATCAAGGGGCTGGTTCAGGTACCCTGTATTGAACGAAATGCAATGGCGGCGATCAAAGCCATTAATGCCAAGCGCATGGCGATGAGTGGTGACGGTCAACACTTCGTTTCGCTCGACAAGGTGATTGCCACATTGCGCGAGACCGGGCGCGATATGAAAACCAAGTACAAGGAAACCTCACGCGGTGGGCTGGCGGTAAATGTCATCGAATGTTAGCGATACCCGGTGGATGCTTTTCATTGGTTTCGTCTCTTTGCTGGCTTATAATTTCAATGGTACTTCATGAGTGTCTTTTCCGTTAGAGTGGTCGCGTGCGCAGGCGTGACGCTCTGTTCAGAGTTGTCCTGTGGTATCGATCACTTTTATTTAAATTTTGCTATATCTACGATCTTGTTATGCCCGGCTTCCTGAAAAAACGACTGTCCCTCAGTCATATCAGCTTTGCAATTATCTATACACTGACCGTGTATCTGGTTTTCAATGTATTGACCATTGGCAAAGTGGTGCAATGGTTCAGTATTGACAGCAGGATCGACTACGCAGGGCTGACAGCTTATCTGGTCTTCGGCTACAGCTTTTTCCTGTCTTCCTTTCTGTTGTTCGCCCATCCCAGGGTGATCAAGCTGGTGGCTTCGTTGTTGATCGTATTCAGCGCTGCCGCCACCTACTTTATTAACAAATACAACATATCGGTCGATCACTCAATGGTGATGAATACGCTGCACACCGATTCGACTGAAGTAACCGGCCTGCTGTCACTGCAAATGCTGCCCTATGCACTGCTATTGATTGTGTTGCCGCTTTTGCTGGTTTATAAGATCGATATCCGTTTCAATCGAGGCTGGCGATACCTGCCGTTGTCACTTGGCGTGATGCTGCTGTCGCTGGTGATTGGCATTACCGGCGTGTATGCCAATTACAACAGTATCCATCGCGCTGCCAATATTTCGCACAAGGATATTATCTACAAACTGGTGCCGGTCAATGTGATCAATAGTCTTGGTAGTGCAGCGATCAGCAGTTATCAGGACTGGTATGAAAAAAACAAAAACCCGGTCGTCATTACCGGCAAGGTAACCCGGCCGGATGATTTGATCGTGGTGCTTGCGGTCGGTGAAACCTCGCGCCAGAAAAGTTTTTCGCTGTATGGCTACGATCGCAAAAACACCAATCCGGTTTTGTCCGGCATCGATGACTTGCATCTGTTAAATGGAATTGCACGCATTGGCAGCACCTTGCTTGCATTGCCTGAAATTCTCGAAAAGAATGACATCAAGCTGCCCGCGATTACTTCGAAGCTCGGCATCGATACCGCCTGCTATGTCAATTACACGCTGTACGATAATTGTGCCGTGCCGGGCGAAGTGCGGGTCAGTAATTGCGGGCATGGTGGCAAGTGTTACGATGAAGATGTGTTGCCGTTGCTGGAAAAGAATCTCGACAATTATCAGTCCGGGTATCGATTCGTGGTCTTGCATCTGGGCGGAGGCAGCCACGGGCCGACCTATCGTGATCGTTTTCCAGCGGAGTTTCAGCGCTTCAAGCCGCAGTGTAAGGATGCCGATGTGGTCAATAAATGTACCCGCGAGGAATTGTATAACACCTTCGACAATACCATACTCTATGTCGATTATGTGCTTGGGCAAATCATCGACCGACTGGAAAACACTGGCAAGCCGTATGTGTTTATCTATGTTTCAGATCACGGCGAATCCCTGCTCGAAGAAGGGCGGATTTTCCACGGTATGCCGCCGGGTATGCCGCTACCGCCCGAGCAGAGGCAGGTGCCCCTGATCGTCAAATCATCAGTGCCGATAGAGATCGATCAGCGCGATGAATATCCGCAAAATGATATCTTCGACAGTGTGCTCGAACTGTTTACCATCCAGTCCGATCAGGTCGATCATCAGCGCAGCTTCATTCATCGAAAAACCGCAGGAGCCGAGTGATCGATACTGCAAGTCATAAGCCGGGAATTAGTTATTATATTCTGCAGTTACTACAGCGTAAGGATGTCTGGGCCTTTGTGCTGTGCCTGATGTTTTTTTTACT
>JANTFI010000044.1 GCA_024763505.1 Gammaproteobacteria bacterium
GCGATCTGGTTCAATGCGTAAACAAGGAGGGACAACACTGTGCAGTGGCTCATGCCTGTAAATTAACCAAAATCTTGGATGATGCCATCGCGTCATTTTATGGACACCTGGATCAATTCACCCTGGAGGATACCCTTAACAAGGATAGTGATCTGGCTAATTCTGAAAAAAATATTATCGAAATTATCCGCTTACCCAGATAGTTAGGCGTTCTGATGCAGCTTCATCCAGGTGATTAGAAAAATCACCCATCAACAATATTCGAGTCAGAACAGATCCGCTTAAAATAGATTCCTCCCCCCCTAACCGCCGCGATTTGCGTATCGACATAAAATCTAACTACTAATTTCCTAACCGCCTGGTTTTAGTGGATAATCCCACCCATCATTATCTATCTTATTGAGTTAACTGAAGTCTGCATGGGCAATCTCGCACCACACAGGGCCAGAAAACGTTTCGGCCAGCACTTTCTGCATGACCAGAACATCATTCAAAAAATGCTGCGCGCGATCAACCCGCAAGCGGGTGATACGCTGATCGAAATCGGTCCCGGACAGGGGGCGTTAACCTACCCCCTGCTCGAACGCTGCAATCAACTGACCGCAATCGAACTTGATAAGGACCTTATTCCGATACTGCAGCAGGAATCGGCCAAACATGGCGAACTGAAGCTGATCAACCAGGACATCCTCAACACCGACATCAGCGCTCTCGGGCTTGCACCGCCTTTTCGCATCGTCGGCAACCTGCCCTATAATATTTCCACCCCGCTGATGTTTCACCTGCTCGAGCAAAGCGCGTCGATCAAGGACATGCATTTCATGGTGCAAAAGGAAGTCGCCCAGCGCATCATCGCAAGCACCGGCGACAAACACTACGGCCGACTCAGCATCATGATGGAATATTACTGTGCCAGCGAATACCTGTTCGATGTCGCGCCAGGCTGCTTTTCGCCACCACCAAAGGTAGATTCGGCCATCATCCGTCTGACTCCGCACGACCAGCCGCCGGTGTCCGTGAGTGATCTGGCCATTCTGGCCGACGTGGTCAAGGCTGCTTTCAGCCAGCGCCGGAAAACCATCGGCAATTCACTCAAGGGCTTGTTCGAGCGCGATCAAATTGAAACCGCCCGGATCGACCCGAAGCTACGCGCCGAAAATCTCAGCCTGCAGGATTTTTCCAGACTCGCCAATCAATTGACAACCCAATGACATGAAGACTTCGCTATCCATCATCAGCGGCATGGACCGCAACCGGTTAATCGGCCAGAACAATGCATTGCCATGGCATTTACCGGCAGACATGGCTTTTTTCAAGCAAACCACGATGGGCAAACCCATCCTGATGGGTCGTAAAACCTGGGACTCTATCGGCAGGCCACTCCCCGGCCGACGCAATATCGTGATCACCCGCAATCCGGGTTTCAACCCCGCTGGCGCAGAAGCCGTCGACAGTATCGAAGCCGCATTAGAGCTGGTTTCCGGACACCCGGAAGCCATGCTGATGGGCGGTGCCAGTCTGTATGAGCAAACCATGGATCTGGCCGATGCACTTTATATCACGGAAATCCACCACGCCTTCGATGGCGACGCCTGGTTTCCCGAAATCGATCGTAACTGCTGGCAGGAAGCGGCCCGCGAAGAACACCGGTCCGATGACTTAAATCCGTATGATTATGCTTTTGTGAAATACTTACGAATCTAGGCCGCGATTTTTTGGCTGGAATAGGGTAGTTTTTTGCTTTACAATTATTTTCCGTTTTGAGAGTTGACGCTATGGAGAATGAGAATATGGAAAGCCGCACTTACATCATCGGACGTGAAGGTCATATCTATCTGGACGACAGAGCGGTGAGCAAACAGCATGCTGAATTGCAGATCATGAATGGCGAAATCTATCTGCGAGACCTGCATTCAACCAATGGCACCTATCTGGTCAAAAACAACCGGTTGGTAGCCTTTGCCGAGGGCTATGTGCAAATCAATCAGCCCGTTGTCATCGGCAGCAAACAATACACCATCAAAAAACTGCTTGAAATGGCAGGCGCTCTGGCTGCCTGAGCAGGCAGGCAACTTTCAAATCAAGCTTCTCTCTGCTGACTCATTCGCTCGCTGATAAAACGAGCCGCAGCGTTCACGGTTTCTTCCACCTTTTTTTCCATTTCTTCCTGCTCGCCGGGCGCCAGATAATAAATCATATCAATCTCGTGCCGAATGTAGCGGGATGGCAGACGGGTCAGTGAATAACAGGCAACATCCAGATAAAAATCCTCTCCCTGTTGCGGGTACGCTTCTACCAATCGATCATTGATATATTCAAAAACCAGATGTTCGTAGTAATTGTACACACTAGCAAAATTCATATTAAACCTCTTGTATTGACGGGCCGGCCTGAAACCCTTTTGATGTTATAAACCCAGCAAGGCTCCGCCAAGCAACCAGGGCCAGGTCAACGAGTCTTTCTGCTCGGGTGAAGTCTGTAATTTCTCAAATATCCGTTGCTCTTGCGCATTCAGCAAGCCCGCTACTGGCCGGGCATCATCGACCATGACCTTTTCTGACTGGTTGACGATCGCATACTGCCCCATAATCATTTCACCCACGACGCCTTCTTCATCCTGCAGCGTAATCAAGCCATCCAGCACGGCCACATGCAGGCTGGCCTGCGAGTCATTGCGTCCTGATGAATGAATACAGTCATTTATCTGGCATAATTTCACCACATAGTCCGTACCGCGCACACCAATCGTCATCACGCCGGTCTGGAATCGATAGACCGCCAGCGGGTTGGCCGCGATCGCACCGGTCAGCGTTCGCAACCCACCCTTGATCAGATCAATAATACTTTTGCTGCCTTTATCAAAGCCCGATTTGAGCCGATATTCAGTCAGCCGCACCGATGAATCCACTTTCAGATGGAATTCGGCCTCGTCCACCATTACGATCCTGACGGTGCCTTTTGGCCCACTGCTAATGCGATCCCCTTCATACACTTCTGATTTCGCTTGCAAGGTGCGCGTACTGCCCCTTGTATCGGTCGCTTCGACGGTTCCTTTAATTTCCTCGACCTGGCCGACCACCTTTTGGTGAACAATATAACTGTCACGAATCACCTTTACCGTGATCAATTTAATGCGCCTTCCGGGAATAATCTTGCCGCTATATTGATTGAACGCCTGCGGATTTCTGCGACGGATTTCCTGCTCGATTTGTGGCCAGAGTTTTTTGTGTCCCGGATACATTTCCTGCACCAGCATCGACAGACTCTGGCCTGGCCCGGCTCGCAGAATCGAACGGGAAGACTCAATGAATTCATATTGGACTTTTTCGCCGGACCAGGACGGGGTCGAAAACAGCAGAAGCAAGGCTATTGCGACCAGCGGAACTTTGAACAACATTGGCTTTCACTCTCGGCAAAGGGGAAACAGGCAGAGAGTATAGGATAATTCATCGCCGCTGCAGGCGAACCCGGCTCAAGCGCAGGAAAGGCGGTACCAGCGGGGCGTTTTCTTGTCGATGCGCAGGGCGGTCAACTGGCCACCCCAGACACAGCCGCCGTCCAGGGCAAAACAATGCCCGTATTGTCCGGTTGGCAGGGTGGACCAGTGACCGAAAGCAACCCGGTTGAACTTGATTGCTCGCTGGCGAAATTCGAACCATGGCATCACATCGCTATTGCTGGCTTTGGAAGGCGCGCCTTTGGCGGTCAGGTCCAGCGACTTGTCCGGATGCAGATAGCGCATGCGGGTAAACACGTTGGTGATAAAGCGTAAGCGATCCATACCACTCAAGTCCTGACTCCAGCGTACGGGTTTATTGCCATACATCGACTCGAAAAAGCTGCGCGGCTTTTTGCCCCGGAGTACGGTTTCCACTTCGGCGGCCAATGCCAGCGCTGTTGACAGTGACCAGCCCGGATAAATGCCGGCATGCACCATGCTGAAATTCAGGTCGATATCATGATGCAGCATAGGCCGATATAGCAGCCATGTCATCAATTCATCTACATCCGGCGCTTGCAGGACCTGGTTCAGCGAATCATTAGGTTTGAGTCGGGTATCCAGAAAATAGGCCGCAAGCAGGTGCAGGTCATGATTACCCAGTACGACTTGCGCGCGATCACCGAGTGAACGCACATAACGCAAGACTTTCAGCGAATCCGGCCCGCGATTGACCAGATCTCCGGCAAACCAGACCCTATCCCTGTCCGCATCAAATTCCAGTAACCGGAGCAGTTTCTTCAGTTTTTTATAGCAACCTTGCAGGTCACCGATTACGTAAACCGCCATGATCGAGCCTTCAGGTCTCAGTGCAGCACACGCGGCGGCGCCAGCACAAACTCATCGATGACGGCATCGAATTTTTCACCCTGATCTGTCACCATGCCATAGCTGCCGCGCATGGTGCCGACTTCGGTTTCCAGCATGGTACCGGAGCTGTAAGTATATTGCTCGCCGGGCTTCAAATGCGGTTTTTCTCCGACCACGCCTTCACCGCGCACTTCCTGCACACGCCCGTTCGAATCGGTGATAATCCAGTGACGATCCAGCAGCCTGGCCGCTTGTTCACCCTGATTGATCAGGGTAATGGTGTAGGAATACACATAGTAATCCTGCTCGGGACGGGATTGCTCCTCGATATATCGGGTTTGTACAATTACCTGTATCTTGTTCACATCAAACTCCGCGGCGGGTTATACGGCGACCTGCGCCTTGATATGTGGATGGCATTGATAATCCTCCAGTTCAAAATCCTCGAAGGTAAAATCAAACAGATTGTCGATATCCGGATTCAGCTTCATTGTCGGTAGCGCATAGGGTTGACGACGAAGTTGCAGATCCACCTGCTCCAGATGATTGGAATACAGGTGCGCATCTCCGAGCGTATGAATAAATTCACCCGCCTGCAGACCGGTGACCTGAGCCATCATCATCAACAAAATCGCGTACGAAGCGATATTGAACGGTACCCCGAGAAAGATATCCGCGCTTCGCTGATAAAGCTGGCAAGACAGTTTTCCGTCGGCCACATAAAACTGGAAAAAGGCATGGCAGGGCGGCAACGCCATGTTTTCCAGCTCGCCGACATTCCAGGCACTGACAATCAAACGACGCGAATCCGGATTGTTTTTGATTTGCTCCAGCAGCTGACTGATCTGGTCGATATGACGCCCGTCGGCAGTCGGCCAGCTACGCCACTGCGCCCCATAGACCGGGCCAAGATCACCCTTGTCATCCGCCCATTCGTCCCAGATCCGCACACCGTTATCCTTCAGATACTGGATATTGGTATCCCCTTTCAAGAACCACAATAATTCATGAATAATCGAGCGCAGGTGCAATTTCTTGGTCGTTACCAGCGGGAACCCCTGCTGCAGGTCGAACCGCATTTGGTAACCGAAAACGGATCGTGTGCCGGTTCCGGTACGGTCGGATTTTTCCACGCCGTGATCGCGCACGTGGCGCATGAGGTCGAGATATTGTTTCATCGTTGTGCTCTTTGGTAAGCCAGAATCATCATCAGCAGTCCGACGACGATCATTGGCACCGACAACAACATGCCCATGGTCAGCCAGTCGGTGCCGAACAGATAACCGAGATTGGCGTCCGGCAAACGAATCAATTCCACCAGACTGCGGAACACACCATAGCCAAGCACAAACAATCCGGACGCCGCCATTACCGGCCGTGGCCTGGCGGTGAAAACCCACAGAATCAAAAACAGCGCAAAACCTTCCAGCAGCATTTCATATAGCATGGAAGGATGACGCGGCACCGCGCACAGCGCACCGGCAAAATCCTGAAAGCGCTCCGGTGGAAACTGCTCACAGGACAGCTTCATCGCCCATGGTCCGGTCGCCGGACCGCCCCATAATTCACCGTTGATAAAATTGCCAAAACGCCCGGCTGCCAGCCCGATCGGCACCAGTGGAGCAATGAAATCGGTCAATTCAAAAAAGCGACAACCGAGCTTGCGGCGATACACTTCCATCGCTACCAGTACGCCGAGAAAGCCGCCATGAAACGACATGCCACCCTGCCAGATCTTGAACAGGTACAGCGGGTTTTGCAAAAAGCTGTCGAAATTATAAAAAAGAACCGATCCGACCCGACCACCGATCACCACGCCGAGCGCGCCATAAAAGATCAAATCATCCATTTGTTCCGGCTTGATCGGCGCGGCCGGATTGCGTGCGCGCAAACGCCCCAGCAGCCAGGCACTGGCAAAAGCCACCAGATACATCAAGCCGTACCAGTGTATCTTCAGCGGACCCAGTTCGAGCAGCACCGGATCAATCGAGGGGTAAGTCAGCATGCAAGAAAATCAAACAAGAAAGACCCGCGCATTATGCCTTAAAGCAGCCGCCAACTCATCAGAAAAGCAGGATCATTCCCCAACAAAGGATAACAATCACCACGGCCAGAAAAACGGCGGCAGAGCCCATATCCTTGGCCCGGCCGGCAAGCTCATGTTGCTCGTTACCGAAACGATCCACCACCGCTTCGATCGCGGAATTCAATATCTCGGTCAGCATCAGTAATAAAACGCTGACGATCAATACGATTCGTTCGAGTGTACTGTCGCCGACCCAGAAAGCCGCCGGAATCAGCACCAGCGCCAGCCAGACTTCCTGCCGAAAGGCTTCTTCGTGTTGATAGGTCGCAGCAAAACCCTGCCATGAAAACACTATCGCCTTGCGGATTCGGGTCAGGCCGGTGTTGCCGCTATATGCCATAATCAGGTCTCCGGAAGAAACAATGAAGATAATTGACTTTCAATCTGCGAGGCCAGCTCATCCAGTAAAGCACGCGACAACATGGCCAGACGATCCAGTCGCAGTTCCAACCGCCCGTCTTCAAGCATTACATACCGGACACGAGCACCTCGCTCAACAAACCTGTCGAAGCATTGCAGCGCCGCAGTCTGTGCCGCCTGACCTGATGGTAATTTAAGGCGAACCTGTCCACTGGCGATCGCATCGGCATCCGCCTGCAGCAATCCGGCAACCTGCAAGCGTGCCGAAATAGTACAGACGGCCGCGATCGATTTTGCAGACCATTGTTGCAACGCATCAAAGCCCAGCAAGCGCATACGAACCAGACATTGCAGCAGCGTGGGCAGTGCACCGACGCCCTCATTCAGCGGGCCGATACTCAGTGGCTGTTGTTGCAAGCCTTGCCACTGGTAAGAACCCTGGTCTTCTCCCACATAGGGGACCGGCAGAAAATCCTGCAATGGTTGGATACAGTTGATGGCAAAACAGGGTTGATCCAGCGCGCAGAATTGTGCCAGATCCAATACCTGCAAATCGGGCCTGACATCGGTTGACGCGCCCAGCCACAGACGCTCAGCAGTAAATTCAACCAGAAGTACGCCCTGCTGCTGCATCGATACCAGTTGAGAGGCATCGGCTCGAAAGCGCGGGTTATCGACCAGCTCGATGCGCGGAGCCACAACCAGCGCGGCTACCTCCTCACAGGCAACCGACTCCAGCTCAGACGGCTGTATCATTTGTAGCTCGACCCCGGCTTGTGCAGCCGCCTCCTGCAAGGCAGGAAACGGACCGCACAGCAATATCCGCTTGCGCTGTGCGGCTGCTTTGCGGTTACGCTGAAAATGTTTGCGAATCATCGCCAGACAGACGAAACCGGCCTGTCGGGCAGACAGTGCGACCAATGAAGTCGCATCCAGTCCAGTCATTTGACTGCACATTTGCTGTAACCGGTAGATCGATGACAACATCCCCTGCGACAGTTCGGCAGGGCGCTGCAGGGAAAACTCCTGAAAACCCGGCAACTGGCTCAAGGTTATGGCGGCCGCGTGGCTGGACTCGAAACGAACATCCTCACGATCTTCGCGTAGAAATGACAGGGGTTCGGCGACCGATTCAGGGTCACGCATCTCTATCGAAGAAAGTAAACGGGTCGGTTCGTCCATGCCTAGAATTTCGGTTTAACCGGACATCCAGCGGTGGAAAGATTTTTCACGACGGTTGCCATCTTGCCGGCAAATCGATCAATGGCACTTTGATCATGCCGGTCAGAGCAAGCGATCAGCAGGCAATCTTCCAGCTCGGGAAAATCATCGGCCAAAAAATAACCCGGCAGAATATTATGGCCGGACAAAATTCGCTGAGCCTTGTCCAGATCGATCGCTGGCAGCCGGATCACACATTCAAGCCAGTGCGCCGAAGAGAATCGCAGGGTGAGTTGTGGAATTTCAGTTAATTGGCGGGACAAATCCAGCAGCAAGGCGCGACTTTTTTCGACGCTGCGATGAATCTCGCCGCTAGCCAGTCGCTGCAAAAAAAACAGTGCGCTGTTTAAGTTGGACAAATCAGTCAATTCGTCTGCCGGGCAGCCCGGTAAAGCCGGTGCCGGTTGTTGTGACAAAAGAAATGAACCTGCCTGACTGCACTGATACTGAGGCTGCCCCATCGAAGCCAGATCACCGAGCAAGTAATCGATCGCGCCATCGGCATGCAGATCAGCCGGCGCAAGCGTGCCCAGCGCAACCGCATCGGTCAATAGTATGGTCTTCAAGCTGCTGGATTTGACCCAGCGATGAATGGCGGCAACCGGCTCCAGCACCGAAAAGAAATTGGGCGACTGCACAATCACTGCCGCAATATCATCCTCTGCAAATGCCGCCAGTTGCTGCTCATCCAGACAGCCCTGTTGCTTGTCGTAGTCCATTACGATCAAGTCGAGCTCGCTGTATTTCAATTGACTACGCAGGGCGTGCCGTAAGGCGGGTGGCACCGTCGCGGCCAGTAACACCTTGCCCGAGCCGACTTCAGAGAGTAATAAATCCGCTAGCAGTGTGACACGGTCTTCGGCAAATAACCGGCCATGCGCAAGGGAAGACAATGCGGTCAATGCCTGAGTAACGATTGTTGCAACAGGTTCCCCGTCAGGACCAGGATGCAGCCGGTTCGGTGCCTTAGCAGTATCCTGAGAACGGGCATAGGCCGGAATAAAAAATTGCGCCGCTCCGGCTAACAAAAAATTCAGCGCCACCCTGTCTCGGGAAGAACACTGCTGCATCTCGTCGGTCAACGATTGTTCGTTCTGTTCCGTCCACGGGGGTTCAACTGCTGGCAGCGCCGCCAGTTGGCAGGATTCGAAGATTTGCTGGAATTCGGTATCAGACAGCATCGGTTAAGCGCAGAAATAACAAGGGCTTATTAGAACGTAAAACGCCGACAAACAAAACCCGCCAACCGGCGGGTTTCTGAATGTTTACCCGGGTCATCGCCCGGGTACACTGCAAGTGCTTCAACATCTTGCCTGTTTACAGGCCTGCCTATTTGCAGACCAGCCGCGGTGCACGTTTTTTCTCTTCCTCATCATCTTCATCGGACTGAGTTTGCAGCGCCAGCTTTTCATCCACAAAACGCATCGCCCGTACCACCTTGTCGTAATTCAGGTCATCCTTGGTGAACAGCACTTCCAGCTGATTATTAACTTCGTTGAGCAAGGGATTATCGGAGGTAATGGTCAGCACACCGCCGTCACCGAGGGTAAAATTCAGGCCGTCGGGGATTGTGGTCGAGGTAAACCCACCCGTAAAGCTACCCACCTTGAGTGGCCGAAAGCTCTGATCGATCAGCGAAGCGACCTGCAGTATCGTCGAACCATTGACCAGCTTGAAATCGATCGAACCAGCCGCATCCAGCTGGCCCGCTACATTCAACACATCATTCTGCAAGCCTGCCGGTGTCGCATCCAGCTTCAGAATCAGGCTACCGCCGGAAAGCTGCCGGTAATTGCCGTTAATCGTCAATTCACCGATAGTGCCAGTGGATTCACCGATAAAACGTCCCGGAGTCACAATGCCCTGCTGATTGATCACATTACCTTCGAAGGTACCGGATCCAAACAGCAGTTCAGCAGCTTGATCAAGCACCAGATCATCACCGGCACCAATCCTGAAACTTCCGGATAAAATACCGATTTGGCCACCGGCATTATCAAAAGCAAGGTCAAAGACCACTGTGTCTACTCCGGCATCGATCAATAACAAGCCCTGATTGATGAAGCTCGCGCCGCTGGAGGCAGAGAAGTTCTTTCCGGCGATGCCAGGAACATAATCAACCGCTGTTGCAGCCCCGGCCATTTGAAATTGGCCCTGATTGGTGATCGTGGCATTGTTGATGATCAAATCACCGGCTAACGGATCAGTCCAGTCCACCACCGAAGCGGCGCCGATCAACCAGTCCGTATTCAGATTGCCGCCCAGCAACATTACTGGACCATTGGTAGTGAATTGATCGGTCGCAGTAGCGGTTCCATTCAATGTACCGCTTTGCCAGCCAAAGGCGCCGTCCAGTGTCAAGAATTGAGCCTCATTGACTACGCCGGAAACCAGGTTGAATCCCAGGCTGGCGGGCAAGGCCATCGGCTGGGACAGAGTCCAGTCAGCGTCTCCCTGCATTTCGAGTGTGCCAGAACCGCTGAAACTCGCCGTACTGCCGCTGTTCAGCACCACGCCATTACCCAGAATCAGGCGATCAGTCGTACCAGTCACGGCGATATCGCCATCCTGTGACAGGGTGCTGCCCAATACCGTATTGATTCCAGATACGGTCCAGCCGGCGGCATTGACAGAATTCCAGCCGGACAACGTGCCGCCCTGCAAAAGCAGTGAAGCCAGAAACAGGTCGCCGCTGCCATTTCCATCGACTGTGGCACCATTAGCCACTGTCAAGCTGCCAGCGGATAAAAGCTGTGCAACCTGCAGGTTGCTGGCATCGAGACTGACATTGCCCGGCGCGATAAAATCCTTGACCACACTAAGCTGAACACCATTACTGAAATTCAATGCCGAACCTTCAGCCGCCTGAAGGCTGTTGATGCTGAGCGCCCCGGCAGTTGAATACGTCACCTGCCCGGCACTGAGCATATTCAGTTCATGTCCGGCGCCCGGTACTTGATTGCGACTCCAATTGGCGATGTCTTCCCACGCACCATCGCTGCCGATCCAGATATTATTCAGCCCGGTGACGAAGATATCGAGACTATCGGGCGGACCGACTACATATTGAGAAGACAGAATGAAATCTGCCGGAGAAATGATTGCCGGAAAGGCTCCGGAAATGCCGACTGACGAACTCAGCGCGCTGCCGCCGTCGTTCAGATTGCCGATGTAACCGTTCAGCGGAATCAGATTGAACTGTGCCGCGTTATCGATGCTGATCGCAGCGGAGGTGACAATCTGGTCAGCCACGCCATTATCCATTTCGAAGTCGTAGCGGCTACCGGCGGCAAAATTCAGCGTACCATCGATAGTGAGTGTACCGAATGGGCTGCCCGGAGCAATTACGCTGCCATTGTCTGCGGTCACATTGGCGACCAGGGTTCCGCTACCCTGCAAGGTGCCGCCCCCGAGTATCAACGTATTGCCAGCCAGATCCAGCGTACCGGCCTGCAATTCGATACTGGCGAGATTGTTGGTGAACCCGATGCTGACCAGACTGGTGTCCGGGCTGTTGAGGATATAGGCACCGTTATTGTTGAATGCACCGGTTCCGATAATCGAGCTGGTGCTGGTATCGGTAAAGACACCCTGATTATCGATCAAACCTGCAGAGTTCACAGTCCATACACCGGGGCCGCCACCCCAGTTGGTATTGGCCTGCAGCGTCAAGGGTTGATCCAGCGTCATATTGCCAGTTGCGGGCAAATTGGCCTGACCGGTTACCTGCGTATTGCCGGCACCGCCAATACTGCCCGCCGACCATTGCAGGTTGGTGACTGTCAGATTGGCGTTATTGGCCAGATCACCACCGTCCAGATTCAGGTTGGCGACATTGACATCGGCATCAAAGGTACCACTGCCGCTATTGGTAAAATTCAGTGTCACCGCTGCAGCAGCAAAGTCAGTAGCTGTTGCCACGTCCAGGTTTGCACCACTGTCGAAAGATAGCATGCCACCGGCGCTGCCAGAGATATCTGAAGCAGCAGTCAAGGACAGGATCGCCCCGCTGAACGCATCTAACTGAGATCCGGCAGCCAGATTGAGCGGTCCCTGAACACTCCAGTTCGCCGCATTACTGAGCACGACGCCATTGGCGGAACCCGCCACATCGACGCTGCCCAGTGTATCCAGAATCAAGCCATCGAAAACCACAGCACCGCCTGCCTGAGTGATCGACAGGGTGTTCACCGCCGGCACAATCAGTTGCCCGGTATAGCTGCCCGAATCAAAAATCAGATCACTGTTAAAAGCCAGACCGGATCCGAAATTGTGGGTGTTACCGCCAAAACTCACCGGCTGCGCGGAATTCAGAAACAGGCTGCCGTCCAGCGAAGAATTTCCATTAAAGAGCAGACTGGCCGGATCCAGCAGCATTTGAGCGCCTGCGGTCTGGGTAAAGTCGCCAAGCACGGTCATTGCGGCGAGATTGCCAAAGCCCTGCATGATCGCCCGATTGGTGAATCCGCCACTGTAATTCAGGGTCAGCGTCGGCGCATTCGGATGGAACCAGCTATGGCTACCCCAGTTGGTCATGCTGCCTGCAATGGTCAGAGATGCCGGAGTTGTGTCCAGACTGACCCAGTCCAGCGCGGAGTAATTATCAATTGCAGCAATCGAAATCACACTGCTGGAAGACTGGATACTCGCATAAGACAGATTGCTCCACAGCCCAGTGCCGGAAATGTTGCCAGCTCCCGTGATCAGCACTTCTGCATGGCTGACAAAATCGCCCGAAACCACCAGATTGCCGCCCGGGCCGATATTCAACTCACTGCCGTTTTGCAAGCCGCCCAGATCTGCGCTGATCGAATTCAGATCCACCGAGACCGTATCAAGCACCACGAGATCGTTAGCGTTGGGTTCTGCTCCAGTGTTCCAGTTGGCACCATCCTGCCAGTTACTACTGCCAGCGCCACCAGTCCAGTAAACAATAGCACTGGTGTCGATGGTATCGACGGTGTATTGATAAGACGTCACTGAATTACTCAGGGTTGAAACGGTAATGCCCAGCGGATTGTTGACGCTGGCAAAATCACCAGTGATGTTCGATGCCGTAATAAAATCCAGCGTATCGGTCGCGGAAATGGATCGGTTGGCAAAGTCGTCCCATAACACAAACAGATTGCCACCATTAATGATGACATTACCGGTCACCTCCAAATGATCATAAGCCGGTAAACCATTATCACCGATAAAGGGGCTATTAATTTCAAAGATACCGACCGAGTCAGCGCCAAAGGTAACATTACCATCGATGGTCAACCGGCCGGTATTGCCAATGCCGGGGACATCCCAGCCGGGATTGATGCGCGCCCCGGCATTCAAAAATACATTGCCTGTACCGCTCGCACCGATACGAATAGTGCCATTTCCGGCCAGCGCTGCACCATTGGCCAGATTCAGATCACCTCCGGTAAAGGTCAGGGTCGCTGTCGGGTCGAACACTTCGATGATGCCATTCGAGGTTACCGGCACGGCAACTGTGGTTTCGATTCCAGACCCGGAAAACTGGGAGAAATAAGAATCCGGGCGAATCACCAGACTGCCATTGGAACCGGTGATTTGCGGAATGGAGTCGGCATTGTTGATCGAGAACTGATCACCAATAATCAGGCTGGCATTATTCAGGACAATGTCATCGGTCGAAGACACCGCATTCCAGTTGACACTGGTACCCATCAAATCGAGATCGAGCCCGTTGACGGAGAAGACGATACCCGCACCATCATTAATATTGATGACATTGCTTTGCAGAATATCGGAAACCAGCACGCCGTTGCCATTCAGGGCACCACCATTGATATTGAAGGTATCCGGCAGGGTCAGATTCTGCGCGTTATCGATCGTACCGCCATTCAGATGCAGCGTCAGACCTGCCGAATAAAGCGATTTGAATTCAGTCGGCACAGTGACATCCAGTGTACCCGATGAACCGACTTCGAAAATACCGCCACCAAGTATCTGGGCACTTCCGCCCAACGTCAGACTGGTTACGCCCGATTTGCCGAAACTCAGTATGCCATCGCTCAGTGTGCCGCCCTGGCGGATCAGGATTTGACCATTGCTGACATTGTCATTTTGCAACTGCATTTCACCGGCACTGACAATGATAATGCCGCTATCGTTATTGGTCAGCGTTCCGGAAACCTGAATATCGGAAGACACGGCAGTAATAAAAGAGCCAGAGTTGCTGACCCCGCCGCTAAGATCCAGCGTACTGGAAAAACCGGAGGTATTGCGCATCAACAGCGCACCGAAATTGTCGATCGGGCTCGCCAGCGTCAGGCTGGACGTACTACCCGCCGGTGTCCAGGCAAATCGACCATGGTTCTGCAGGCTTAACCCGGCCGCGCCGAGCGTCATCACATCGGCATAAGCGGTGGAGTAGCCATAATTGCGCCAGATGCCGGAACCCGAAATCGTGGATGTCACATCCGAGAAGTCAAAATCCGTCCCCTGCGTGGTGATGAAATCACCGGCCAGTTGCAGATTACCGCCTGCCTGCACATCGAAGAATTCGGCTGAGATTTGCGCCCCCTGAAGCGCTGCCGTACTAGTAGTCAACTGAACCTGAAAGGCATCATCAATCACGAGTGTCTGCCCGGCAGTAGGAACGCCCTGATTCCAGTTGGCAGCTGTATCCCAATTATCGTCCACGCCTGCACCCGTCCAGAAATTATCCAGCGCTGCCGTGCTGAAATCATAAGTCACACTATTGGCCAGCACAGAGGTAACGGGCAACGTTATGCCAACCGCATCGATCACAGTGTTAAAGCTGCCAGAAACCGTTCCACTGGCACTGATTAGCGCATAAGGCGAAGTCGGGGTCTGCGGAGTCAGTGATGAGACATTGTCCCAGACTGTGAGCAAGTCCGGGTTGTTCAGCACCACGTTTCCGGTCACATTCAACTGGTCGAAAGAATCTGCAGTAGCCGCATCCAGTTTGAAGATGGCGGTTGAACCCGGATCAAAGGTAACATTGCCATCGATGGTCAGCGTCGAGATGCCATTCGTGGCGTAGGAAGATTCACCCGGTTCGATCATACCGCCGGAAGACACCAGCACATCGCCCACATAAGTTCCATACCCTTGCAAAATACCGCCGTTATAGAGTTCCAGCCCGCTTCCACCATTGATCGACAGGGACGCCGCAGTATTCGGCAACCCGACCATCAGCAAACCTTGAATATTACTGACGACGTTGATATCCAGATGTTCGGCAATATTATGCAGCAGCACTCCATCCGGGCCGATCACGAAGCGACCGCCATTGCTGCCGCGAATTACCGCGCCAGGCACCAGATTTGTCAGGTTCAGCAATTCATTGACGATCAGGCGACCACCATTCGCAAGCACGATGTCGGTATTGGCGGTGGCGGCATCCCAGTTGATATCGCGCCGCACAATCCAGTCAAAACGATCACCCTGCCCATCCAGCGTAAAGGGCGCAGCACCGCCGATATTGATCGATGCGCCCGAAGAAAAAGGCGTAATCCAGGTGCCCTGCCCGGTGATGGTGCCGCCGAAGATATTGAAGGTATCCGGCAGTGCCAGATTCTGGGCATTGAAGATGCTGCCACCGTCATTCAGTTGCAAGGTCATGGCCGCCGGTAAAAAGAGCGGTGCCGTAACGTCAAAGGTCGCGGCATTGTCCACCACCAGCAAACCGCTTCCGCTGATGGTTGGACTACCAGTCAGACTGAGTCGGCTGTTGGTGCCATTGTCAATCGAATAGGTGGCTCCTGCTGCAATATCTATACTGCCACTAAGGGTGACCGAATTATTGGTCGCAAAGATTGAGGTGCCCGTGACATTCACAGTGCCCTGATTATCAAATGGAGTGAAGAAATCGAGATTGGTGCTATTGGACACATTCATCACACCGCTGAAAGTATTGATCAGCGAGGTAAAGCCAGCATCGTCGTTGACGATATCGGCAGTAGCATCGGTGTTTTGAAAATCAACCGTGCCACTATTAGTCCACACCGCCCCATTGACCAGCAGTAAATCACTGCCGGTACTGGTAAATTGCATACTGCCGAGCGAATTCAGGGTAAAGCCATCAAACAGTACATCGCCAGAACCCGCTCTGATTTCCAGGTTACCTGCGGCGGGTTGATTGAAAGTGCCCGTATAGGCACCGCCGTTGAACACCAGATCACCGGTCTGTGACAGGGTCGGCGCAAAGTTGTGAGCACCCAGATCCAGATTAAGGGTAGCACCGGGGTCTACCTGCAGGCTGCCATCAAGTGTAGTATTGGCATCAAACAGTGTATTGAAACCCGTACCCACAACAATCAAGCCATTTGCCATATTATTGATATCGACACTGGCCAAAAGGTTGGCCTGAATTTCCAACAGGCCATTATTGGTGATCGAGCCGATGCCGGTAATGTTGTTTACAGCTTGCGAATCATCGACCAGCAGAAGGCCGTTATTGACGAAATTACTGTCGAGCTGAATATCGGTGGTGGCATCAAACAACCCCGCCCGACCCCAGGAAACCACATCTTTGGCTAAGATCCCCTGATCGAGTACGACCGAAGAGCCAGGCCCCGAATAAAGTACCCCTGCCCCATCCACTCTGGCGTTTGCGTCAGAGATCACGAAGCCGCCACTGCCCTGAAAGAAATCGTGAGTCATAAAGCTGTCACCGCCCAAACTCAGCGTACCATTTTGAACCACAATCGTGCCAAAAGACTGAATCCCGGCCGCAGCTTGAGCGCCGCTGATATTGAGCTGATTGACACCATCACTATTTGTAAAAAAAACATAATCGCTGGCAGTCGGCACGGTGCCATCAAACCAGTTCGATGGTACATTCCAAGCGCCTACCTGAGGCCCCTGCCAGGTATCAATCGAAGCGTTATTGACAATATCGGTGGCATAAGAAATGCCATAACGTAACTCATCGCCATTTCCCGCGCCCAATACCACCGAACTGTTGGACACCATCAACGGATTGACGATGGTATTGAACCCGGTACCTGACATGCATCCTGTACCTCCGCAACTGGCTAAAGTAAGTGGCAAGCTGGCGAACAGGGGATCATTGGAAGCGAACCCTGCTGCAGAGGCATCTGCCCAAACCGCCATCAGATCACCGCCGTTGATGGCGATATTATTTGCCGATATCGAGTTGCTTTCCCAACTGGTAGAGAAACCACCAATCACCGAGTACATCAAACCTGAATTAATGCTCAGGTTACCATTGATATTCAATTGGCCATTGGAAGAGTAGCTACTACCTCCAGAGATACTACCTCCATTGACCTGTACATTAGCCGCAACGGTGCCGGAACCCACCAGACTACCACCGACAGGAACCTCGAGCGTATCGCCGGACAGGTCGAGAACAGCCGAAAAATCATTGATATTGATATGCCCATTGGCCAGAACGGTCGTGCCGGTTAAATCCAGCTTCAAATCTTCGTCCAGGGTTAACGCACCATCACGCGGCATATCCCACTGAGTATTGAGTATATTGACGATAGAAAAGGTATTGCTGACGTCACCATTGATTACCACGTCATTATTAGTAGTCAATACGCCGCCATTGGTATTGATTGTGATCGGAGCAGAGTTCCCAAAACCTGTATGGAAATTGATCACGCCATTGCCATCGGCATCGATATCGGAATTCAGAATTACGTCCATTACTCCCGATATGGAAGTGATATCAATCGTTACGCCGGTTCCATTGCCGATATTAATATCATCATGGGCATTCAGGGTCAGACTGGCATCGCCACCGCCTGTTTTGAGTATGCTCGTTTCAACATTGATATCACCATTAAATGACAACCCACCCACACCGGTTGAAACAATTACCGAAGTTCCAGAGTTTAAAGCCGTCATAATTAGGTCTGCACCTAGCTGGGCATTATCTGCCGATGAAACAAAGGGCGTGCCGGCGTTAACGCCTGTTGCTCCAGTTCCAGCAACAATTGTGATGGTATAAGGATCGATCAACCATGAGCCATTGATTCCATTCGCGGCCGACGCATCCGGCACCGCCGTAATATCCAGTGTTTGTTTGCCCGAGGTTTCGATAAAGCCGCCATCGCCGCCCTGCGCGCCGCCGCGAGCGGTCACTTCACCCTGCACATGTACATCGTTTTCGGCAAACACAATTACCTTGCCGCCATCGGCTTTGCCGAGACCGTCGGCATGCACTTGCGCGCCCAGCTCAATCGTGGTCGAAGTGGCGTTTTGAACATCTGGATTCAAACCTTGCTGATCACCGCCAATGAGGATTTCACCACCGCCGTTCTGTGAAGAGGCATCGACATTCGCATCCTGCGTAATCTCGACCGTGTCGCCAAGAATTTCAATCTTGCCGCCAGCCGCCTGCACCGTGCCGGAAACCTGATTGCTGTCTGCGGCCACCAGCCGAATCCGGCCATCGGCATCGCGCACCAGACCACCGGCACGGATCGAGCCGGAATGCTTGAGCGTGCCGGCAAACAGGCTGGCTGCGCCATTGCGCGCGATCACCTGCCCCAGGTTGGTGACCGTATGTTCCGGCGATTGCACCTCGAACTGCAGCGAGGCATTTTTCAAACTGGTGATGGTGATCGATTCACCGGCGGCCAGAATGATTTGGCCGTTTTCGACTTCAATCACACCGCCGTTTTCGATATTCGGCGCGATCAGCACGATGTTGCCATCGTCACCCGCCTGGATATAACCGTGATTTTGCAGATCACCCTGTCCGCCATCATTGAATTTGAGATTGCCGTTGAGGAAATCCTCATCGGTGATATTCAGTGTCGATGCAAAAAAACTGCCGGTATTGATATGCGCGCCTTCGCCGACCAATATGCCGTTCTGGTTGATCAGAAAAACCCGTCCATTGGAATTGAGGTTGCCGAGAATCCGGCTCGGGTCATTGCCAATAACGCGATTGAGCACAGAGCTGGAAGCCGAGGGCTGGATGAAATTGGTGGTTTGCCCGCGATCGATATTGAATTGTTGCCAATTGATGATGGCATTGCGGCTGTTGGTGACATTCAGCACCTGACTGGAAGGCTGGCTGAAACTGGCGCTACCGCGCACCACCTGTGCGCCCTGCGGGTTGGCATGGGATACCTGCGCCGCCAGCAGCAGCGTCATCGATAAGGCTAAACGAGTCTGTTTCATGGTTTTCTCCCGATCCCTGCTGATCATTGCAGTCGGCACTCCAGTTTTCTGTCTTCACCGGCCAGATCATTAAACAATTGCATCGCCCGGCGCATGCGCGGCGTCACCTTGTCCGGGTTTGGCGTCTGGTCGAATTTCTGAAATGGGGGTACAAAGTTCAGGCGTACGGTGGCGCCGTCTAGTCCGGCCAGTGCGGCTTCGCCCCGCCCGAGGTTGATGGTTTTGCCATTTCGACCCTGCACCGAGACATCGCCATCGCGCACACTGACATACAGCCCCGGCTTGATGTCCTGATCATCGACCGCGGCGAACAAATCATCCGGCACCTGCACGCCATCCGGCCTCGGCGCGCCACCCATGCCGCGTAAATGTACCGGAAAATCCGGAATGATAACCGGGCGGGTGAAGCCGTTTTTCAAAAATGCAGCCTTGCCATTTTCCAGCAACATCTTGCCGCCCTGAAACTGGAATTCGATCGCGCCATTCCACACTCTCGCATACATGCCGTTTTCATTGATCGCGTAGGCCGGTTTGAGGAAGTATTTCAACAGCGATGCCGCCAGGGTATGGCGTTGCGGGTTGAAAAAGGCGGTCTTGTCCACGCATTCGCCATCGCAGGCCAGATCAAAACCGGTGCCACGGATGCCGATGGTGGCCGTCGGCGTGGCCACGCGATAAGAGGGTTGATTGAGCTTGCCGATCAAGCCTGTCACCAGTCGCAGACCGCCGCGGATAAAGCGCAGAAAGCCATTGTTTTCTTTCGGCGCGGCCGGTTTGTAGTGATGCTCTTCAATCTTGAAAACGGTAGCCGGACTCATGGTGACGCGACTCTTGTCATTAAACGCGATCACCGCAAACGACTTGATGCCGGTTTCCAGCTGGTCTTGCTGATAAATGGCCGAACCG
>JANTFI010000045.1 GCA_024763505.1 Gammaproteobacteria bacterium
AATTCTGATCCAGGTATTGCACTCCATTCACCCAGAGACCAAATTGCGTATTGGAGCCTGTGCCGTCTACACTGAAGGCAATCTCATACCAGTCAGGAGAAACAAAAGGAGAATCCGAAAACGTATAGGATGCAATTACCGGGTTGCCACCTTCATATGTATTTTGGACACTAATCTTGTTTTCGGTAAATTGAGCAAGATAACCGGAATCCCAAAATGGCTGTTTTGTCCTCAACCTTAAATGAGCGTAAGTACTGTCCTCGTTTGTAAAATCAAAGTAGGCATCGACCTGGATTTTTTGATAAACACCGAAAGAATCATCCTTCCAAACAACACCGTAAACACTGCAACTATTACTGATATCATTTCCGGACCCGACTGACCAGTTGCCAATTTTAGGCGTCCACCCATCCATATTTCCATCGTTGAAATCATCCGTGAAAAAAGTTGCCTGCGCCGGCCCACACAATCCACCAGACAATGCTAACGCCATAACAATCATCATTTTTTTCATCTCAACCTCCAGAGACTTCAATAAAGTATAATTTTATGATGAATATTATTTAGATTTTAAAATGTACAATTGGTCACAGATAAAAACGTTGTTTTCAATAGTACCTCGAACATTGATCTACATCATGAATGACAACGTCTGACTTTCAACCTGGTGATGTTTTCATTGGTATTGCGCGCCCGTAGATCAAACTGTAAATGATGCAGAAACGCTGCCCAGGCATCAAATTCTTCGTCCCGCGTGAGCATGGGATTTATGAGTAATTACCACTTGAATGCAAACACATAGCGAATCACCCAGGTTTTCAGCGTCGGGTATAAATTCTGTTGGCGCTGTAGCCCGATGGCATCATCCGGGTGGCTTTCACCCTGCTGTGTGTAATATTCGATGCTCAGGCTTTGCTTGCGCCCGAGCGCGAGATCCTTGCCCAGTTCCAGCCCTAAGGTAGTTGCGTCAAACGCGCCGAGGCGCAATTCTGCGCTGGCGTATAGCGGTAAGGCTTCACCGTTTGGCAGGCTGTGGCGATAGAAATATGCAGCATCCTGTCGATACAGGCGCAGCGACGGCCGCCAGAAATAGCCCTGTTCGCGCTTGAACTTGAAGCCGGTTTCAAGGGTATCCGAACGAATCTGCCAATTGTCATCGAAGTATCGATAATTGAAATCGAACACCCCGGCTTGCAGCGATTTTTTATACGCCAGATACAGGCTGCTCATGTAACGACTGGATGGCCGGTTTTCGTACAGGTAATACAAAGTGTGACCAAGCGTGGCTGCATTCTGGCTATCCACCACCGAGAGTATCTTGTAGCTGTCAGTCAGATAACCGGCAAAGCGTGATCGCGTCAGGCGCAACTGCATCAACGAGGTACGGTTGATGATTTGATTCAACCCGATGCTGATTTCATGGCCTTTTTTGGTTTTTGCACTTTCACCGCGTATCGGCGGCTGACCCGGCGCTTGCATCGCGCTGAATGGAGTTGTGGTATTTCCAACCGGATGTACGCGGTTGTATTCGAGATTTCCTCCCATCACCAGGGTGATGTTTTTTTTGTTGAAATCCCACGACAGTGAACCACCCAGCGCAAAGGCCAGGTAATCGAATTCCATCGACATCAGCGCATGATAGTCGCCTGTCAAATTCTGGCTGATGGGATCGTTCAATGCCGCGTTGATCGCAAGGCGCGTATCCATGTGGGTATCATCGGCGGGCAATTCATTGGCATCGACACGATAAAAACCTACACCCGAAGCCATGGTGAATACTTGTGGCACTTCGCTGCTGCTCGCACCATTGGGTGTAGCGCCGGTGATCACATCGATTTCGGCACCGATGCTAAACAACCCGCCTTCATTGGTGGCGCGTGTGCCCTTGAGCGTCAATTCCAGCCCGGTGTTGCGATCCTGCTCGTTGAAATTCATGATGCCGACATCAAACAACCACGGGCTTTCATCGGCCACCACGGATGACGAAAGGCCGAGCAAGGCGTAACTGGCCGCCGACAGTTTTCGGGTAATTTTTTTCATTCGGGCAGACCTTTAGGGCGCTTCTGAAAATCAGATTTTTTTCGTGAGCACAAGGAAGCTCCTCGCACTAAACCACAGTACATTAGACATACATGAGGATTTGAGCACGGAGTTGACACAGCAATCGCGGAAAAAGACAATTTTAGAGATGCCCTTTAATTACAACCGCAACCGCCACCGGCAAACCCCTGTCCACCGCTTGCCGCTTCCTTGCTGAAGTAGAAATGCTGTGTCAACGCGCTGGCTGCGCCCGGCTCGGAGAATTGCATGTCGGGTGCCGAAAGAATATCGCGTTCCCACGGTTCCACGCCGAGACTGCTGCAGCCATTCACCAGCAAGGCCAGCAATACGACGGATCCTGCTTGCAAAAAACGATACGGGATTCCTGCAGAAACCGTCCGGCGCGCGTAGTTATTTTTATTTTCCATTCAATCCGGGTTCCAACACAGGATAAACAAGAAGAAGCTGATGCTAACATAGGCTCAACCATTTAGATAACGTCGGAGACTAACATTTGTTTACTTCTGCAACAGCGCTTTTAATCGCCGCCGTATGCTCGTTGAGCCTGTTTTTCAGCACTGCGTCACTGGCTCAGGCATACCCCGGCCTGCCGACGCGCGACCAGACTCCATTACTGCAAGCTTATTTCATTCCGGCAGCACCGTTCACGCCTCACCAGGGCTGGGCATTTTCCAACAGTCTGTATGTCACCAATACTTACCAGTTCGACCACAGTGGAGATGAAAACCTGCTGATTGATGTCGAAAATACGCGCTTTGATTTTCAAGCCAGCTACGTGCAACAGGACTGGTTGTTGAATATCAATATTCCGGTCATTCGCAATAACCCCGGTTTTCTCGACCAGACCATCGTCGGCTGGCACGATTTCTTCGGTCTGCCGCAGGGTGGGCGCGATCAGGCAACCAATAACAGACTACAGTTGCTGGTCGAAAATGCAGACGGCATTGTCATCGATTCCACACAAAACGACAGTGGCATCGGCGATATCCAACTGGCGGCCGGATATCAGTTGAGTCCACGCCAGCAATTGTGGCTGGGTATTGAGTTAGCTGTGTCGGATAATCCTGTCATTTCCAATCAATCCACCGATTACGCTTTGTGGTATGCCCACTCCGGAATGGCTCACGGCAATCTGACCCCTTATGGTTTGATTGGTCTGTCGTTCCCTGCCGATTCGGGTGTGTTCAAGGGTCAACTGGAAAAGCAATTTGTGTTTGGCCAACTCGGTTTTATCTACGCCTGGCGGGAACCCTATCAATTCTTCCTGCAAAGCGATTTTCACAGTTCGCTGATCCGCAAAACCCGCCTCGATGCGCTGGGCACATCGCTGCAGGCACAATTCGGTGTACGCCTGCCCCGCCTGTTCAAATCGCTGCAACTCGAGCTATTCTTTTCCGAAGATATCGCCCCCGGCCATGCGCCCGATATTACCTTCGGCCTGCGATTGTCCCCACTGCCGGAAGTCGATTGAGTTCTTGCGGCTGATTGGTTAGCATCCCTCGCCATGTCGACAAAAACCCGCTTCCATCATTTCCTGCAAAAGCTGCTGATGCTATGGGTTCGCGTTGAAATTCTGCCCCGTGAAATACCGGCCGAACTCAATGCAGAACAACCGGTGCTGTATGTATTGTCGGCACGCAGTTTGTCTGACCCACTGGTGCTGGAATACTGCACCAGCCAACTGGGCTTACCCAACCCTTTTGCGATACTGCCAATTGCCGGCTTCAAGTATCATGGCCTTTACTCGGTTGCTGCGAAAAATCCGCTCACTGACTGGATTTTGAAGAACGACAAGCACAGCCTGATGCTGGAAGAATTACTGACCGCACTCGAAAATGACCCGACACTGGATATTCTGGTGGTACCGGTGTCGGTGTTCTGGGGTCGCCCCATCGTCAAGCAGCGCCACTGGCTGACCGTATTGTTTGCAGATTCCTGGGAAGTCGCCGGACGATTGAGAAAGTTTTTGACCATTCTGGTGCAGGGCAAAAACACTACGGTGATTTTTTCCGACCCGTTAAGCCTGCGAACCCTGTCAGCGCATGCCAAGAGAAGTCCGGAACAACTCAACGAATTACTCAAATCACAGCTTAACCAGCAACGCGAAGCGACCTTCGGACCCAAGGTCAATCATCTCAACAAGATCATTCAGCACGTCGTTTCTGCGCCCGACACGCAGCGCGAAATCCGCAAGGAAATCGAAAAAACCGGACACAGCGAAGCAGCGGTCAAAAAACAGGCCATCGCATATTGCCACGAGATTTTTTCCAATTGCACCCAGATTTCGCAGGAAATCATGAAACGGTTACTGAATGCATTCTGGAACCGCTATTACAACGGCATCAAGGTTTTCAATGCTGATGCATTGAAGCAAATCGCGCTGACCCATCAACTGGTTTATGTGCCCTGCCATCGTAGCCACGTGGATTATCTGTTGCTGTCATATGTCATTTTTCACGAAGGACTGGCATTGCCGTATATTGCAGCGGGCAATAATCTCGATATGCCGGTGATCGGCAGACTGCTGCGTGGTGGAGGGGCCTTTTTCATACGCCGTAGTTTCCGCAACAATCCACTGTACGCCACCATCATGCATGAATATATTCGCGAACTGGTCGATATGGGCGTACCAATCGAATATTTCATCGAGGGCGGGCGCAGCCGCACCGGACGATTACTCAAGCCTAAACTCGGCATGTTATCAATGACCGCCGAGACGTGGATCCATACACAGAAAAAACCGATTGCCTTCATTCCGGTATATATCGGTTACGAAAAACTAATCGAGGGCAATGCCTATATCGGCGAATTATACGGCGAAAAGAAAAAGAAAGAATCACTGTTTTCTTCGCTCCGTTCCATCCTCACGCTGAAAGGCCAGTTTGGAAAAGTGACCACCAGTTTCGGCAAACCGATCGAGCTTGAAGAAATTCTCCGCCAAAACAATCCACAATGGGGTCAGAGTGATAAATTTTACGAAACCAGTATCGATAGCGAGAATTATAAAGGAGTCGATACCGGACCCGAAGGGCAGCGTCAACTGAAGCAACAGGACTGGTTTCGCGTATCGGTCAAACAGTTGGCGCAGCAAATCATGTATGAAATCAACGCGGCTGCGGTAATTAACCCGGTCAACCTGATTTCAACGACCCTGCTGGCCACACCACGCCAAAGTATCGATCAGGGTGAACTGATTCAGCAATGCCGGTTTTACCGAAAATTGATCGCCTCCCAGCCGATGCTGGATTCCATCACTTTGCAGGACAAGGTGAATGAAAAGGATATCCTGCGCATCGAGCAACAGGGCTTGATCCAAATTCAGCCACATGAACTCGGCAATATTGTTTATCTGAAGCCAAAACATGCGGTTCTGATGAGTTATTACCGTAACAACACGCTTCACACACTGATCATTCCCTCTCTGGTTGCTTGCTGTTTTCTGCATACCCGTACCATGAAACAGGAAAAGCTGTTCGGCATCGTCAACTATGTTTACCCGTTTCTAGCAGCTGAATTGCATCTGCCCTGGAATCAAGAGCAATTACAGCAATTTACCCAACAGATTATCGATTTTATGGTGGCGCAAAAGGTATTGATTCAGACAGGAGAAAAGCTCAAGCGTCCGGACCGCAGTGACCAGCACTTTCTGTTGTTGACCCGACTGGCGCATGTCGCCCAGCCGGTTCTGGAACGCTATTACATGGCCTTTGTCGTACTTTGGGAAAGCGGCAGCAAGCCACTTAGCGAATCCGAACTGGAACGGCGCTGTCATCTGGTTGCGCAAAAAATATCGATGCTCTACGGGATCAATTCTCCCGATTTTTTCGATCGCCAATTGTTCCGGCATTTTATCGATACCCTGTTCAAACTCGAGTTCATCGAACGAGATGAGAATGGACACCTGATCTTTCAACAAACCTTTGAACAGATCAATCTAGAAATCAGAATCCTGCTCAGCCTCGAAGTGAGAAGCACGATTTTGCAATTACTGCACAGCAGCCAATCCAGCCTGGAAGTAAAAACCTGATGACTCCGCTCCCTTTAAAACATCAACAAAACGTCAACACCACGCTGGTGCAGCAATCCCAGTTTTTTTCATCATTACCGCTGGCTCTGCAAAACGAAATGGCGCGCCAGTTCAAACTCGAGGAATGGCCGAGAAACACCAGCATCGACCCGGCCATTTTACTGCGGCGCTTTTACACACTACTCGATGGACAGATTGAAATGAAACGTTACAACCCGGAAAACGGACGCGAAATCACGCTGGATGTGATTTACCCCGGCGACAGCTTTGACGTGGTTTGCCTGCTCGATAACAAACCGCATCAAGTGGTGATTGCGCCATTGAGCAATATCAAATTGATGTGGGTGCCGATCGAAATCATGCGCAAATGGTTGTGGACTTATCCCGAATTGAACCGCCAGTTTCTGCCCTATCTCGCCAGCAAGATTCGAGACCAGGAAAACCTTTCTTCCAATCTGGCGCTGCACGATGTTTCCACCCGGTTGAGCCGCTTGATTCTGAAACACATCAACCGCATCACCAGTTACCGTGGCGATCAGCAGCAGGCACACAATCATCATTTGATCAATGGCTTGTCGGATGAAGTGTTGGCACGCATGGTTGGTTCGGTGCGGCAAGTCGTCAACAAACAGTTACAGCACTGGAAATCGCAGGGCATCCTGAATAAAAAGCGCAACGAAATCGTTATCAATGATCTGGATGCGCTATATCAGGAAGCCGGGTACACCGAAAAATCACTGGACAATTAATCTCGACAACTTCCAGGCAGGAAAAATAATTTCCGGGATAGACTCGAATACGGGTGGGAAACCAGGCCGATATCTTCTCAACTGATTTTGCCAGCGCGATCAGATTCACGGCTAAAGAAAATCGCTCAACGCCTGCCTGCCGTCTTTGCTCGACCCGATTGATGACAGCCTTCAGAAATCATTCGCAGCCAGCAACACGGTAATCTTTACGCAAATATTTTACCCAGCGATACCGGGTTACAGATATTTCTTCATACGCCGGGCGACTTTTTCGATGTACTTGCGGGTTTCCTGTTGCGGCAGATAATTTTTCAATTTTTCATAGACTTCTGCCGGGGTCAATTTGTTGATTTCATGAACCGCCTGATTAAAACTGGCTTTGTTTATAAACGCTCTGGCTACATTGGTAGCACCGGTATTATACGCCGCAATTGCGCAATACATCCGGCTCTCGCTGTTTTTCACCTTGCGCATGTATTTGAATTGCAACACATGCAGATAAGCTGCGCCTATGACAATATTGTTATCGGGCTGGTACAGAAATGACGGAGCCAGAATCTTCGCTTCACCGTACAGATAGCGGGTGGCATCCTTGCCGGCGGTACGCGGCACGATCTGCATCAAGCCATAGGCCGGAATATAAGATTTGGCCATCGGGTTGAAACTGCTCTCGGTTTCCATAATCGCATAGATCAATTCTTCATTGATCTTTTCTTTTTGCGCAGCCGTCTTCACTACGCTGGCAAACTTCGCCGCTTTCTTGTGGATGGAATGCGGTACCTTGAAGGAAACCCGTACCAGCTCCTTGTCCGGTCGGGCCGATGCCAAACGATTGGTCATCGCGGTATTGTTGGAGGGATACCAGACCTTGTAAAAACCTTCGCGCGGAATGCGCAAAGCCAGTAAATCATCGATCGAAAACAAGCGCTGATCACCGGGCTTGTCGGTTTGCAGCAAATCACCATAAGCTGCCATTTTTTGCTCGACCCGCTGCGCCACCACATCACTTTCATAGGCTGTTTTTTCGGTCGAGTTCATCAATCGGTAGACCGCTTTATCCAGCTCTGGCTGTATCTGGTCCAGGCGCTGCTTTGGATCGACCAACATCTCGACCAGAACCTGGCCGGTTTCATAATCGACGGTGCGACGGAAGGTATTACCCTCGTCATAGCTGATCCAGACCGAAGGTGGAGCCTGTTTGAATTCACCCCATTGTTCGGTGATTTCCTGCTGGTAGGCCGCTGCCTCCTGGCGAAAGGTTTGCTCAAATTGTTCAAGCCCTTGCTCGAGCCGCTGCTCCTGAAGCTCCTCTGGAGTAGGCACAACGGCCGGGTTCGGCTCAGACTTTTTCGCTAGCAATGGCCACTCAAGGCGGTCGTAGGTGAGAATCACAATCGGCAGAGCCAATGCGATCGACAACAGCAGCGTGATGGTAAGCTTTTTATTCATGGCGGTTCATTGCAGCCGGAGCAACGGTTTCAGGCAACTCCGTGAAGTCTTTCTGAACGAATCAGTATAGCGGAAATATTTTGCGCTGCCGCCGCAGGTGACGGCTGGTCAAACCCCGCCCAAGTAGCGCCTAAGCAGCCGCTTACGCAGCGATTTACAACCCTTGCAAATACGCCTACCAGCGCCCTGCCCAGCCTGTTCCCGAACGCTGCAACCGGCTGAAATGAACCAACGCCGAATCAGCCGATTCTGCGCAATGCAAGCACCTGCTGGCGCAGTGATTTCACTTCATCGAGTAAATCCAGCGCCAGTGCGGCACCGGCAAGATTGACATCGAGATCGCGCTGCAAACGTTGCACGGTTTGCAGACGCGGTACGCATTCGGCGGAAAAGGTCCAGCGAGAACTCACCGCATCGCGCTGCAATGGTTCGATGATGCCATACTCGATCATGTCGAAAACGCGCTCGGCACTGAGCGCACTGCTGCGGCACAGATCGGCCAGCGTGATGGTTTGTTCCTCGTCGATAAAGATGGCTGTCAGGCTTTGCTGAACCATTTTCTATACCCCCAGTCTGGCGCGTGGATTAAACGACGGCGCGGATTTCTTGAGTTGTTCGTACAATTCTTTTTCCTGTTCGGAGATTTTCTCCGGCAGTACGATCTCCAGCGAGACATAAAAATCACCAGCGTTTTTGGCCGGGATGCCCTTGCCTTTGAGACGCATACGCTTGCCGCTGGATGAACCCGCCGGGATCTTCAGATCGACCTTGCCGGCCGGTGTCGGTACCGGCACGCTGGCACCGAGTGCGGCTTCCCAAGGTGCGATCGGTAATTCAAGCGATACGTCACGGCCATCGACCTTGTAGATCGAATGCGGATTGAAACCGATTTCCAGATACAGATCACCGGCTTTTCCGCCCCCAATGCCCGGGCTACCCTGACCTTGCAGACGTATGCTCTGGCCTTCTTTAACACCCTTGGGAATCTTTACATTCAGGGTGCGACTCTTCAGCTGTGGCCGACCGTCCGGTCCCAGTTCGGTATGCTGCAGGCTGATGCCGCGGGTCGCTCCTTGATAGGCATCTTCCAGATCGATCAGCACCTTGGCATGGCTGTCTTCGCCGCGCGCTGAATAACCGCCGCCCGCGCCACCGGCAGAACGATAGCGTGCACCACCGGCCGCGCGCTGGCCAAACAAACTTTCGAAAAAATCGCTGAAGTCGGCCTGACCGGCATCGCCGGTAAAACCACCGCCGTGAAATTCAAAACCGGCGTCCCAGTCCGGCGGCGGCTCGAAACCACTCTGGCCCGTTTTCCAGTTGGCACCGAGTTGGTCATACGCCGCACGCTTCTCCGGATCTTTCAGCACTTCGTAGGCTTCACCGACTTCCTTGAACTGGTCTTCGGCCCCGGCTTCCGAATTGACATCCGGATGATATTTGCGTGCGAGCTTTCGATAGGCACGCTTGATATCGGCCTGCGATGCCTTTTTGTCTACGCCTAAAATCTTGTAATAATCTTTATATTCCACTGCTTCTTCCGCTACCTGTTTACATCATCAAAACACAGGCGGCTGAATCGATCAACCGCCTGCGTCAACTGCCAGATGAAGTGTTAAAACCCCGAGTCAGGCTGACTCCTAGTTAACGGTGATCTGACGACGCTGCTGTTCGGGTTTCTTTTTCAGTTCCAGCCGCAGCACGCCGTGCTTGTAAGTGGCGTCGGCGCTATCGGCCTCGACTTCATAACCGAGCGGGATGGAGCGACTGAAATGGCCGTAGGCTCGTTCAAGCACGCGATAACTACCTTCGCTTTGTTCGCGCTCGAATCGTTTTTCGCCGTTGATCATCAACACATTGTCGACCACAGTCACGTCAAAGTCATCTGCTGACATGCCGGGCACTTCGAGTCGAACCACGACCTTGTCGTCATCGTCGAATACTTCGGCACTCATCAATCCCCAGTTCGGACTTTTCAGTACGGCCATATCCTGCTCGTCGTTTTTGTGGTTGAAATGGGTCAGCGCATTGCTGGCCCGGTTCATCAATTGATTCCAACCGTGACTGACCGATTCCCAGGTACGGCTGAGACCTTGGCTGATATTACTCATAGTTAACATGTCATACCTCCTGACTTACGCCACCTTGATTTCGATCTTGCGCGGCTGATGCTGCTGCAAGCGCGGAATGTTTAATTCCAGCACGCCCTGCTTCAGCGAGGCTTCGATGTTTTCACTATCGATCTCGTCGCCGAGGGTAAACTGGCGTTCGAACACACCGGAGTTCAACTCGATGTATCGTGCTTTCATTTTTTCGGGCAAATCGAGCTTGATCTCGCCCTTGATGGTCAGCACATTCTTGTCGATATCGATACTCAGCGAATCCTTGCTGACACCGGGCAGATCGAGATACAGTTTGACCCCTTCACTGCTTTCGTGAATGTCAGTCAACGGACGCAAATGCACCACTTCGGCTCGCTCACGCGCTTCGTTTTCAGCCGCCATTTGCTGTTGCTTTACTTCCTGCTTGTTTAACTCTTGCATGTCTTTAGTCACTTTCTTTTCTTCACTCATGATGCACCTCCTTAATGGACTGAAACCTGAATTTGACGCGGCTGTACTTCAACCGGCTTGGCAATACTGATGTGTAGCACACCGTCCTGATAAACTGCTTCTGCCTTGTCGGCATCGACATCTTCCGGCAGGGTAATGACGCGCTTGAACTTGCCGTCAAAACGCTCCAGTCGGGTGCTGGCTTCTGAATCTTCACGCTCGGGCAGCTTGCGCTCACCGGATACGCTGAGCAGATTCTTTTCAATCACTACATCCAGCTCATTCGCATCCACACCGGGTGCGAACAGGTAAACATCGACATTCTTGTCAGCGGTGCCGACATTAACCGCGGGAAATACGCCGCGTGCTGCCGGTGCCTCGGCGCGTTGCTGGGGATAAAACCAGCGATCGAAGTCATCTTCAAACATCGATAATGGAAAACGTAACATATTGGAAATCATCTTCTTTCTCCTCTCGTCTCTATGTTAAATGGCCCGGCGAACTGCATGTTGCTGACGCCACCGGGTAACCATGCCTACTGTTTCGTTGAAACAAATATAGGGACAGCCAGAGAATTTTTCTGTCACCTGGATGACAGTTTATTGATTAAAATCAATTCCTTGCAGAAAGGGCCGGAACCTAGGGTATACGGCTTTTGTCATTCAACTGACAGAGTGATTTTCATCACTTGAATATACTTTAGAGACTTCCAGAACAAGGAGACCGACTATGAAAAAAATGAAATTATTACCGCTGGCTACCGCCTTGCTGGCACTCAACACACCGCTGGTGATGGCCGACAGCCAGTCTACAGCCGATCCCGTCCCGTCCAACATCAATCAGCAGCGTAATGGCTGGCTGGGCGTTTATATACGCCCGATGCCGCATGCACTGGCAGCGCAACTGTCATCGTTAATGCCATCCGGCGAAGGCATACTGGTCGATCAGGTCGAGCCGAATTCACCGGCCGCCAGAGCAGGCATAAAATCCAATGATATTTTGCTCAGCTTCAATGATCAGAAACTCTATTCGCCGGCACAACTGATTCGGCTGGTGGCATCCAGCCATGCCGGCACCGAGGTCGCCTTCAAGGTGATTCGCAAGGGCAAGGTGGAAACAGTCGTGTCCGAAATCGGTCAGCATCCGGGGCATTTAGCGCAGCGTCCTCGGCAAAATCTCCGCCCGCAACACCGCGTACCAAAAATGCCCCAGCATCGCCCGATGCCACGGCCAGTACCGAAGATTCAATCCAATGCGCTGGCCTGGGACAGCTTTGAATCGGTGGTCGTCAACACCCTGCCCGATGGCCGCTATCACGCCGAGGTGAGTTACAAGGATGCCAGCAATGACAGCAAGAAATTCACTTTCGAAGGCAACAAGGAAGAAATCATCGATCAGATCAACCAGCAGAAAGACTTGCCCGCCGACAAGCGCAAAGCCTTGCTCGATGCGTTGAATCTGAACCCCGCCGGGGAGATGGCGCCGTTCAATATTCCGTGGATGCAGGGAAATCCGTTTGATGATCCTTTCTTCAAAAACGGTGGATTCGATCAATTCTTCCGCCGCGATCCTTTCTTCAATCCGCGAGGTATGCCTCAGCAACCCGGGTTTGCACCGCGTGATCTGAATCGGGATAACCCCTTCCCGTCGCCATTCATGCCGCACTACGGACAGCCGCAGTGGCAAGTACCCGGCCAGATGCCGCCGCAGAACCGTCCATAATCGGATTTCTGCAATCTGCAAGCAAACCGGCCAGAGTATTCTGGCCGGTTTTTTTTGAATGATGCTTTATGGGCGTTCCTCGATGGGAACAGCTTAACAAGTAATCAGAGGTTTACCGGTTGTCGAGGACCTATCCGTTGTCAGGATTATCCCGGTTCAGCATTTCGCGTACCTGTTGCTCAGACAGACTCGTATCGGCTTTTTTGGAGGCACTGATAAAAGCATTGGCCGCTTGCGGCCGATTAACGAATACTCCACCGACCAACTGTCCCTGCCGAAGCAGGACATGCGCCCAATTATGCTCGGCCGGACTACCGGCCATGAAATGATGGGCTTCGTCCATTTGCAATTGACCGAAACTTTTCAGATCGATCCCACTGACTTTGAGTTGAACCGGCGGCGCTGCCTGCGCGCTGTAGCGGCTTTCCTTGCCGCACAGATTATCGGCTGCGACCTTGCCCTGCTCGCTACCCACCGCCCATAATCCACCCATTGCGCCAGGTAACTCGGCGGTATCGCCAACGCAATAAATATACGGGTCGGAAGTCTGCATGCTCTCATTCACCACTACGCCGCGGTTGACTTCGAGTCCGGCCGCGCTTGCCAGCGAGATTTCTGCCCGAATGCCGATGCACAGCAACACTAAATCAGTCACCAGAATCTTTTTATCCTTCAGATAGACTTTCTTCAATTCGCCGGAAGGTTCGATGCGCTCGATCGCGTTATCGGTAAAACTGCGAATCCCCTTGTTGGCGAGAAAATCCTGCAACAGCCTTGCCGCCTCATGGTCCAGTTGGCGGTTCATCAAGTGGTCATCGGCATGCACGATCGAAACGCGCAAACCCATCTGCATCAAGGCATCAGCGGCTTCCACGCCGAGCACACCGCCCCCCAGCACTACAGCACGGCGCGCTTCGTTTTGCTGAACCCAGGCACGCAATTGCAGCGCATCTTCCGCACTGCGCAACGCGAAAATACCGGATAAGCGGTAATCCGGCTGATCCGGAATGAAAGCCTGCGCGCCGGTGGCCAGTATTAACTGGTCATAGTCTTCGCTTTCCCCGGTGCCGAGACGAACCTGCTTGTGCTGGCGATCAATCTCGTTGACCTGGGTATTGAGCCAGCACTCTACGTCGTTTCGCTGATACCAGTCGGGCTTCAACAGGTAGAGATCCTGCAGCGCGCTACGCCCGGTCAATACCTTTTCCAGCCCCATCCGGTTATAAAAGTGATACGGCTCTTTGCTGATCAGAATGATGCGACTGTCCTGATCCTGTTCGCGTAAGCGTTCAGCCGCGCTGATGCCTGCGATGCCATTACCGATAATGAGAATCTTGCGACGATCCCGATCCGGCTCGGCGGCTGGATGGGCTTCGCTTTTGACCGATGATTGAGTCGGATCGGCCGACAAATCGATACTGATGGCGGCATCGGGTTTGCAGCAACAGGCGAGTCGGGCCTTGCCTTCGAGTCCCAACCGACGCAGCGTGGCCAATTCGTTTTCATCTGGCGGGTTGAGATTTTCCATGCCTTCGGTAATCACCACCGGGTCGCTACCACACATCCCCATGCGACAACCCGACATGATCGGCAACTCGGCTTCCTCGATCGCATCGAGCAGGGTTTTTCCACTGGCAATCAGCAATTGGCTACCGCTCGATTGTTCAGTGACATGAACCAGTGAGCGGGTGCTGTTCAGCGCTTGCTTGAGGTTTTCCACGCCAGCGCCGAGAGTTGCTTGCACGGAATTTTGACGAGACTGCCGGTACAGATATTCGGACATCAGCCCGCGAACAATTACTGCCAGCGCCACTACAGCCACCACAAATTGCAGCAGCCGCTGGACAACCGGTGGAATCGACAAGCCGAATAATTGCATTACTCCATCGGCGACCACCGGTACGCCGTACCAGTAAAAAATGCCCAGCGCCAGCATCGCAAACATTGAGGCCAGCCGGTAAAAATTGAAGTGTAAGAGATTATGCAGGCTGTAAAACAGGCCGACCGAAAACATCATCGGCAGCGCCATCGACTGCAAATAGGCTGTCCAGCCAGTGGCTGGCTGAAAATCCGAATTAAAAAAGGCTACGATCAACCCTGGCAGCAGGGCGATGAAAAATTTGCGCTGTTCGCTCCACTCCAGATCCGGGTCATCCAGATCACTGAAAATCGCCGCGCGCGGATTAAAGTCATAGCAGTTTTTCTGACAGCCAAGACAGGGTTCGCAATAGCCGTTTCGCACCAGTAGCAGCGGGGCGTGTCCATAGGCTTTCTGGATCGGAGCCAACGGGCAGAATGTGCCGCACCAACCGCTGCGCCCCTTGAAGTAGAGTCCGCCAGCGAAAGCCAGCAACAACGCAACGATCAAAACCAGCGCCAGTACGGTAGCGGAATCATTCAGCAAGGGTCGGCGCATCAACACAAACACCAGAAAACCCAGCACGGACAGATACAGCGCCAGTTTTCGCCAGCGATCGGACAGGGTGTTTTCCTGCGAAAAGCCCAGCGTGCGCGGTAATTGATTAAGCAGGGCCATCGGACAGAGATTGCGCCATAGCCCCGGCATTACGGCGAAACTCAGTGGCAGCAGCGGAATCAGTATTTGCCAGAACAATACTCGCCCGATGTCAGGTTTGAATAACAACAACCCGATTTGCAACAGTGTGATAAAGAACACCGCCCAGCGCAGCAGCCACCAGATTTTTTTGGGTACGCGGGGGCGTAATTGTGTGTAATTGGGAAAGGCTTGCGATTCCATTCGAGCGACTCCTAGATTTTATAGGGTAACTCGTTGCGGAAACGGAAGGCCAGTATGCGACCGAGATCGAGCAGAAATTGCTGCGCCAGTTTCGGATTCCACGCCGCGATCTGCTCGAAGCCCTGGCGCGATATACGCAATACTTCGCCTTCAGAGATGGCGCGTATCGAGGCGCTGCGGGGTTGGTTATCAAAAAAGGCCAACTCACCAAACACCGAGCCTTCACCGATCTGCGCGATCCGGTTTTCAAAACCGAAACCATTCGTGCCGATGACTTCCACTTCGCCCGACACCATGATGTACAGAGCATCATCGGCTTCACCGGCTTTCAGCAATAGATCTCCCGGCTTGAACGGAATGCTGCGGGCATTGCGAATGATCTTGCTCCACTCGCCCGGACTCAACCCTTCCAGAAAAGTGATCTTTTCCGAATCGCTATCACTTTTATCCGTTTGATAGTCAAAATATTGCACATCCTTTCCCTCGGCAGTCGAACCGGCTTAACTATATACAGCCGAAGCGGTAACTTCAAACACATAAAACCGATTCGACCGGTCTGCAAAAGTTATCGACAAACCACAGCACAGGGCAAGCCAATCCGTACCCCTGCCCATCGATGCTGAAACCTTTCCCGAAATTCCGACTCATTGGCAAGTGAAAAAATAATCACACATTCACATCAGCGCCCAGCGCGAACACAAACCTGCCTCTGCTGCGCGGTCACCAAACAATATCGGGATTGAAACGGAAGGTAAATCACCAGGGAGATCCCTGGCTTGAACCTGAGCTGAATTCGTCAATCAGTCTGACATTTTCCACTTCGATTGCAGTAAGCATATAGCTGCAAATTCTGAAAAAAACCTTTGCACAGCGTTGCCCCCCCGCGCAAAATAAGCGATATAAAAAAAACCACCACACAATGCACGACTCTTTGAATAAAAGTTTTGCTGAATCAGGTTCTCGCTCTCTCGGCACGGCTACGGTGGCCAGCAGATCGCCGCTTCGTTGAATCGATACCCGGTACAGATATCCGGCAGTGAACCCGATTCTTCGGCCACTTCAGGCAACAGTCGTCAGCAGGGCGCTAAACGCATTTTTTCGAGTACACAATGAATCGAACCTATCAATCCGCCAGCGAGATACGCGCCCGTTTCTCTGCAGCCATGTCGCAGATGTACCGGCAGGAAGTCCCGCTCTACGGTGATCTGATCACGATGGTGGAAAACATCAATAGCAGGGTTCTTTCGGAAAACCCGGAACTCGAAAATGCCCTGCAGCAATCCGGCGCTGTGCAGCGGCTTGGCGATGAACGCCATGGTGCGATTCGTCTTGGCAGCGCAGCAGAACTGGCCACCATGCGTCGTCTGTTCGCCGTCATGGGGATGTATCCGGTCAGTTATTACGATTTGAGCGTGGCCGGCATTCCGGTGCATTCGACTGCGTTCCGCCCCCTCGAAATCGATGAACTCAACCGCAATCCATTCCGCGTATTTACCTCGCTGCTGCGCCTCGACCTGATTGCCGATACCCACCTGCGCGAACAGGCGCAGACCCTGTTACAACAACGCCGTATCTTCACCGACGCGCTACTCAGGCTGATCGATACCTTCGAGCAGCAACAGGGCTTGAGCGAAACCGAGGCAACCCGGTTTGTCGAGGAAGCGCTGGAAACCTTTCGCTGGCATCGCAGTGCCACGGTGGATTTTGCAACCTACCAGCGTTTTCTGAACGAACACCGACTGATCGCCGATATCGTGTGTTTTCGCGGCCCGCATATCAATCACCTGACCCCGCGCACACTGGATATCGATGCGGCGCAACAGCAGATGCGTGAACAGGGGATGCATGCCAAGGCCATTGTCGAAGGCCCGCCCAGACGCAACCATCCGATCCTGCTGCGCCAGACCAGCTTCCGCGCGCTGGATGAGGAAATCCGCTTTATCGCGCAACAGGGTGAAGAGCAGCATGGCTTCCACACTGCCCGTTTCGGTGAAATCGAACAGCGCGGCATGGCTCTGACCCCAAAAGGCCGGGAGCTATATGATCACCTGCTGGCAAAAGTACGACAGGCACAGTCGGATCCGGTCAATCAGCCGCAAGCCTATGTCAAACAACTGAAACAAACCTTTCGCCAGTTCCCCGATAACCAGCGGGAAATACGCCATCAGAAATTGGGTTATTTTCGTTACCTTCGCGCAGAGCTGCCACTGAACATCAGCGACGAGGATGACCTCGAATCACTGATCGAGCAGCGGCAAATTCTTTGCACACCGATCACCTATGAAGATTTTTTACCGGTCAGCGCGGCGGGCATTTTTCAATCCAACTTGAAAGAAGGTGAAACCGGAAACTTTACTCGCTCGCCCAACCAGCAACAATTCGAACAGGATCTCGGCTGCAAGGTGGTTGATGAATTTTGCTGGTATGCAAAGATCCAGCGTGATTCGCTGATCGAAACCCTGGACGCCGCCGGTATCGAACCAGAGCGCCAGCAACGCTTACTGGAACAACTTTGAACAGACCCGACACAGACGCTTTAGCGACGCTGCTCAAAGCCATCAAGGCCAGCGGTTTTCGCGGTGATATCGAAACCGACATTGCAGCGCGCATCGTCGCATCCACCGACAACAGTATTTACCAGTTGCCACCGCTGGCGATTTTTTATCCGCTCGAGGGTGACGATATCAACCGAGTGATGCGATGTGTGCATGCGCAGCATGCAGACGGCTTTTCCCTGACTGCTCGTGGGGGCGGCACCGGCACCAATGGCCAGTCGCTGAGCGATAACCTGCTGCTGGACTGTTCGCGCCATTTGACCCGAATTCTCGAATTCGATGCAAAGGCCCGAACCGTCTGTGTCGAACCCGGCGTAGTGCTCGACCAGTTAAACCGGAAACTGCAAGACAGCGGACTGTTTTTTCCGATCGATATTTCTTCATCCTCGCGCGCGACAATTGGCGGCATGGTGGCGACCGATGCCTCCGGCAAGGGTTCGCTGATCTATGGCAAAACCTCGCGTCACATTGAATCACTTGATGTGGTACTGCAAGACGGCCAAGATTTTCACGCCCGCGCACAACCGATCGACCAACTCGATGAACTGGCTCCGCTGTACCGGGAAATCGCCACACACAAAACAGAAATCGATCGTGTATTTCCGGTGATGGATCGCGGATTGACCGGCTACAATCTGCAGCAGTCAATCGAACCCGAGGGGCTATTCAACCCCTGTTATCTGTTCTCCGGCGCCGAAGGGACGCTGGGCATCAGCAAGCGCATCACGCTGCGCCTGAGCGAACGGCCGACACACAAGTTGTTGTGCGTGGTTTTTTATGATGACTTTCAACGCGCGCTGGAGCATGTGCAGACCCTGCTAGCCGCACGACCATCGGCAATTGAAATGCTCGATGACAAGGTGCTGACTCTGGCTCGAAAAGACAGCATCTGGAAAGATGTGAAAAACACCCTCGACAATTTACCGGAAGACGCCGATATCAAGGCCACCAACTTTATTGAGTTCAGTGGCTTTTCAACTGCGCAAATGCACGACAGCGAAGAAAAGATTCAGCGGCTTTTACAAGAATCCGCAAACGCGTTCAACGTCATTCACTTCGAAACGGAAAACAACCCTGATCGCATTTCGGCACTGTGGAATTTGCGTAAGCGCGCCGTTGGTTTGCTCGGCCGACTACCCGACAATAAAAAAGGGGTCGCTTTCGTCGAAGACACGGCCGTGCCGCCGCAAAACCTGTCCGCCTATGTCGCCGATTTTCGGCAAGTGCTCGAACAGCACGGACTCGAATACGGCATGTATGGCCATGCCGATGCCGGCGTATTGCATGTTCGTCCGGCATTGGATCTGATGCAGCCTGAACAGCGAGAAATGGTCCGCCGTATATCAGATATCGTAGCGCACCTGGCACACAAACATGGTGGCGTGTTATGGGGTGAGCATGGCCGCGGATTTCGTGGTGAATATACACCATTATTTTTTGGTGAAGAACTGTATCCAGTCTTATGTGATATCAAAAATCACTTTGACCCTTTTAATCTGCTCAATCCCGGTAAGCTAACCAGCCCGGAACCCGGAGGCCCTTTGACCGCGATTGATCAGGTGCCCTTGCGCGCCGCCATCGATGCCGAAATCAATCCTGAACTGCGCAACACATTCGATTCCGCACTCGCCTGCAATGGTAATGGCGCCTGTTATAATGCTGACCTGAACGATGCCATGTGTCCGTCCTACAAGGCCACACGCAACAAGCTTTATTCACCCAAGGGCCGAGCAGCACTGCTGCGTGAGTGGTCACTTTTGCAGTCCCGTGATGAGAACAACGAAGGGGATAGCGACCTGGAGTCCACCCTGTATGACAGTTTAAAACACTGCCTGTCGTGCAAATCCTGCACCGCGAAATGTCCGGTCAATGTCGATATTCCGGAATTGAAATCACGCTTTCTCGATCGATATTATCAAC
>JANTFI010000046.1 GCA_024763505.1 Gammaproteobacteria bacterium
TACAGGGCATCGAGCCAAAGGCAGAAGCAATCAGCGTAATTGCCGACTATGGAGACGGCTTCAAATATGCCTTGAAGGTGATCAAAAAGAATCGAAATTACATTTCCGTACGCGTGCCGGATCTGGGAAAAAAATTGGACATCAAGCTACGGGTCGTGCAGGGCAAGCAAACCAGCAACAGCCAGAGCATCCGCTTGAAACCGGTTATCCAGTCCCGCCGCAATCCGCCCGTAAAGCAGCATCGATTACTGGTCGGTGATAAAGGCGAGGATGTGTTCAAGGTAGAAAACCGAAAGGCACAATGTGATCGAAGCGGCGAAATATTCGAACGTGCATCGATTCGATTTATCAAAAAACGATTTGCCGAGGCGCAATTCGTAGCCCTGCCGGAGCCGGGCTGTGTCCAGTGCAAGGATATCCGGGTACGCTGGTACAATGAACCGACCGGCGAACTGGCCTATCAGTTACAGATTTTCCGACGTCAGGTTGAAGGCATCTGTCGCGCGCAAGTCCGGTAATGCGGTAACGGATTGGCGTGGTTCGAAACAGGGTACACAATAATCGGAAAAACCGCTGTGCGAACACCTACCTCTATGAGCACCCTAACTACATCTTGATACTCCCCTCCCCAATTCTGGGGATTTTAATCGTCCTGCAGCCGAACTATCTTTCAGGTATTACCAACACAGGAGGCTAAACATGCAACCGGCTCAAACGAATGATACCTTGCAACCACAGAAAAAATATCTGCATCCATTTTTATCGATTACGCTTGCGCTTACTTTTACAGGTCTGCTCAGCTTCCAATCAACCGGTCTGGCCGCGAGCCTGTCCACAACTGCCAGCGGAAAATCGATCACCAGTGTGAATAAAAGAGTGACGGGGCTGGAAAAGAAAATCGCGGCAATGAATACGAAGCTGAACCGAATTCTTCAAGTGCTGATCATCAATAGCAGTCAGGTGACCCTGAGGTCCAGTGGAAAACTGAAACTGCAATCGGCCAACGATATGAATCTGGATTCCGCAAAAGCCATCAAACTGGAGTCCGCCACCTCGGGACAATTCCGCTCGGGCAGCACATTGAAGATGGAGGCAGGGTCGACTGCAGAAGTAAAGAGTGCCGGCACGGCCAAACTTCAATCTCAGGGGCAGCTCTCGATCAAAGGCAGTGTCATCAAGCTGAATAATGGCAATAAACCGGTCGCGCGATTAGGTTCCAAAGTGGGCGGTATCCCGGTTCCTAAGGTACTCGGTGGCAGCGCCAAGATTCTGGTGCCATAGAATTTCGGTACTTGCCTGAATTTAGTGCGAGCGTTCCACCGATTGCACATTAGGTATCTGCGTCAACTTGTCGATCATTAGAATCAGTTGATCGACACTGCGCACTTCGATAATGAGCCGACTGATCACCATCATTTCTTTCGGGTCGGTGGTGGAATTGATATTGAGCAGGTTGATTTTTTCATTCGCAAGAACTCCACTGATATCTCGTAACAACCCGGTTCGGTCATAAGCCGTTAACTTGATTTCCGCCTGAAACATGGAGTCGTCACCTCTACCCCACTCCACTTCAATCAGACGTGCGCGCTGATCTTGCGGCAGCGAAAGAATATTACTACAATCGCACTTGTGCACGGTCACACCCGAGCCTTTGGTAATAAAACCGATCACATCATCTCCAGGCAGCGGTTTGCAGCATTTGGCAAATTGGGTGAGCAGGTTGCCTACCCCGTGGATAACGATTTCATCTTTGTTACGCTGATCGCTTTTAACCGTTTTCTTGACCTTCTTAAACGGATCGAGCTCATGCTTGCTCTGTTCATGTTGTAGAAATCCGACCACTTGTGCGGCAGTGATCATGCCGCGACCCAAATCGGCAAATAACTGGTCTTGATCATCGCGCTTGAAATGCTCAAGGATTTTAGCCAGATCGATTTCGTGGAAATTATACTTGTTCATTTCACGCTCAAAGATCGCCTTGCCATCCATAATGTTCTGTTCGAGATCCAGATGGTTGAACCAGTTGCGCACTTTGGCACGATTACTCGCCGATTTGAGATAGCCCAGATTCTTGTTCATCCAGTCGCGGCTCGGGCCGCCTTCCCTCGCGGTCAATATCTCCACTTCTTCACCGGTTTGCAATGGATAGGTCAGATTGACGATACGCCCGTTGACTTTGGCTCCACGACAACGATGACCAACCTGAGAGTGAATCGAATAGGCAAAATCCAGCGGTGTTGCACCAGCCGGTAAATCGACCACCTGCCCCTTGGGAGAAAACACATACACGCGCTCGGTGGAAAGTTCGGTTGTGAATCCTGACAGCGCATCAGTAGCCGCTTCTTCCGGCCCTTCCAGTAGATCGCGCATCACCGAGATACTTTTTTCCATGCGCTGATCGAGTGACACGCCCTCTTTGTAACGCCAGTGGGCCGCCACGCCGAATTCGGATTTCTGATGCATTTCATGGGTGCGAATTTGTACTTCGACCACCTTGCCGCCCTCAGCTACCACCGCCGTGTGCAGCGATTGATATCCATTGTCTTTGGGATTGGCGATATAGTCGTCAAACTCTTTCGGAATCGAGTGCCAGTGGGTATGAACGATGCCAAGCACGGCATAGCAATCTGCGACACTATCGACCAGCAATCGAACAGCACGCACATCAAATAACTCATGAAATTCCAGATTCTTGCGCTGCATCTTGCGCCAGATCGAAACAATATGTTTGACCCGACCACTGACCTCGGCTTTGATCTTTTGTTTCCCGATCAGGTCCTTCAATTCGCCGGTAAATTGTTCGATAAACTTTTCACGATCGGCGCGACGTTCTTCGAGTAACTTGGCGATGCGTTTGAAATTCAGCGGGTCCAGAGATCGAAAAGCAAGATCTTCCATTTCCCATTTCAGCTTACCGATACCCAGACGATTGGCCAGCGGCGCATAAATATCGAGTGTCTCACGGGCGATACAACGACGCTCTTCGTAACTGCAATATTTGAGCCGGTGCATGCGGCTGATGCGATAACACAGCTTGATCAGCATCACCCGTACATCCTTGATAATAGCCATTAACAGACGGCGCAATTTTTCTGCCTGTTCCGGTGTGCGGAAACTTTCTTCGTTGCAATCCTGCATCGAGTTGAGCGTGATGACGCCGCGCGACAACTGGAAAACCTGCTCGCCAAACTGTTGCCGGATATCTTCATCACTGAGTTGCTTTTGCAGCCCCTTGTCACTGAGCAGGGTAGCCAGCACAGTATCCCGATCGACCTCGAAATCCACCAGCCGGGCCACCGCATCAAGCGCGCCGGGTTTGCATTTGGGTGGTGGTTCGGCATGCGCCGCCAGCTCCAGCGCCTGCTGCAGGCTGTCATCCCACTCGACGCGCTGGCTGATCGCCTGTTTCAGGGTATCCAGATCCGGAGTTTCGCTCACTGTATAGTCCCACTGCCCGGATGTTGCATGGAGCTGTCGGATGATGGTGCGGTTAGCGTGTTCGAGAGTGCGACTTTGCAACAAAAAGCGTTGCAATAGCTATGGTTTAAGCGAAAAGCCGTGCTATAGGTCGCGTCGGACGTGCAAGCGCCGGGATAGCGACCTTTCGGTAACATTTTACTACTTGCCAATAAACTCATCATTCCTTCAATAATCATTCGCTTGCCTGATAAATTGAATGTCTTCATGCAATATCCGGGCTAGCCACGTAATAATCGCATCGGGCTGGTTGAAAAAGATCGCATCACAAACAGCAAACCGGGAACCGTAATCAAACCACAGGCCGACAGCCATGAAACCACCCATAATTGAAATGAAAATCCGAAGGACAGGTCGAAAAACATTTGCCCAACCAGTACTCCCACCAGATTGGCAAAGAATGCGGCAAAACTGCCGACCAGAATCCCCATCAGCAAAAACTCGAACACTTGAGAGATCAACTTTTGCCTGCGGTTGGCACCCAGTGCCTGCAGCAATGCGATTTCCGTTTCACGCTGATGCGTAGTGGTTTTCAAGGCGGACAACAGCACGATGACCGCGCACAGGGCCGCAAACAGAAAAAAGAATTCCAGCGCCAGACTGGCACTGTGAATAATGCCCTTAATGCGGCCCATCAATTCGGAAATATCAAGCAGTGTAATCGTCGGAAAATGTTGCAGCAAGGGCTTGAGCACCTTTTTATGGACATCGTCAATATAGGCACTCAACAGCCAGGTTTGAGGCTTGTCGCGCAGTAAGTCCGGTGGCGCCAGAATATAGAAATTGGGGCTGAAATTTTCCCATACCACACTGCGAATATTGACGATTTCCTGCTCGAAGGATTCATCCTGTATCGTGAAACGCAAGCGATCGCCAAGCTTCAGACCGAGGGTTTTGGCCATACCCTGTTCGACCGAGAAACCCTGCTGCGGTTGCCACTGCCCTTCGACCACGGCATTGTCCGGCGGCAATTGGTCACTGAAACTGAGGTTGAACACATGATTGATCATGCGTTGGGCGCGGTCACCGGTAAACGTAAGTTGGCTGACTTCCTGCCCGTTAATTGCACTCAGGCGGGTTCGCACCAGCGCATACGGGTTAGAGGTCGGTACCCCGCTGGATTGCAGAAAAGCGGTCGCGGCCTGTGCCTGTTCCGTCGGTATATTGACCAGGAAAAAATTCGGTTTGTCATCCGGCAACTGGGTTTCCCAGTCCTGTAGCAATTGATCCTTGACCAGAGAAATCAGCAAGACAGATAGCAGTGTCAGGCTGAAACCGGTCATTACGAACAACGCATTACGCGGCGCACTGTTCAAACGGCTGAACAGATAATGACTCAGCCAGAAGTGCTGCCTTGTCAGGCGCAGCATCAGTTTGAGCACGACTTTGAGAATCAGCGGAATCAGTAACGCGATAATTAGTACCGAGATGAAGAGCATTGCAGACATTTTCAGATTCTGCACGATCAGCCACAGCACCAGAAACAGCGTCACCAGACTGATCGCCACACTGATCAGTGACCTGCGGCTGGAAGTTCCGGCATGTAGTTGACGCAATACTTGCATCGGCGATGTATCAAGTACATTCAGTATGTGCGGCAGGCTAAAGCCGAGCAAGGAAATCAACCCAACCAGCCCCGCCAGTGCATAGGCCGTGGCATCGGCTTCCGGCAAGCGGGTGCCAAACCAGGCCCCGAGCGACCATTGCAGAGGAAACTGGGCCAGATTTCCGAGCAACAAACCGGCTGGCAGTGCCCATAGCCAGACCTTGCCCAACTGGGTCAGATAAAACCGTAACAGCCGTCGACTGGAGATGCCAAAGCTGCGCATCACCGCGACACGAGTGGATTCTTCACCCGCCAAATAGCGCGCGGTAATGGCGATCGCGATCATTGCGATAACCAGTGTCAGCACAATTGAAAAGGCGAAAAAACTGCGCGTGCGATCCAGTGCATTGCGCATTTCCGGCCGGGCATTGTGCAGGGTTTGCAATTGTTCACCCGGTTTCATTTTACCGTTGAGCTGGCTTTGAAAAGCCTTGAGTGCGTCTTCATCACCTGCCACCAGCAGGCTGTAACTGGCACGACTACCCGGCACCAGCAAGCCGGTAGCATCCAGATCCTGCAGGTTCATCATGACCCGGGGCGCGAGGTTGAACAGACTGCCGCCGCGATCCGGCTCGTAGGATAAGATCCAGCGAGCGGGTAAATTCAGCATGCCGATCTCGATCGTTTGCCCCAATTGCGCAGCCAGTTTACTGTCGATCCAGACTTCTCCGGGCAGCGGTCCTTGACCGGTTTTATCCGGCGCGTCAAAAAGCCCTGCCTTGCGTTCCAGCGTTCCACGCAGCGGATAACCATCGCTAACCGCCTTCAGTTCGATCAACTGTGCTTCATCATCGATGAAAATGGCGCTACGCAGAGTGATCACTTGCGCAGTTTGCAAGCTGAGTGATTGCGCCTGCTGTCGGTAGGAAGAATCCAGCGGCTCGCTGGATTTGATCAGTAGATCGGCGGCCAGCAGTTCACCGGCTTGCTGGTCGAGCAGGCGGCTGATGCGCTGGGTGAACAATTGGCTGGCGGCGACAATGGTGATGGTAATCAGCGTAGCCAGCCCCAGCAGCCACCAGGACTTGAGTTGTGGCATCAGACGATTCATGAGGTTTCTGCAATACGGCCTTGCGCCATCACCAGTTGGCGGTCGCCACGCTGCGCCAGTCGCTGTTCATGGGTGACCAGAATCAGGCTGGAATCGGCCTGATCGCGCAGCTCGAAAAGCAAATCAATGATCTGCGCGCCGGTGTGGGTGTCGAGATTACCGGTCGGCTCGTCGGCGAACAGAATCCTGGGTCGAACCGCCCAGGCGCGGGCGATGGCAACGCGCTGCTGCTCGCCGCCGGACAATAGTTCGACCGGCGTGTACAGGCGGTGCTCCAGCCCCACCCGATGCAGCGCCTGTTCGGCGGTGGCCAGTGCAGCAGGCTGGCCGGACAGCTCCAGCGGCAGCATCACATTGTGCAAAGCGGTCGCCCCGCTGACCAGATGAAAGGATTGAAATACAAACCCGACCTGACCCTGTCGTACCGCGGCGCGCTGCTCTTGCGTCTTGTCGCTCAGGGTTTTCCCGAGCAGGGTCACTTCACCACTGTCGGCACTGTCGAGACCGGCCATCAGACCCAGCAGCGTGGTTTTTCCCGAGCCCGATTCACCACTGATCACCAGTGCCTCACCCTGCTTCACATTCAGTGAAATGTCCTGCAAGATAGTCAAACGGCCTTCGGCCGAAGCGACTGTTTTAACCAACTGTGAAACCACAATGCAATCATTCATCTACTTTTCTCTGGCTCTTGGCCTGTTCACGGGTCTGGCTTCGATCAATGCTACCGCGCAAGAAACTACACCGCCAGCACCGGTGATACTGATTTTGGGAGACAGTTTAAGTGCTGCCCATAATATATCAAGGCAAGACAGTTGGCCGGTATTGCTGCAACAACAGTTGCAACGGCAGTCAGATCTGCGCGTAGTGAATGCCAGCATCAGCGGCGAAACCAGCATCGGCGGGCGCGAACGCTTGCCTGACTTGCTGTCGAAATATCAACCGCAGATTCTGATTCTCGAACTGGGCGGCAATGACGGTTTGCGTGGTTATTCATTTCGCCAGACCCGGCAAAACCTGGCCGACATGATCGAACTCGCGCTCGATCGAAAAATTCAGGTTTTGCTGATCGGTGTTCGCATGCCGCCGAATCTCGGTCCGGTGTACAACCGTCGCTTTCAACAGATTTACCAGACGCTGGCGGATCGCTACGCGATCATCTATTTACCGCGCTTTCTCGAAGGCATAGCAGCAAGCGACCCGAAACTGATGCAAAGTGACGGCATTCACCCGACTGCGCTGGCCCAGCCGAAGCTGGCCGAACGGGTGATGACGTCACTGCAACCGATGATTTCACCCCGGGCAGCACGTTGACCGCATACCGGCTGAGTGGAACTGTGAGCTTTACCCGGCCTGGTCCTTGACCACCGGGTTGCCCTCGCGGATCCAGCGTGTGATACCGTCCTTGACATTATAGATTTTCTGGTAACCCAGCCTTTCCGCCAGAAACTTGGCGGCGATACTGGTGCGATTTCCGGTGCGACAAATCAGGATCACCGGTTCGTCTTTCTTCACTTCCTGCATGAAGGCCGGCATGAATTTCGAGTTTTGGCCGCCGCGTGCATCAAACAGCGTGAGTTTGTGACTGCCTTCAATCACGCCAGTCTGCTTCCATTCTTCCGGCCGGCGAATATCATAGATTTTGTAGCCTTTGGCGAGCAATTGCTTGAGCTCGGCATTATCGACATTTTTATAGGGAGGCTCGACGATATCCAGCAGCTCTACCTCGAATTTGAGCGTTGAGTTAGCCGGAATCAAGCCACCACCGACTTCGCGCTTGCCGTAAGCCAGTTCCGGCGGGATGATCAACTCGCGTTTTTCACCGACGTGCATGCCTTCCACGCCCTGCTCCCAACCCTTGATGACGCGCCCGGCGCCAAGTTCAAAGTTAAAGGGTTGACCGCGATCGACACTGGAATCGAATTTCTTGCCATCCATCAGCCAGCCGGTGTAATGCACCGAAACGTTATCACCCGCTTTGGCGACAGCTCCATCGCCCGGTTGCAGTGTTTTAATTTCCAGGCCGGCCGCATGACCGAGGCTGACGAAAAGAGACAGAACGAGAACGGATAAAAATCGCACGATATATTTCCTCTGAAAAATGACCGGCTGGTACCGGTCGATGTGAAAAGAGCGTGATTGTAACGGGTATTTGCGATCACACCAAAGCCGATCAGGCCAGTGATGGTGACACCCGAAATTTCCGCCTGTCTGACCCGCAGCTTTGATGGAAGTTCAACCGCCTTCTCTAGTCGATGTCTGCGATGGCTGCTGGTTTTGCAAAACCTCAAGCAAGGGGTACAGGTTATCGATCTGCAAATCGGGTGGAGCCAGATGCGTCGGCCAGGATTGCTGATTACGGTTGACCCAGACTGCCGTCATACCGACACGGCGTGCGCCGTCGACATCCAGTTCCGCGTCATCACCGATATACAGGCAATGTTCAGGCTTGACCTGGAATTGTCGGCAAAAGGCTTCAAAGATTTCTGCGCCGGGTTTGCGAACCATGACATCGGCGGCATTGATAAACCCTTCAAAATACTCTTTCAGCGCAGTCCTGTCGGCCATTGCATTGCCATTGCTGATCGACCCAAGCCGGTATTGAGGCCGAAGTTGATTCAGCACAGGAAACACATCCGGGTAGATTTCCACCTCGTGGCGCAACCGGTGAAACAATTCGAAACCCTGCCTCGATAAAGAGTCTGCCGGGTAGCCAGATTCTTCTGCCAATTCGGCCAGCCAATGCTTTCGCATCAATGACAGGTCGATAGTATATTTTTCATCTCGCTGCATGAATTGCCTGCGCAAATCGAGTAAATCTTGCTCGGAATATTTTTCGGTGATGCGCGGGTAATGCTGCTGCATCCAGCGATAGGTTTGCCTTTCCGCCCGCTCGATGGTCGGCATGCACGGCCACAGGGTGTCGTCGAGATCGAAAGCAATAACCTGAATAGACTGAAACAAGCGCGTATCCGTTTGAATGCTGGGTTGGGAAGGTTTGGCTGAATGGCAAGTATAACTGTTTTCAAGCTCTCGCGTGGAAGAGGATGGATGCCCGGCTGCTCTTCGCATAACAGATGAACCACGCAAAATCTGTTTCACGCTTGCCAAGCGGTTTATTCTAACCCCGACGGGCGACCGGTTCTGGCAACTGCAGGGATCTCGCAATCAGATAAATGCCCAGTATCCAGTCAATCGAACCACAGAATTCGATCCACCAGTCCGGCATACCCGGATTGATAAACAGGGCATCATGATAGAAATCATAAACCCCATGCAGCAGACAGCCTAGACCGACCAGCATCAGCCCCAGTCGCTGTCGAGATAGGATCGACCACCCGGCCAGCGCGAAAAACAGTAGCCCGGACAACACTTCCTGTCCGAGAACTGGAATATCTGCGACAAACAGGGCGAAGGCAAAATAATAAAAAGGGAATGAAGCCAGTAATAACGGGTAAGCCCAAGGGCTGGTTTCCAGAGCACCTTTGCGGAAATGGAGTATCACGAAAAACGCAATCAGGATTCCGCTTAGCAGCGCATAGATATTCATGCCTACAGCTCGCGGATGCTGCGAAAAAATAAAGGGCCATAGTCACTGAACGGCCACATACTGCAGTTAAACGCGTTTTGATGCATGGTACAGAATTCGCTCGGCGATATTGTGTAGCGGCAGTACTTCGTCAGCATAGCCTCGCTTGACCGCTTCTCCGGGCATCCCCCAGACCACGCTGGAGGCTTCATCCTGCGCGATGGTCGGCGCGCCGGCTGCACGCATTGCGCCCATCGCGTCCGAGCCATCGTCACCCATACCGGTGAGCAGTACGCACAGGGCATTGGACCCGACATTTCTGGCCACCGAATTGAACATGACTTCGACCGAGGGCTTGTGAAGGTTGACCCTTTCACTATCTAGCAGCCGACAGACGAAGCGCGCTCCATCACGCACGACTTCGAGATGACGATCACCAGGCGCCAGATAGGCATGCCCCGGCAATATCTGCTGGCCATTTTCCGCCTGCGATACCTGCATTGCTGAATTGCGGTTCAATCGTTCGGCAAATGACTGACTGAAGGCCGCTGGAATATGCTGGGTAATGACGATGCCGGGTGTGGATGGCGGCAGTTGGCGTAACACATCCTTGATCGCTTCGGTGCCCCCGGTTGATGCGCCGATGGCGATAATCATATCGGTGGTTTTGAAGTGTTTGCCGCGGGCTATCTTGCTCAGGTCCCGCTGTTTCGGCGCCGGCAGGTTCGAGCCCCGAACCCGGGCACGGGCCGCAGTCCGGACTTTTTCTATAATTTCCTCGGCATAGGCTTGCATGCTTTCCGAGACATTGATTTTCGGCTTCGAAACATAATCGACGGCGCCCAGTTCCAGCGATTGCAAGGTGACATCGGCCCCGGCATCGGTCAGAGTCGAAACCATCACCACCGGCATCGGGTGTAGCCGCATCAGATTTCGCAGAAAGGTGACGCCATCCATTTTCGGCATTTCCACATCAAGCGTTAAAACATCCGGCTGCAGCTGTTTGATTTTTTGCCGCGCAATATAGGGGTCGGGCGCAGTGGCGACGACTTCGATTCCCGGATCGCTGTTCAGGATTTCGCTAAGCAATTGGCGAATCAGCGCCGAATCGTCGATGACCAAAACCTTTATCATTCCGTGTCCTAATCAAACATTTCAATGTCGCCTTCAACCGCTTCTGGCTGGTCAATGTGGCGCATGTAATCGGTTTCTCGTTTGACGATGGTATCGTTGTGCAAATCACGAATCTTTTTCACCATCGCCTTGCCGCTGGCGGGAAAATACAGCACCTTGCGAGGGTTAATGCCACCGACATCGCTGGCAACCACCTTATAACCTTCCAACTGCAAATAGTTTAGTACAAATTCAATGTTGCTGATGCCGATATCACCCATGTTACTGATTACCCGGGAGCCGCCGAACACCTTGAATTCCAGATACTTTTTTTGACCGCCGTGTTTCAGTACATCGTTGATCATATGTTCCATCGCAAAATTGCCGTAGCGGGTCGCCAGGCTGTCGATCTCGAGTTTTTCAGACCAGGTTTCGCCCTGATGCAGGGGCAACAGAAAATGATTCATCGCGCCAATGTTATGACGGACATCGCGCACGCAAGCGGATACACATGAACCAAGCACGGTGGCAATAATTTCATTCTGGTTGGTGACGTAATACTCGCCCGGCAATATCTTCGCGGCAAACGACTGGTTTTTGAAATCCCAATAGCGGTTGATGGATTGAAAACCTTCCAGTGCGGGCGGTGGCGTGCGCTTGGAAAACATGATTTAAGGCTGCACTTTCTGGTAAATGGTTTTACCGAGCAATTTGAATCGGTCGCTGGATTTGTACAGCGACTCTGAGTGCCCCATAAACAGGTAACCATCGTCAAGCAATTGATCGGCATAGCGCTCGACCAGTTTTTCCTTGGTCGGTTTGTCAAAATAAATCACCACGTTACGACAGAATATGCAGTCCATCCGCTCGTTGACCGGCCACTTGTGCAGCAGGTTTAACTGGCTGAAATCAATCAGCTTACGCAATTCCTCATTGACCCGGACCAGACCGTCATTCGGCCCTCTTCCTTTTTTGAAGTATTTTTTTAACAGACGTTGATCCATCCCTTCTACCCGGCTTTTGTCATAGACGCCACTGGAGGCCTTGCGAACGACGTTGGAATCGATATCGGTGGCCAGAATCCTGATATCCCAGGATTGGTAGTCAGCGATATTTTCGGCAATGGTGATGGCTATCGAATAGGGTTCTTCGCCGGTGGAGCAACCGGCTGACCAGATGCGCAGCTTGCGGTCGGCACGCTCTTTTGCCCGTCCGATCACGCTGTCTGCGAGAAAATCGAAGTGGTGGGATTCGCGGAAAAATGCGGTCAGATTGGTCGTTACCGAATTGACCAGTTCGATCGACTCGGTTTCGCGATGGCTGTCCAGATAAGCGCGATATTCCTTGAAGTTCTTCAGCCCGAGCTTGCGAACCCGCCGCGCCAGACGAGTGTAGTACATGGTGTATTTGTCATCGTTGGCGATAATGCCGGTGGTTGCCGTTACGATTTTGCGCAGCGAGTCGAAATCTTCGCGCGTGAACTCAAACTCTTTTTCCTGTTGCATGCTCAGAAAAATTCAATGTCATCTTCAAGATTATCTTTATGCGCTTCATTGTAGCGGCGCACCGCTTCGCGCACATCCATACCTTGCATTACGCTGTCGAACATTTCGTGTTCTTCGCGCATGCTGTAGCGGGATTTGATCTGCTGTTGCAGTTTTTGCCATTCGGCCGGGTTGTAGATTCTGGCCATATCACTAACCAGTTCACTGAGCCCTTCGATACTGCTGCTGACGTGAGATAAGCGCTGGGTTAACTTGTCGTAAAACTGGAATGCGATAATCGCACCCTGCATTTCAGCACTGATCTGTTCGGTATTTCGCAAGATGGTGGCACGTAATTCTCGCGTACTTTCTTCATCGGGCAATTGCTTTACCGCCTGCGTGATTTCGTTTTCATGCGCGATCATGCTGGTGAATGCCGAAGTCAGATGGTCGACCGATTCATCGCTTTCGCGCAATGCGATATCGATCTGGGCAATGGCCAGAAACAACATTCGAACGGTTTCCCGCACCTGACTCCAATCCAGATCCGGCGAGCCTGCCGTGGATAGCGTTACCATGTCTTGTGTCATATTCCTGTTTCCCTAGAAAAATCCGTAACCCTGCTCTGCCGATTCACTATTGTCCGTAGCCGATGGCGCATCCTCAAAAAACCGTAGCCCGGGTCATCGTCCGAATCACACAGAGCCGGCAGACCAATCAGGGCGGCCGACTCATTGATCAGGCTGTGACCGGATTCCCAGTGAATAGTTTGACCGGTTTTGTTCAATGTCATTTTCAGGCTGTACAGCAGTTGCAAACCGGCTGTATCGATCTTTTGCAGATTGGCGGCGGACAGCCTAACATCGAAACCATTCGCCAGCTTTTCCTCGATCAAGCCTTTGCAGGTGGCGACCGAGCGGATCGTGAGTTCGGTACCGAGGTCGATGCTGCCGCTGTCAGCGTCTATGGTAGCGGTTTCGGCGGGATGTTCTGTAAAAAATCCGTAGGCAGCATTTTCTTCATCGTCTGCGGGTTGCGGGGTTGCTGTATCGAGGGGTGACGATCCATTAGCGGCCGCAGCCTGAGATTCGGCAGGTTCAGACAATAAGGCTGATTCATCTGGCTGGGCTTCGGCAGGTTCATCATCGTCAAAAAAGCCGTAGGCAGCCGGTTCTTCGGTCGCAGGCCCACTGTGCCTATCGCTGCTCACGGCGGCATGCCCGGTGTCGGCAGGCGATGCGGGACGGCTATCAGGGTCTGACTGGTTTGCCGAACCTGCATCCTCGTCATCCACTTCATTGAGCCATGCCAGCGGGTCATAATCGATCACATTCCTGGAAGGTTTTTTAGTCGCCATAGCTTTTCCGGATTACTGTTCCGGTACCTCCAGTCTATCGGTATCGACCAACTTTTCGGCGTCGACCAGCATAACCATACCCTGCTCTTCGCTGACCATTCCAAGCACATAGTCGGTATTGATGCGGGAGCCCAACTCGGGGGGCGGTTTCATTACACTGTTCTTAACTGACAAAACATCTGAAACCGCATCGACCACGATACCCATCATCTGGTTTTCTTCGGATGCCAGCACGATGATGACTGTGGTCGGCAGATATTCAATATTCAATGTACGAAAGCGAATACGCAAATCGATGATCGGGATGATGACGCCGCGAAAATCCAGCACGCCTTTGACATAGTCCGGCACATCATGCAATTCGCGCAGCGGCTCCCAGCCACGAATTTCCTTGACCCGGAGTATATCGACCCCATAGTGCTCGTTACCGAGACTGAAGGTAAGATATTCCCGCACCTGATCCGGGCTGGCCATCATTTGTTTTCTCGATTCGGGCGACATGTTTTTACCGTTTGCTGATTTCCTGTTCGACTTTATCCAGACACTGAATCACGGTGTCAGAGCATTGAATCACCGACTGGTATAATTTTTCGGCCTCGGCTTTGCTGCCGTCATTGTAATGCCGGATGATATCGCCAATATAGCCATGCATTTTTTCATGCACGTCTTCCATTTCCTGCATCGTCGGAATATCCCCGTATAAACGCATTCCATCACTGTACAGCCACTTGCCGAGATCACATTGTTTGTGGGATACCGCATGTGCCGCGGTCAGTGGCTCTTGTCCATCGAGAAAATGGCGCAGTCGGTTCTTCCAGGCCTGATGTTTGGTTCTGGCCAGGGCAAAGTCGAGTTTCGAGCCGACGGATTTTCGCTCGCTGACTTCGGTATTGAAAAATTGCATCTGCCGGTTCATGACTTGCGCCAGTTCCGACATATTGGTGCTGGCTGCGGATGCTTGTTCCGCCAGAGCGGCATTTTGCTGGGTCAGGTCATCCATGCTGGTAATCGCTGTGCTGACCTGGTCCACGCCGGCGGATTGTTTGGAACTGGCTGCCGCGATCTCGGCGACGATATCCTTGACTCGTTTGACGCCATTGACGATTTCGCTCAGACGCTCTCCGGATTCGTTCACCAGATCGGTTCCAGCCTGTACTTTTTTGACGGAATCATTGATCAAGTCCTTTATCTCCTTGGCGGCAGTAGCACTGCGGCCGGCCAGATTCCGGACTTCGGTTGCCACCACGGCAAACCCCCTGCCCTGCTCACCGGCTCGTGCAGCTTCTACGCTGGCATTCAGTGCCAGCAGATTGGTCTGGAATGCGATCTCGTCGATCACGCTGATAATCTCGGCAATCTGCGCACTGGACTGGTTGATTTCAGTCATTGCAGTCACTGCCTTTTCCACCACTTTTCCGCCATCATCCGCGGTGGAACCAGCGTCTGTGGCCAGTACATTGGCATGCGCGGCATTATCGGCATTTTGTTTCACCGTGCTGGTGATCTGTTCCATGCTGGAGGCAACCTGTTCGAGCGCGGCCGCCTGTTGCTCGGTACGCGCAGACAGGTTGGTGTTACCGGCTGCAATCTCTGCCGAGGTACTGTCGATCTGGCTGGAAGAACTGCGAATTTCATTCACAATCTCTCGTAATTGATCGATGGTGCCATTGGTATTGTTTTTCACTTCGCCGAAAATTCCATCATAGGCGCGATCGATGGTGTTGGTTAAATCACCCTTACGCAGGGATTCCATCACGCTATTGATATCGGTGAAAGTCGCTTCCAGTACATCGAACATCGAATTCAGATTGATCGCCAACAGTTCGATAAAGCCCTGTTTTCCATCGAGCGAAAGTCTCGTGCTCAAACGCCCGGACTGCGCTTCGGTAACCAGTTCAGTCACTTCATTTTCAATTTCAACTTCGGCGGTGCGGTCGGCCCACTCGGCCACGGTACCGATACGGCGGCCATCGATACTGACCGGGTTGGCAATGACGCGCATCGATCGACCACCAATCTTGATGTCCGCGGTATATTGCCGGGTCAAGCCTTCCAGCAAGCCTCGTTGATGGGCCGGATTTTTGTGGAAGACATCGATATTGTTGCCCAGCAAATCATCGGCCCGAAAATGCGGTAAATCTTTCTGGATATCCTTTTCAGCCGCCTTGAACATCTGCGCTATCGTCTGGTTTAGATAGATAATATTCAACTCCGCATCTGCGACCATGACATTGGCACTGACATTGTCCAGAGCCGTCTTGATACGCTCACCCTTGATCGCCTGCTCGCGGGCATCCATTACATCGAACCCCAGACGAACCTGGGTTGAGAATATATTCCGCATCGAATCGCCAAGGTCATCCGGGCGGTCGATTTTGATCCAGTCGAAATAATTTCCATTCGACATGGCGTCCAGTTTTTCAGCCATCATGCGGATCCCTTTCTGGATGTTTCGCGTGATCAGCAAGCTGAACAGCAAGGTGATAATTCCGCCAGCCACAAGAATAATTTCTTCTGTCGTTTTGGACATGCCCGTAGTCATCAGAAATGCCGTCAGAAACATAACAAACGAGGCCAGCGCGGCATTCAGATACATCCAGGTCGATGACTTAACGGACTGCAGCCGATACATGAATTTTTGCATGCCGGTTTTTTCCAGCGATGCCTTGCCGGCACGGACATCCCGATACAGTTCTTCGGCAGCACGAATTTCATCATCGCTGGGCCGTGTCCTGACCGACATGTATTCGACAATGCGGCCATTTTCAAACACTGGAGAGACGTTGGCGTTAACCCAGTAATAATCGCCATTTTTCGCGCGGTTTTTTATTGGTGCCGTCCACACCATGCCTTCCTTGATATCATCCCACAACGATTGGAAGGCTTCCGGTGGCATGTCCGGATGCCGCACCATATTGTGGTTTTTGTCGATTAATTCCTTTTCTGTAAAACCGCTAATGTCGATAAAATCCTGATTGACATAAGTGATAATGCCTTTCAGATTGGTTTTGGAAACCAGTATCGATCCCTCGCGCATGCGGACTTCATTCTGGGTTACAGGTTCATTGATCTTCATTACCTACTCCTATAGGTCTTTACCGGTAAGGCTGCAAACCCCCGACCGATTCAGCCGGAGATATCTGCATTCATTTCGTTTAGTTTGTTACAACGGTGCCAGATTCGAGTTGCTTCACACCCTGAATCCGCCACCGGGTGTTAAAATTCTTCCCATTCATCCTCATCGAAACTTTCCGTCGCAGCAGCCGCAGCTTTGGGCTGGCTGGCTGGCTTTGCTGGGGTCGCGTTTTTTTCGGCCTTGACCGGGGTGACGGTAGAGCCACCGGTCTGGCTGAAAGATGACTTTGCCGATGGTTTGGCATGGCTGGACGCAGGCACACTGGCGGATTTCGCAGACGGCGTGAATTCAATCGATTGATCGAGTTTGAAAAACATCAATTGCGTCGTCATCTCAGTGGTTAATTCGGTCAATGCAACACTGGCCGCCGAAGTTTCCTCGGCCAGCGCAGCATTTTGCTGAGTGGTTTCATCCAGACTGGTAACGGCTCCATTGACCTGTTCGATCCCGACCGACTGTTCTTTGCTGGCTGCAGCGATTTCACCGACAATATCTCCCACTTTTTTCACCCCTTCGACGATGTCTTTCAGGGTTTCTCCGGAGCGGTTCACTAGCTCGGAACCGGCTGTGACCTTGTGCACGCTTTCTTGAATCAAGTCCTTGATCTCTTTGGCGGCGGTGGCACTGCGTCCAGCCAGATTTCTCACCTCGGACGCTACCACGGCGAAACCGCGGCCCTGCTCACCGGCCCGTGCCGCCTCGACGCTGGCATTCAGGGCCAGTAGATTGGTCTGAAAGGCGATTTCATCGATCACACTGATGATTTCGGCTATTTTTTCGCTGGATTGATTGATTTCATCCATCGCCTGAATTGCATCGCTGACGACTTCGCCCCCTTTTTCGGCAGTGATTCTGGCATCGTCTGAAAGTTGATCGGCCAGCTGGGCATTATCGGAGTTCTGCTTCACCGTGCTGGTGATTTCTTCCATGCTCGATGCAGTCTCCTCGAGCGCTGCGGCCTGACTCTCGGTACGGGAGGAGAGACTGCTGTTGCCATCGAGAATTTCTCGTGCTGTGGTTGATACCTCTACCGACGCAGCACTGATTCTGGAAACCGTTTTCCCCAGTTGGTCGATGGTGTCATTGACATTACGGGACACCAAACCAAATGTGCCGAGATATTGATGGGTGATTTTCTGGGTCAGATCTCCGGCGGCCATCGCCGACATCGAGGCATTGATATCGGTCAGTGTGTTGGAAACCGCCGACACCATTTCATTGATGCCTTCACCCAGCGTTAGAAAGAATCCCTGTTTGCCGGCAGGGTCGATGCGTCGTTCGAAATCACCTTGCTTGACCGCATCGACAATGCTCTGGATTTCGGTGCGCGTTTTGACTTCATCGGTCATATCTTTCCATTCCACCACCGTGCCCAGACGGGTGCCGTCGTCGCGGATTACCGGATTGGCAATAAATGACATGTCGTGCCCCCCAGCCACGAAGGCGGCTTCATGCCGGGATGACAGTGTCTTCAGCAGGTTTTGCTGATGCATCGGATTACGATGAAATTTATCGATATTACTGCCGAGAATCTCTTTGGCGCTAAAGCCCGGTATATCTCTGGCCAGATCAGTCTCCAGATTTTCGAACAGGGCTTTGGCGGCTTCATTGAGATAAATGATCTGGTTTTCTTCATTGGCGACCATGACGCTGGCCGAGACAGTATCGAGCGCCTGTCGAATTCGTGAATTCTCTGCGGCTACCTTTCTTTCACGCTGGATATTGGCATGCAGCTTTTCTTGCATCTGAGCGAGCGCCCGGACCATCAAGCCGGTTTCATCATTACTGTCCTGATGGATTTCGTTGTGGAAATTGCCATGCGCAATGGAATCGGTGATTTTCACTGCATAATTCAGCTGCGTAGTCAGCTTGCGAGACAAATACCAGGCTACCAGTGTCACCAGCGCCAGCGCCAGTAATGCCAGCAGATAAAAATTGTTCCGCTGCTGCTGTGCTTCGCTTTTTACAAACCGGTTTTTTTCTTCCACGGCCTGTTTTTGCAAGGCCACCAGTTGCTGGATTTTATGTCGGGTCTGATGGATCAGAGGGGTGCTGAAGTTGCGGACCTGGTCGGCATCCCGACGCCAGTCTTCACTTCCATGGATTTGAATCAACCGATCGAGATTTTGATAAAACACCTGCTTTTTGGCGAGTAACTGTTCCAGTGCATCGGTCTGGTCCAGAGTCAGAATATCCTGTTCATTAAAGGCCGATAGTTTATTCAGAATTTCGTCCACGCCCTGACGGTACAAACTCATATTGTCGATGGATGCGGGGCTTTTGAATGCCAGAAACAGCCGCATTTCGTTGAGCAGATTCAGCCAGTTGTAACGTAAATTGAAGAAGGCTACCAGCAGCGACTTTCGCTCGGATGAATATTCTTCTTCATCTTCTGCAGTGATCATTTGTGAAATCAATTGCAGAATGTCCCGACTCATCGGGTTGATATTTTCCGAAGCAAAACCGATCGCCTTGATGTTTTGATTATCATCGAGAAAAACAGGCAATTGTTGCTTTTGCCATTGATCGAGTTGCTGGATTTTGGCCTGCACATCCGCCAGCATATCGCGCGATTGTTGACTCTCGCGGATCACATTCATTGCCAGCATTTGTTCGATCAATTGATAGCTTTGTTGCAGATTATTATCGAATTCCTGTTTTTGAAATTCATCGCGCGTCAGTAAATAGGTACTCAAGCCGGTTGCAGCCGCCTGCAAGCTGGCTTCCAGACTGATGGCATTGATCACGGCGGGTTGCGATTGATTGGCGATGTAATCAAACGATGCGGTCATTTTATTGAGGTTATTCAGGGAGC
>JANTFI010000047.1 GCA_024763505.1 Gammaproteobacteria bacterium
GGCTTGTTGGTACGCGCCGTGACCCGCCAGTCCATATTCCGCACATCATCACCGGGCTGGTAGGGTCGCGCTTCATCGAATTCCATGCCGCGACCCTTGAACGGTGACAAAAATCCGCCGTGCATCGGTGAGCGAATAATGCCTTTGGGTTGACGCAACAAACGGGCGTCGCGCTGCAGTGCAATCAGGCCGGGCTGACTGATTCGGATGACGCCGTCATCCTGCAGGTTACTGGTTTCAGTTACCACTTGGGGAAGACCACTCAGGGAACGGCCACCCGGTGCAGCAATTCGCTGATAAAGCGATCCGGTGTGATGCCTTCGGCCTCGGCTTCATAGCTCAGGATGACGCGGTGACGCAGTACATCGAAAGCGATTTCCTGGATGTCATCCGGTGTCACGTAATCACGCCCGTCGAGCCAGGCATGTGCGCGTGCGCAGCGATCTAGTGCGATGCTGGCACGCGGGCTGGCGCCGTATTCGAGCCAGCTTTCCAGCTCTTTGCCATACGCGCCGGGTTTGCGAGTGGCCAGCACCAGTTGCAACAGATAGGTTTCGAGATTTTCAGTCATCGCCACATCCAGCACTTCATCGCGGGCAGCGAACAAGTCCGCCTGCGTGATGGCGCTCGGCTGCTGCGCCCGCTGTGCGTAATCGCGATGCGCTTCGGCACGGTTCAGATGCAGGATTTCTTTCTCGGCGGCGGCATCGGGGTAATCGATGTTGACATGCATCAGGAAACGGTCGAGTTGGGCTTCCGGCAACGGATAGGTGCCTTCCTGCTCGATCGGATTTTGCGTGGCCATGACCAGAAACAGTTCCGGCAGCGGGTAGGTTTTGGCGCCGACCGTAATCTGGCGCTCGGCCATCGCTTCGAGTAATGCCGATTGCACCTTGGCCGGTGCGCGGTTGATTTCATCAGCCAGAATCAAATTGTGGAACAAGGGTCCCTGCTGGAATTTGAACGAGCCATCCTGCGGGCGATAAATGTCGGTACCGGTAAGATCGGCCGGCAACAGGTCGGGGGTGAATTGCACACGGTGGAAATCACCTTCGATGCAATCGCCGAGTACCTTGATCGCTCGGGTCTTGGCCAGACCCGGCGCACCTTCGACCAGCAAATGGCCATCTGCCAGCAACGCGATCATCAATCGATTGATCAGCTTGGGCTGACCGATGATCTGGCTTTGCGCATATTCCTTGAGTTGTTGAAAGCTGGACTGTTGTGACAATGTAAATTCCTCTGCTGTTTTTGAACGGAAACTTTGAGCGATCAAACAATAAATGGTTCCCGCAGGCCGCATTTCAAGTCACCATCACCCATCCGCAGCTTGACCTGTGTTCATTCCATACCGGGCAACTTACTCTTTACCCTGTCTGATTCCCCCGAACGGCGAGGCAAAACACAGACGAAAAAAAACCCCGCAAGCGGGGTCTTTTTAGAATTCGCAAATCGGTTTCAGCAATCAGGCAGAAACGACATTGACGAAAGTTCGATTCTTTGGCCCTTTGACCGTGAATTCGACATTGCCATCGGCTTTTGCGTACAGGGTGTGATCCTTGCCACAGCCAACATTGTTGCCAGGGTGGAATTTGGTGCCGCGCTGGCGAACCAGAATATTACCAGCAACGACGACTTCGCCACCGAATTTTTTGACGCCGAGACGCTTGGACTGCGAATCGCGACCGTTACGGGTAGAACCCGCCGCTTTCTTATGTGCCATGGTCTAAACCTCTGTTACGCGTTGATCTTGGAAATTTCGATTTCGGTATAGCTCTGACGGTGGCCCATCTGCTTGCGATGATGCTTGCGTCGACGAAACTTGACGATTTCGACTTTCTTGCCACGGCCATGCGACTTGATGGTCGCGGTGACAGAACCTTTATCAAGAGACGGAGTACCGACCTGGATATTGTCGCCATCAGCGATCATCAGGACTTGATCCAGTTCGATTTCAGAACCTTCTTCGCCCGCTAGTTTTTCTACCTTTAATGTCTCACCTTCGGTGACACGGTACTGTTTTCCGCCTGTAGCGATGACAGCATACATTCTGTGTTTCTCCAAATCGATCTCGAAAAAGGGCGCAGATTTTAAACGTGCAGCACGCTCAGGTCAATGCTTTATTCAGTTTTTTGGCGACTATTGCCAGCATCAGCCAGCTTGCGGCCACGACCACAATCGCCGGGCCGGTTTGCCAGTCGAATTGCCATGAAAAAAACACGCCGAAATACAGCGACAATGCACCGAACAGAAGACTGAGCCACATCATTTGCTCTGGGCTATGGCTGAATTTACGCGCGGCATTGACCGGAATCACCAGCATTGCACCGATCAGCAACACGCCCATGATCTTCATCATGACGGCGATCAGCAGTGCGATCATTAAATACAGGATCAACTGCACTCTTTTCACCGCAATGCCCTCGGCCTGCGCGATCTCGGCACTGACCGATACCGCCACAAAGTCATGCCAGTGTCGCCACAATATCAGCAGTAACACCACCACAGTGACTGCGATAAAGAATAAATCAGCCTTCGTGGTGGCCAGCAAATCGCCAAACATCAGGGCTTCCAGGCTGATATTGCCAAAGCCGCTGGCGCCGAGCAGCAGAATACCCGCGGCCAGACCCGTGTGCGAAACAATCGCCAGCATCGATTCGGACAGAGCGACCGGACGATCGCCGGTCGATAAACGCAGGATCACCATGATCACGCCGATCACCAGCAATACCCCGAACACCGGCTGCACCGCCATGACCAGCGCCAGCGCAATACCCAGCACCGAAGCGTGGCCAAGCGTATCGGCCAGAAACGCCAGCCGCTGCCACACCATCAGACATCCCATCGGTGCGGCCACCAGCACCATCAAAGTCCCGGCAAGCAGGCTGCGAATCAGGAAATCATCCAGCATGACGGTCGCCTCTTTGCGGTTCTGGTACAGCCGGGTCGGCCACGCATTTGCCATCCAGCCCATGCTCATGATCATGATGATGCGCATACACCGCGATCGATTCGCTGTGGTCGCCAAACAGCGCCAGATACTCCGGATGCTGACTGACCGATTCCGGTTTGCCGGAGCAGCACAAATGCCGGTTCAAACACAGCACCTGATCGGTCTTCGACATCACCAGATGCAAATCATGCGACACCATCAGGATCGCGCTGCCGGTTTCGTCCCGAATGCGCGCGATCAATTCATACAATTGCACTTCGCCGCTGATATCGACACCGGCGGTTGGCTCATCCAGCACCAGCAAGTCGGGTTTGCCCAGCAGGGTCCGCGCCAGCATGACACGCTGGGTTTCGCCACCCGACAGCCCCTTGATTTGCTGATCGAGCAAATGTTCGACACCGGTCTTGTGCAATGCCTGCCGGATTTCTGGCTCATGGCAGCGCTGCGTCAGCGTCATCAGCCGTCGCACCGAAATCGGCAGCAGCGGATTGATACGGGTGTGCTGGGGCATATAGCCCATACGCAAACCGGGCTGGCGATGGATTTCACCGTCAAAATCGGTGGTCAGGCCAATGACGATATTCATCAATGAAGATTTTCCGGCGCCATTGGGGCCGATGATGGTCGTAATCTGGCCCGCCTGCAGATCGAAGCTGATATCTTGCAGGATGGTCCGCTTGCCGATGCGAAAGCCGATATTACGCGCTTGTATCAATGACATGGCATGACCTTTGAATCGGGAGTTTGTACAATGCGTTTCTCTTCAATCGAGCTGGATGACTCTATGCGAACATTATTACATTTTTTTATCACACTACGCGCAGGGATTTTCATCCTGCTGCTGTGGCCGGTATTCGGCCATGCCGAAACGAACCTGAAAGTGGTTACCTCGATCCAGCCCTTGCAAATCATTACCAATGACATCATGCGTGGTGTCGATCAGGCGGAAGTACTGATCGGCCCGGATCAGTCACCGCACCATTTTCAACTCAAGCCATCGCAGATGCGACGGGCCAGCCGCGCCGATCTGCTGATCTGGATCAGCAATGACCTGGAAGCCGGACTGAAACGCGTGCAGCAAGTGTTGCCCGAGGGCAGTCACAAGCTGGAATTGTTGCCGCGACTGGGTCTCTCCGACCAGCACCGAGATGACGACGATCACGACCATCAGGTGCATTCGCACCCTCACGACTTTGATGAACATATCTGGCTCAGCCCGGATCTATTGATCCGGATTGCCGGACTGATCAGTGAACAATTATCCAAACTCGATCCCGCCCATGCCCGGCAATACCGGCAAAACTCGCAGACTCTCAGCGATGCGCTACAGCAATGGAAACAACGCAACCGGGCGCGCCTGCATCACCCGCAACCGACCTATATTCTCGACCATCACTTTCTCAGCCACTTCGAACGTAGTCTGGCCCTGCAGCCGCATGACAGTCTGCGCGACAGCCATGACAGCGCCACCAGCATCCGCCACTTGAGACAATTGCAGCAAAGCCTGAAACAGCATCCGGTAAAATGCCTGCTGGTCGCGAAAATGCCACCCTCGGCGCAGGCCAGGCAAATCAGCCAGCAATTCGGGCTGAAGATTCAGCCAATCGAAACCCTGGGCCATGCCGGAAAAGACCAGAGCACCATTGATTTTCTGGATGCGATTGCCGATGCGCTAGTGCAGTGCCGCTAAATCGGCAGACAAACCACGGCCGCTACAGCGACAGCCTCCGGCCACACGGCGCCTGTCGGAACTGCCGGCGCGGCTGGCAACGCCTCATTAATTCCATAAATGACCTCTATCAAGGCATAGACAGATATACTTGCACCAAAACCATGTGGCGGTTACCCTGCCTGCCGTTTCAAAATGCTCGTCAAATAGACACTGGCGGGGCCATCTTATCAATCCAATCTCCGGAGGGTTTCACATGATTAAACCAGTGGGTGCTGACGAACTTCAACCTCGTTTTGTTTACGATACCGTCGAACATGAAAAACTGAGCAAGGAAGCAGACACACTGCCTTCTGTGGTTATCAGTTCACAAGCGGCCGGTAATGCCGTGATGATGGGCGGTGGCTATTTTACTCCGCTCAAGGGCTTCATGAATGTCGCAGACGCGATGGGTGCTGCCGAAAAAATGACCCTGTCCGACGGTACTTTCTTTCCGGTACCAGTCATGTGCCTGCTGGAAAATGCCGATACCATCGGCGACGCCAAGCGTATCGCGCTGCGCGACCCGAACATGGAAGGCAACCCGATACTGGCCGTGATGGATGTGGAAAACATCGAAACCGTCAGCGACGAACAAATGGCCACCATGACCCAAAAGGTTTACCGCACCGATGACAGCGAGCATCCGGGCGTTGCCGCCTTCAACAGTCAGGGACGCATTGCCGTTTCCGGCCCGATCCAGGTGCTGCATTTCAGCTACTTCATCGACGAATTCCCGGACACCTTCCGCACCGCCGTTGAAATCCGCAACGAGATTGCCGAGCGCGGATGGAAAAAGGTCGTTGCCTTCCAGACCCGTAACCCGATGCACCTGGCGCACGAAGAACTGTGCCACATGGCGATGGATCGTCTCGGCTGTGACGGCCTCGTCATCCACATGCTGCTGGGCAAACTGAAGCCGGGCGATATCCCTGCACCGGTACGCGACGCCGCCATTCGCAAGATGGTCGAAGTCTACTTCCCGCCGAACAGCGCGATGGTGACCGGTTACGGATTCGACATGCTGTACGCCGGCCCGCGTGAAGCCGTACTGCACGCCTACTTCCGTCAAAACATGGGTGCGACCCACTTCATCGTCGGCCGTGACCATGCCGGTGTCGGTGACTACTACGGTGCTTTCGATGCGCAGACCATCTTCGACGAAGAAGTGCCAGAAGGCGCACTGGAGATCGAAATCTTCAAGGCCGATCACACCGCCTGGTCGAAAAAGCTGAACAAGGTGGTGATGATGTGCGAAGCACCGGATCACGAAAAAGAAGACTTTGTGCTGCTGTCCGGCACCAAGGTTCGCGAAATGCTCGGCCGTGGCGAAGCGCCACCAAAAGAATTCTCGCGTCCGGAAGTCGCCAAGATACTGATCGAATACTATCAGTCTCTGGAGAAGTAAACAGATTCGAGGTTCAGCAAAAAGGGCGGTTTATCCGCCCTTTTTTGTTAGAATGCGATTTTTCGCAGGCAGGCGCGGCCCCGGGTTACAATTGCATACGCGCGCCTGATCAACCGATATTTCATTGATATTGCTTATGATTTACCCATTCATCGCGGCCAGCTATCCGACATGACTACCAGCGCCCCATTCACCCTCGAAAGCCTGAAATCCTTGACCGCCGCCGACATGCAGCGCGTCAACGAAGTGATCGAACATCACCTGCGCTCCGACGTGGTACTGATCAATCAACTCAGCGCGCACATCATCCACAGCGGAGGCAAACGCCTGCGCCCGATGCTGGTGATGCTGGCGGCGAAAGCCTGCGGCTATCAGGGACAGGACGATGCACTGCTGGCGGCCATTATCGAATTTATTCATACCGCCACGCTGCTGCACGACGATGTGGTCGATGAATCGGAAATGCGCCGCGGCGAACAGACCGCCAGCTCGATCTGGGGCAACGAAGCGGCCGTGCTGGTCGGTGATTATCTGTATTCACGCGCGTTTCAATTGATGGTAATCGCCCAGTCGATGGAGATCATGAACCTGCTGGCCGACACCACCAACACCATCGCGCAGGGTGAAGTGCTGCAATTGCTCAACATCAACGACCCGGATACCAGCGAGGAGCGCTATCATCAGGTGATTTACAACAAAACCGCCTGCCTGTTCGAAGCCGCCTGCAAGATCGGCTCGATTCTGACCGACTCTCCACAAAGCTGCGCCGCCGCGTTTGGCGAATATGGAAAAAACCTCGGCATCGCCTTTCAACTGGTCGATGACGCACTCGATTACGAAGCCGACAGTGCCGAACTGGGCAAGAATGTCGGTGACGATCTGGCCGAAGGCAAACCGACGCTGCCATTGATTTATGCCATGCAGCAGGGCAGCGAAGACGAACAAAAACTGATTCGCGGCGCGATCGAAAACGGCGGACTGGAGCATATCGACGCCATTACCGCAATCATCCGCAAAACCGGCGCACTCGCATATACCCACCAGCAAGCGATTCGGCATGCCGAACTGGCCAAGCAGGCGATTGCTGACCTGCCCGACAGCGAATCCAGGCAAGCCCTGTTTTTTCTGGCTGACTATGCGGTCGAGCGTAGCTTTTAACCGACCGGCCACCCATCTTCAGGCACCGCAACAAACAGGGAGAGCGAACACAGATGAGCGAAACATACGATGTCTATTTCAAGGGCGAAATAGACGACCGGCACAGCCTGCAGCAGGTGCGTGAAAATTTCAAAAAACAAATGGGGTTACCCGACCCGCAACTGGACCGGCTATTCTCGGGAAAGCCGGTACGGCTGAAAAAGCAGATCGAAGAATCCGCCGCCCGGGCCTGGCAGAAGAAATTAAGCCAGCTTGGAGCCGTATGCGAAATCAGGCCAGTGGCTGCGCCAGAGAACCCTGGTTCGAAAACACCGCCGTTATCGGTCGCCGAAAAAGACCCGCCGCAGCCCAGCGCAACGACGGCCACAACCAGCACTGCCGAGGCCACACCACAACCAACCCGGATAATCGAAAAAACCATCATCGAAAAAGTGCCTAGTCCGGCACGCAGCGACTTCATCAAGATCTTCGGTATCTGGGCCAATGGCCTGTTCTGGGTCATCGTCGGGCTGGTTTTGATGCTCAGTTTTTCTCCGTTTCCCGGTGGCGAAGTCCGCCGCGGCTTACTGCTCGGCCTGCTGCTGGCCAGCATCGGTATTTTCAGAATCTGGCGCAGGCACAGGGCATGAAGATCAAATACATTTTCTCGCTCACACTCTCACTGTTTCTACTGACCGCAGCCACCGCAGCCCCGGCCGAAATCTATAAATGGGTGGACGATCAGGGCAAGATTCATTACGGCGATGCCAGTAAACAGAAGCCCGGCAGCCTCGAAAAAATCGTCATTCAGGATAAATACAGTGTGCGCCAAGCCAAACAGCAGACACCGATCCAGCATGACCCGGACCAACCCTCGCGCACGGTGGTGCTGAATGACTTCACCATGGAATTGCCCGGCTCGGATGTGCGCAATATTCTGGTCGGTCGAATCGTCTGCAAACAACCGGTCGATCTGTACTGGGCCTCCGGGCTGCTCAAGATCGAGCGCAAATCCCTCGGCCCGATGTTCACCCGGGTGCTGACCGAGCAGGGTTACCGGGCGCGCGTTGGTGATGTGGTCAGAGCCGAAGGCGAGCTGCAACTGTCCGGCAAGATCAACAAGATTTTTCTGAATACCTGCATCCGCAACAAGAAGCGCAATCTGACTCAGGACAGCACTTACCTGAGAATAGAATGGACCCTGTTCGACCCTCTCAAGGACAAGGTGGTTCTGGAAGTCAGCAGTGAAGGTTCGCACCACGGCATCAAGCTCAAACCGGTCGAAAACGGCCGCGTCAAAAGCATCGACCAGGCGCTGGAAGTCGCTCTCGTCAACCTGCTGGCAAACCCGAAATTCGTCGCCAAACTGGATACCCCGGTCGATCTCGAAGTCGTTCGAGAACAGGTCGAGAAAATCAGCCTGAAGCTGAACTACAGCGACCGCCAGAGCAGTTTCGAAGAAGAAGCCGAGCAATTGAAAGACCGTACCGTCATCGTCAAAACCAAAGAGGGACACGGCAGTGGCGTATTTATCGCCGAAGGCGGCTACATTCTGACCAATGCGCATGTGGTCGGCGATGAAAAAGAGTTTGAAATCCTGTCCGGCTCCGGCAACTATCAGGCCAAACTGCTGCGCAAGAATGACGCTCGAGATGTCGCGCTGCTGAGAGTCGACGAACCCTTCACTGCGCCTTCGCCGGTCTCGATCAGCCGCAAGCCGAGCGGCATCGGCGAAGAGCTGTATGTCATCGGCACACCGCTGGATATCAAGTTCAGCCAAACCATCACACGCGGTATTGTTTCAGCCAAACGGATGATTCGCGGCATGAATTTCATCCAGACCGATGCCGCCATCAATTTCGGCAATTCCGGCGGGCCGGTGTTCAATCGTCATGGCGAACTGGTGGCGATCACGGTATCGTCGGTGATGACCCGCGAAGGCGCCTCGATGAACATCAATTACCTGATCCCGATCGACGATGCCCTGCATCGACTCGATATCGATGGCGATTATTCGACGCTCAGCATGCTCGACAACATCATTCCATCGATCAATATCAAACAGGAAATGAAGAAAGATTCAGTGCGCGGGCGCGTCATCAAGATGATTTACGATTGGCTCAACCAACCGGTGTTTCACCTCTGAGCGCTTATAAGAGATAGATCCGCTGCAGCAGCAAACGCTTTGGCTGACGCAGCCGGCCGACGAAAAAGGTGATGTCTCGAATATTCGACAGATCCATCAGACGACCGCGTGGCGCATGTTCTATTTGCGCCAGCGACACGCTGATCTTGTTCCAGCCGGGCTTTAGCCGATAGCTGCGATTGAAGCGATCCCGCGTGGCATAGCGCGTGGGACCTTGCTCGTGTAGCCAGTCGTGCACGCGCAGGGTGATGCGCAGTGGAGAAGATTGCGGATTGAATAATTCCAGATTCAGCGACTGCAAGCCGCGCCAGTCGGCCGGAAAGTATTCCAGCTTCGCCCCCGGATAGCGCCCGGCCGGCAAGTCGATCTGCATTGCCGGACGGCCATCCACCAGCTTGACCACCTGCCGCTGCGAACGACCAACCCAGCGATCCAGTTCGAAAGGGGTTTCAAACCCTGACAGCAGTGGAAACTGCTGACGAGCCAGATACTCGTCAGTCAAGGCGATCGCCAGCGGCAACAGATGCAACACCAGCACCCACACTGCCAGTACACGAATCCACATTCGCACTCGCGCAGCTACTGCCTTCAGCCCCGGATGCCAAGCCAGCCCGAGCAGGGTACCGGCCATGTCGCGTGAAATATCGCCGAGATCGGGATCGCGGCTGGTACCGTATTGCAACAATTCGATCGCCGTGCCAAGCAGCAGCGAAAAAAGCAGCAACACCAGCCATTGCATTGGCAAAGACAACCGGGCCAGCGGCGGAAACCGGTACAACAAAAAAACCAGAATGAAAAAATACCCGATATGCCCCAGATTCCACCACTGCTTGATCGACCTGGAGGCTGAATAATCCGGTCCGCTGTAAAACAGGTAAAAAGTGCCGACGGCCAGCATTAGCGCATACAGCGCCAGGGTCAGTTTTCTATTGTTCTCGCGCAATTGGCCGCCTGTCATCACGTATCCATTCACTCCAGGACCCCGCATACACGCGCGGGCGCTGACCGCTGAGAATTTCCATCGCCAGCACAGAGTGACAGGCGGTCACCCCCGAGCCACACATATACACCTGCTGAGCAGGTGGATGCTGCTGCATCAACTTTTCATAAACCAGCGCCAGTTCCTGCTTCGATTTGAAATGGCCATGCTCGTCCAGATTTTCGGTCAGCGGGATATTCCACGCCCCCGGGATATGTCCGGCGACCGGGTCAATCGGTTCCTGCTCGCCGCGAAAGCGGGCAGCGGCGCGCACATCGACGATGACACAGCTCGGCGTATTGAGATGTCTCAATATCTGCTCAGTGCTCACCACGCAATGCGGGTCGAGACGCGCATGAAAGGTCGAGGTTTGCGCCTCGGGCAACTCGGCATTGACGGCGTACCCGCCTTCGAGCCAGGCTGGCCAACCACCATCGAGCAGCGCCACCGCTTCATGCCCGAGACACTTCAACAGCCACCACAGCCGCGCCGCCATCGCTCCTCCGGTATCGTCATACACCACTACCTGACTGTCCGCCTGCAGCCCGCAACTGGCCAGCCAGCCGATCAGTAGCTGGCTATCCGGCATCGGGTGTCGGCCACTGTCCGCCGTGATCGGCGAGGAAAGATTGCGATCGAGATGGGCATAAAATGCGCCCGGAATATGCGCCTGATGGTAAGCCTGCTCGCCTTTTTGCGGTTCGGCCAGATCGAAGCGGCAATCGAATACCAGCAGGTTATTATCTTCCAGCCGGTCGCATAATTGCCGGGCAGAAATCAGCAAGTCATACATTCAACGAACCTCAGCGAGCAGTGACTCGATCATGTGTTCCGCCTGCATCGCATAAGAGCTGCCGAACATGTTGGCATGATTGAGAATATGGTAGAGATTATAAAAATTGCGCCGCAGCGAATACCCTGAATCAATCGGGTAGGCGGCATCATAGGCATCGAAAAAGGCGCGACCCGGATGGCCGAATAATTCCATCATCGAAAGGTCCGCCTCGCGGTCGCCATAATAACTGGCCGGGTCGAAAATAATCGGTTCACCCTGCGCCAGCGCGCCCCAGTTGCCGCTCCACAGGTCGCCATGCAGCAGGGATGCGAGCGGTTGGTAATCGGCAAAAAACAGTGGCGTTTTATCGATCAGATCCAGCCCCAGATCATACAATTGCGCGCCGAAACCGTTTTGCCGCGCCAGCTTCAACTGATAGCCCAGCCGCTGCTTTTGCCAGAAATCGACCCAGTCTTCCGAGCATTGGTTCAATTGTGGCGTCGAACCGATGGTATTATCGATGGCAAAGCCGAATTGCGGCCGGGTGTGCCGATGCAATGCGGCCAGTCCTTCGCCGAACAGCTCCGCATCCGGACTGCCCGACATCGCCATCCAGTCCAGCACCAGATAGCATTCCTGGCCACACACGCCAGCGGTGATTGGCTGTGGCACCTTTATGCTTGCGCTTTCTTGTATTTCGTTCAGCGCAACCGACTCGGCTTCGAACATATAGGCCAGCGGCTTGCGGTTGGTCTTGACGAAGAATTGCAAGGTGCCATTGCCGATGCGCCAGGCGTGATTGATACTTCCGCCGCCAACGGATTGCTTTTCTTCAATCAGGAAACGCTCGCCCAGATGGCTGGAGATGGCTTCCTCGATATGCTGCCACAGAGTCATGCCGGTTCCACCACCCGATATTCGCCGGGTTGCAATCCATCCAGTTGGTAATCGGCAATCGCACAGCGGATCAGCCGTAATGCCGGAAACCCGACCGCTGCAGTCATGCGCCGAATCTGTCGGTTCTTGCCTTCGCGAATCTGTATCTCCAGCCAACTGGTGGGAATCTGCTTGCGCTCGCGTATCGGTGGATTGCGCGGCCACAATGATTCAGGTTCTTCGATTTTTCTCGCGCGCGCTGGCAGCGTGCGGCCTTCTTTCAACTCGACCCCGCGCTGCAAGCGGATCAGCGCCTTGCGATCCGGCTGCCCTTCCACCTGCACCCAGTAAGTCTTGTATTTGTTGCTTTTCGGGTCGGCAATCTGCGCCTGCAACTTGCCGTCATCGGTCAGCAGCATCAAGCCTTCACTGTCGAAGTCGAGCCGCCCGGCCGGATAGACTTTCTTGATGTCGATGAAATCCGCCAGCGTCGTCTTGTCACCTTCGGGCGAAAACTGGCTCATTACATGATACGGCTTGTTGAACAGAATCAGCATCGAGACGCCTCCAACGCATCGAGAAGCGTCCACCATTTTTGCTGGCGCGCGGCATCGAGCTGTTGCTCGACCATCAACTTTTGCAAAGCGGAGCGGTCGATTGGGCCGCGTTGGATCGGGACGGTTTTCATCTCGGCTATGGTACAGTTTATCGGCGTCAATTGAGCCGAAATATCCAGCACAGCTTCGTGCTCGCGCAACAATTGCATGATCCGGGCCGAACCGCGAAATTTCAATTGTCCGACCCGCTCGATATTTTCGCGCAGCTGCTCGAGGGTTTCAAACTTGCTCAGCAACCGGGCGGCGATGGCCATGCCGATGCCGGGAATGCCGGGGATGTTATCGACCTTGTCACCGGCCAGTGCGAGTTGATCGGCTATTTGTTCGGGACGCAGGCCGAATTTCTTGATCAGATTGCGATAGCCGAGTCGGTGCCCGGTGGCGAAAGACCACCAGTAGTCGCCATCGCGGATCAATTGCGCCAGATCCTTGTCCGCGCTCAGGATCGTCACCCTGCGCTCTGCGCTGCGTTGCCATTGCGCCAGACTGCCGATCAAATCATCGGCTTCATAACGATTACTCGATACACAGGCGATGCCGAGTGCCTCGATCCACTGGCGACACCAGCCAAACTGCCGTTTTAAAGACTCCGGTGCCGCTGCGCGGTTGGCCTTGTAGTCGGGGTATATCGCCTTGCGCGCGCAATGATGCAGACTTTCATCGAAGGCAAAAACGACTTCCTGCGGGCGCTCGGCCTGCAGAAAGTGATAACTGAATTCACAGAAGCCGCGAAACGCATTGTTCGCTTCTCCGCGCGCATTGGCCAACTCTTCCGGCAGGCTGTGCCAGCCACGAAACACATAAATACTGGAGTCGACCAGATAGAGATTTTTCATCGTCGCAGCATAGCAAACTCTGCGCCTTCGGGTCAGCTCAATAGCACGGCTGGTTAGCGGCGCAATCGAGCCGACCGCTGCGGCCCGCGCAAGCTATCCCTGATTCAGCAAATCCCGGATCACTGCCCTTTCGGAAAGTAATTCCTGTTCCGTGATATTCAGCCGTGTGCGGCTGAAAGCATCGATTTCCAGCCCCTGCACGATTTCATACCGACCCTCGCGGCAAGTCACCGGCAAGGAAAAGACAATGCCTTCGCTAATACCATAGCTGCCATCGGACGGCACACTCATGCTGATCCAGTCATCGGTCGGTGTTCCCAACACCCAATCATGCACATGATTCACCACCGCGTCGGCCGCAGAAGCGGCCGAAGACAAGCCACGGGCTTCTATGATCTCGGCACCACGGCGCTGGATGCGCGGAATCATGTGGTCGATGGCCCAGTCGCGGCTAACCAGTTCAAAGGCTGGCTGGCCGTTGATCGTGCATTGGCTGATATCCGGGTATTGGGTTACCGAATGATTGCCCCAGATGATGGCGCGTCGGATATCCGCCACCTTGGAATTGGTTTTGTTGGCCAATTGACCGAGGGTGCGGTTATGATCGAGCCGGCTCATCGCGCTGAATTGCTGCGGCTGCAAGTCCGGCGCGTTGGACATCGCAATCAGCGCATTGGTATTGGCCGGATTACCGACCACCAGTACCCGCACATCGGCAGACGCATGCTGGTTGATGCTTTTACCCTGGGCGGCAAAAATTTTGGCATTCTCCAGCAGCAAGTCGTTACGCTCCATGCCCTTGCTGCGGGGTTTGGCACCAATTAGAATGGCGAAATCGGTTTCGCGAAAACCGATAGCCGGATCATCACTCAGAACGATGTCATAAAGTAATGGCAGCGCGCAATCTTCCAGTTCCATGCCAACGCCCAACAATGAAGGTAACGCCTGCGGAATTTCCAGCAAACGCAATATCACCGGTTGATTGACACCAAACATAGCTCCGGAAGCAATGCGAAAAGCCAGTGCGTAACCGATGTGCCCGGCGGCGCCCGTGATCGTCACCTTGACAGGATTTTTCATTATCGATCTCCTCTTTGTGGTTGTTGCTGTGCTTTTCTGTAGTGGCACTTTGAGCCCAGTTTACCGAATTAATACCGTGCCACTAGACGATTTTGTTATACTCTTAGGAATCTGGAAACTGGCCAACTGAAGCTGATTTTCAGACTGAATTTGAAGTTTCTAGCCCGGATTTTTGCATGACCCAGTTGCTCTCCCTGTTGTTTTTGCTTTCGCTCACTTTCAGCGTTTACAGTGCTCCCGAAAGCGAGCCGGAACAAACCCTGTTTGGCAGTGCGCTGGCGTTGCAACAACAGGGCAAACTCGATGCTGCCCGTGAAAAGTATCAACAATTGATCAAACTCAACCCGGCCCTGCCCGAGCCGCGCAATAACCTCGCCATCATTTACATGCAGCAAGGACAGTACGATCAGGCGATTGACCTGTTATCGGCCACGCTCAATACACACCCGGCCTATGCCACCGCCTGGGACAACCTCAAACGCCTGTATCAGGGACTTGCCAGCGAAGCCTATCGCAAGGCGCTGAGCAAGGAAAATAGCCCGCGCAGCGTAATCGACAAGATACAATTAACCAGGCTGGACAAATTGTACCTGCCCGCTCTACCCAAGCACGAAACCCAACCCGTGCAGACGCAAATAGCGTCTGCGACCAGCCCTATTGTCGCCACGCAAGTGCCCGAGCCAGCTGTGCAAGCGCGACAGCAGACGCAAAAGCCAGCCCGCCCGAGCGCTAATCCAGCGAAGCCAGTCAAAACACCCGCGACCATAACAGCCAGCCAACCCAAATCAGCACCACAAACGGCGCAACCAGTGCCGCAGAAATCCGTTATTCTGACAGAGGCTGGGGCTCAGGCCGGGGCGCAACCGGCGAACCCGCAGGCTGAAGCATCGAACATCAAAACTACTCCTCGGCAAAGCCCGCAGCAAACCGCCATCGATACCATCAAAAGCTGGGCGACAGCCTGGAGCAGCAAGGATTTCGACGGCTATGTCGCGCATTACCGCCTCGACTACAAAGGTGGCAAGGCCAGCCGTACAGACTGGCTGGACTATCGTCGCTCTCGCATCCTGCGCCCCGGCTTTATCCGCGTTAAAGTCGATCGCTTCAAGGTAAAATCGATCACGGCGCGACGCGCCATTATCGATTTCCGCCAGCGCTTTGAGTCCCCCCGCTATCAGGACCGCGTCCGCAAGCGCCTGACTTTGACGCGCGGTGAAGATGGCTGGAAAATCAGCCGTGAAAAAACACTGGCGGTGCTGTAATGCGTTCTCTGTTACTGATTTTACTGTTTCTGAATATGACGGCTCCGGCAGCCGAGCCGGTGCATGAGTACGAACAACGATTTCTGAAGACGCTGGATGATATTCAGCAGCTCAACCATGATCAGGCGCTCGATGAAACGCGTCGCTTCATTAAACAATACCCGACCAGCAAGATCGGCCAGCTGGTTTATGGCGACCTGCTGATGGCCAAAGCCGGCATCGTGTCGGATATCGGCGGCGCAATCACCAGTACTTCGGGCATCCATGACCTGAAGTTTGAAATCCGCCAGCGCCTGCTGCACACCAGAACGCCGGCGCTGGACGGCATGCTGCCGGAAAACATCATCCAGATCGCCGACAATCAACCCTATGTCATTGTCATCGACCAGTCACGGTCACGCTTGTATGTGTATCGCAATGAGCAGGGCATGCCGGTGCTGGAGAATGATTTCTTTCTGACCATCGGCGTCAAGGGTGCCGGCAAGCAAAAACGCGGCGACCAGAAAACCCCGATCGGGGTGTATCATGTCACCCGTTACATCGATGATCAGGAATTGCCCGACCTGTACGGCCGCGGTGCATTTCCGGTTAATTACCCGAATGTGTGGGATCAGCGCAAACAACGCACCGGCGGCGGAATCTGGCTGCACGGAACGCCGTCCTATACCTACAACCGAGCGCCGTGGGCGAGCAATGGTTGCATGGTGGTCAGCAACGATGACTTTACTTCCCTGCAGCGCTATATCGACACGGCGCACAATACCCCGATCATCAATGCACGCGAAGTCAACTGGATCAGCGAACAGCAATGGCAACAGAGGCGTCAGGATATACTGCAGCAATTCACTGCCTGGCTGGATGACTGGGAAAGCAATGACCTGAATCGTTACCTGCAACATTACTCGACCCGTGAATTACAGGCAGAAGGTCGCAATTTCCGCCAGTTTGCCGGACACAAGAAATGGGTCAACCGTGATCGCAAACAGGTACAGGTCGAATTTAGCAATCTGGCGATTTACGCCTACCCCGATGAACCCGGACTGGTGCTGATGCAATATGACCAGCAATACCGAAGCAATAACCTGAATGTCGACAGCGCGAAAGAGCTGTACTGGAAAAGACAGGACAATGGCTGGAAGATCGTGTACGAAGGCATCCGCAATTTCAACAAGCCGGAAGATGCGTTGGTGGAAAATTGAAGATCGATATCAAGCCAGCCGATTTATCGGATCCGCTACAGACACAAACCCTGCTGGACTTGCTCAACCGCTACGCACTGCATCCAATGGGTGGCGGAGAAGCCTTGTCCGAATATACCCATGATCACCTGATCGAAGCATTGCAAAAACGTGATGACTTTGTTGCCCTGCTGGCTTTCGATAGCGATCAGGCGATCGGCCTGTGCAATTGCTTTGAAGGCTTCTCCACCTTCACCTGCCGGCCGCTGCTGAATATCCACGATTTATACGTCGCCGACGGGTACCGCAGTCGCGGCATCGGCAAACAATTGCTGGCGGCGGCGGAAGCCATCGCGCGGCAGCGCGGTTGCAGCAAACTAACGCTTGAAGTGTTATCGGGCAACGCTGCAGCAAAAAAATCCTATGGCGATGCCGGTTTCAAACCCTACCGGCTGAACGATGAATTCGGCCAGGCCGAATTCTGGCAAAAATATCTGTAGCCAACACCGGATTCAACTTCAGCGCTTTTTTGGAGCGCTCGAGTTAAAATCCGAAACAGCTTTCAAAGCTCCAGTTTTTTCATGTTCGGCATTGGTTTCGGCTATAATGCCGCGCATTTTTTTACTTACCGGAAATGGTTATGCCCGCAATTCTTCTCGACGGAAAAGCACTGTCTGCAAAGATCGAAACCGAGCTTTCAGCCCGGGTGGAGCGCATCCGCCAGCAAAATAATAATGTCGCACCGATTCTGGCGACCATACTGGTCGGCGCTGACCCGGCCTCGGCTACCTATGTCAAAATGAAAGGTAATGCCTGCCGCAGGGTCGGCATGGAGTCGATCAAGGTCGAAATGGATGAAGACACGACCACCGAACAATTGCTGGCACAAATTCAACAACTCAATGACAACCCGGATGTGCATGGCATCCTGCTGCAGCATCCGGTACCGGCTCAAATCGACGAGCGCGCCTGTTTCGATGCGATCGCACTGGAGAAGGATGTCGATGGCGTAACCTCGCTCGGCTTTGGCAAGATGGCGATGCAACAATTCGCCTATGGCTCGGCTACGCCTGCCGGCATCATGGCGATACTCAAGGCTTATGATATCGAGATTGAAGGTAAACATGCGGTCGTGGTCGGGCGCAGTGCCATTCTCGGCAAGCCGATGGCGATGATGCTGTTGAATGAAAATGCCACCGTCAGCATTTGCCATTCGCGCACCGAAAACCTGCCCGATATGGTGCGCCAGGCCGATATTCTGGTCGGCGCAGTGGGTCGTCCCGAATTGATCCGCGGGGACTGGATCAAGGATGACGCCGTGGTCATCGATGCCGGTTACCACCCGGGTGGCGTCGGCGACATCGAGATTTCTGCCATCACCGACCGCTGTCGCGCCTATACGCCCGTACCCGGCGGTGTCGGGCCGATGACCATCGCCACACTGATGACCCAGACCGTGATGGCGGCCGAACGGTATTATCAAAAATAACGGCCTGAATTCGTATATTAGTATTTTCTTATATTGATTGTAAAAGCGTTTTCTAATATACTCTCCGTCTATACACACAATAAACACTGGCAACCCCCGTTACGCCAGAACCCCAATCGGAGACAGAGATGAATTTTTTGAAACTTGCCACGCAAGCCGGTCTGCTGCTGGCTCTGGCCATCAGTCAGGGTGCATCGGCACAGTGGAATCCACAATCCAACTCCTACGGCAGTTACTACAACCCGTACACCAACAGCTACAGCCAGCCTTACCGTAACCCGTATCAGGCACCTCGCGCCTATAATTATGGCTACCCGGCACCGCAGCAGGCTTACCGAACATATCCGCCTGCGCCTTACTATGGCAACCCTTATGCGCGCGCGCCATACCCGATGTACCGCAAGAAAAAGAACAACATGCCTTTTACCGGCAACAGTAATTTCATGGAAGACTTGTGGCCCGGCAAACCCGGTAACATCTACGACGAAGCGCTGCCGATGAGTGGCCCGTGGAACCGCAGTTGGGGGCGTGCGCCGTGGAATCGCGATTACGATAATTTGTGGGGCAAGAAAGGCGGCCCTTCCGAATGGTTTAACTTCAGCGACCCGAAAGAAGGCGCAGCGGTAGCCTGGGAAGACATGCTCGATACCCCGAATGCACTGGGTACTATGCCGGGCGGCTGGAAAGCCCCGTCGGTTTCAGTACCGAACCCGATCGATGTCGGAGAAGAGTTCAAGAATACCGCGAAGGATATGCCCGGTGAAATGCGCGATTTCAGTGATGGTTTCACCTATGGTGGCGATAGCTGGGATGGCAGCAACAACAGCAATCGCAAGGATGACGGCATTTCGTTCAATCCGGGTTTGAGACGCTAACCCACGTTTACTGAAACACCCCGGGAGCATAGGAACACTATGCTCCCTTTTTTTATCCGCCCTCTTCCAGGATTCTATTGATTGCGGACGACCACAACCCGCCTGATCCATTCAGCCAACGGCAATCGCTTTCATAGATCG